>CAYZQM010000071.1:0-13404 GCA_964480175.1 uncultured Sandaracinaceae bacterium
CGACGCGACCGATCCGATCTGCGAAGACGCCGAGTCCGTCGTCGCCGACTGATCCCGTGACTCCCATGCTGCGGTCAGTCGCGGCAGCAGAGCACGCCGCCGCGCTCGGGACCGTTCTTCTGGACCACCAGCGCTTCGTCGAATCCGGTGGATCCGGGGCATGACCAGGGCGCGGTGGTCGCGCCGCAGAGGTCGTTGGAGAAGCGATCGAGCGGCGCGCAGTTGCTGCTCGGGGCGTCACCCAGGGTGCCGCAGCCGAACAGGTCATTCGCCATGAAGCTGCTCGGCGTGGGATCGGGGCGGCAGTCCATCGAGCACTCGCCGCGCGCGCACAAGCGGGTTCCGGATCGGGTGCAGATGCCGCAGCCTGGGCCGCTCTGGCGGGTGGCGAAGAACGCGGGCTCGCCGCCTGCGACTCCGTCGCAGCCCCGGACGCTGACGGCCATCACCTCGTCGGCGCTGCGGCACACGTGCCAGCCCTCGGCGCAGAGGTCGGCCGCTGCGCAGCCGACGCCGGTGGGGTTGTCGCCGTCGTCGCCCGCGGCGCGCCCGCAGCGCGGCGGGGTCTCGACCAACAGACCCGGCACCGAGAAGCCGCCGCCGCACCCCGCGATCGCCGCGTGGCGCACCCGATCGAGGAAGCCCTCGCGCTCGCCATCGGCGCATCCGAGCAGCGGGAGCAGCGTCGCGTCGGGCGCATCGCGACCCGCGTCGATGGGCGCATCGGTGCCGGTGTCACGCGCGTCGAGCCCAGGGACGTCGAGCATCGGCGTGTCCCGCGCGACGTCGATCGGCGCATCGAGGCCGCCATCGATGGGGCCCGCGTCCATGCCGGTGGAAGGCGGCGTCTCGAGCCCAGTCCGCGCCCCGCAGCCGAGCAGCGAGAGCGCGAGCACGAGCACGAGCGAGCGGAAGAGCATGGGAGGAGGCGAACACGCCGGAGGGATCGGACGCAAGCGCAAGGATGCAGCCCAGTCGCTGTTCTAGTCGACGCTGGTTGGCGGCGAGGACGTTGAACTCCTGTGACTGAAATGGTTGACTCGAGCATGTCGAGCGAGGATGGCCGTTGCACCGAATGCAAACAACCTCGACACTACGAGACGAACGTCCTGTGATCCCGGCAGACCGCTCCATCTTCGGCGAACCCGTAGGGGTGACAAGCGTGAACATCGACGATATCCAGCCAGCGCTAGATTTGTTTGTTGGTGGAACCGCGCGTCTCTGGGGATACTCGCCTAGTCATGACCGACTCACCATTCAACTGTACACCGTGGGCCGTGCTCAGTGTCAGTTCCTGACGTTGTTGGGATGTACAGACATCCAGATTCCGACCATGTGGGCGATACGGGAACTACGCGTGAACGTGATGGACGATGGATACGCACTGGTCGGCAACGAGGTGTGCGTACGATTCGCGTGGGAGGCCCAGATGTCTGATACCTACGAAGGTTGATTGAGCTTCACGGTTGGTCGGCGAATCGTTCACGTTCACGTTCACGTTCACGTTCACGACCACGCTCAGGTTCACGTCCCTGAGTGCTCGACGACGTTCGTGAGGATCTTCGGCCGGCGTTCCCCCTGAGGAGCGGAGCGACGATTTGGGGGAACAGCCCGCCCGCAGGCCGAAGGCCGAGGACCGGGCGGATGGGGGCATCCACGGATTCGGATTCTCGATCTCTTGGTCTGGCAGAAGGAGAGACCGCGACAGAACCAGAGACAGCTACCGCTGCGCTGCTTCTGACCTTCGGCCGCGTTCAGCGTCATGGTTCTGCTGCTCGATGAAGAGCGTTCACGACCACGATCACGATCACGATCACGATCACGTTCACGACGATCGCGATGTGCTGTCTCTGCGTCTGCTTCTGCGTCTGCCTCTGCTGCTGTCTCTGAATCGGGCACGGGCTCGGGCGCGGGTCTGATCGAGAGCATCCCGCCTCCGCCTTCCAGACTGCTGCTGCTTCTGGCCCGCCGCGTGCAGTCGCGCGGGCGTCATGCCTCGCTGTGCCACTGCCCTCGCGCTCCTCTTGGCCTCCTCCCTCTCGCTCGCCGCGGCGCCCACCCGCGCGAGCGATGGCTACGAGGTCGCGCTCCCCATGGCCGGCGGGCTGATCGGGGTCGTCGCGCTCGACGTGACCTTCACCGTCGCGACGGCGACGGGGCTCACCTACCACGACGATGCGTGGGCCACGCTCGAGGTGATCTGGGGGAGCCTGAGCTTGGTGGCATCGGGGATCGGGATCGGGTGGGCGATCGATCAGGGCATCGATGGGCTCGCGGGGGCGCTCGCCCTGCAGGGGATCGGCTCGGCGATCCAGCTCGCGTACGGCCTGGTCGGCCTCGAGAGCGGTGAGACGGAAGCGGACCTCCGCGTCGCGCTCGTGCCCTCGCGCGAAGGCTTCACCCTCTGCGCGACCGGCGCGTTCTGAGCGCAGCGGCGCCGAGCCGGCGGCGCCTCGGGGATCACATGTTTGCTCGCGCGGGGCTTTTCCCGTAAACGGCGCGATCTCCGATGGCTACGGCCTGCCCCCATTGCGACGCTCCGCTGCCCGAGCCGCAGCCTTCGCTCTGCCCTTCTTGTGGCAGCTCGCTCGGTGAGCCTCCGCGCAAGCGCGCCGCGCAGGCGGAGCCCGCTGCGCCGGAGAAGATCCTCTTCGAGGGAACGCCCGCGCCCATCGCGAGCGTCCTCGAGCTCGTGCTCACGATCCTCACGCTCGGCTTGGCGCTGCTCTACTTGATCCCCAAGGCGCGGAGCACCCACTACAAGATCACCGACCACCGCGTGGTGGTGGAGTACGGCCTCGCGGACAAGCGCATCGAGCAGGTCGATCTCTTCCGGGTGGTCGACTTCGTCGTCGAGCTCCCGCTCGGTCAGCGCATCCTGGGCACGGGCAACCTGCTCCTCGAGTGCCAAGACCGCACCACCAAAGAGCTGCGCATCGACCGCGTGCGCACCGACGTGCGCGCGCTCTACGAGGCCGTGCGCCAAGCGGCGCAGCGCGACCGCGATCGCCGCGGGGTGCGCACCCTCGATCCCCTCTGACGTGAACAAACTCGCACCGAGAGACATTGGAGACCGCATGACACACGCACGCTCGAGCTGGATGATCACCTCGATCCTCCTTTCGCTGGCCGTGGGCTGCGGGGGCCCCGCGGCGACGACGACGACGACGACGGAAGAGGAGACGAGCGGTGAGGAGAGCGCCGAGCGGAGCGAGCTGCCGCTCGACGAGCTCGTCGCCGTCCCCGGCACCGGCATCCGCCTGCGCGCGCCGCGCGGCAGCGATCTCTTGCCGACGGGCGCGGGCTTCGTGCACGCCCGCCGCCGCTTGCAGGTCTTGGTCGCCGAGACCCAGGGTCCGGACGATCAGCTCGAGGCCTTCCGCACCCAGCTGATCGAGGGCGCAGAAGAAGAGGTCGAGCCGATCACCATCGAGTTCTCGGGCGGCGAGGCGACGCTCGGCGTCGATCGCCAGACCAGCGGCGAGATGGAGCTCGAGCGGGTGTGGCTCTTCGCGCGCTCGGGGGATCGCGCGGTCGCGGTCATCGGCGCTTACCTCGCGGAGCGCTCGGAGCGCTACCGCGAGCTCGTCACCGCGTCGGTGCGCAGCGCGGAGTGGAACCGCGAGATCCCGATCGATGCCGAGCAGGCGCTCGGCTTCGCGCTCAGCCCCGAGGGCCTGGTGCTCGATCGCGGCAGCTCGAGCCCCGTCGTCTACACGCTGCCGGGCGCGGCCGTTCCGCCCTCGCCCGCGGAGCCCCGCCTCTTCGTGATGTCGATCCCCGTCGCGGTGCCCGCGGCGCAGCGGGTCGAGGTCTGCGAGGAGATCCTCTTTCAGGCGGGCCCGGTCTCCGAGGAGAACGCGCGCACCCGCGGCGAGATCGAGACGGATGAGCTCGAGGGCTGCGAGGTCGAAGGGTTGCAAGAGAACGCGAGCCCCGAGGAGGGCGAGCCCGACGCCGCGATGACGTACGCCGCGATCGTCTTCCACGACGACGGCACCTTCATGGTCGCGGGCATCGTCGACGAGGCCGAGCGCGACACTTGGCTCGAGCGCTTCCAGGCCGCGACCCGGACGCTGCGCCGGGTCCGCGAAGAAGCCGATGCCCCGTGGGCCCGCGCTGATCGATCGGCGATGCACGTCGTCCTGATCCACGGCATGGGCCGCACCCCGCGATCGATGGCGCGGTTGAGCCGACGCCTGAACGAAGCGGGACACAGCACCAGCTCCTTCGGCTACGGGGTGCGGACCAGCTCGATCGATCAGCTGAGCCAGCGCTTCGCGCGCGAGCTGTCTGCGATTCATCAGCCCTACGCGGTGATCGGGCACTCGCTGGGCAACATCCTCTATCGCTTGGCGGAGCCCAGCCTCGAGCGGCTGCCGCAGCAGATCGCGATGCTGGCGCCGCCCAACAACGCGGCGGCGATCGCGCGCTTGGTGAGCAGCCTGCCGCTCGCGGGCAACGTGTTCCGCTTGCTCACGGGCGACGCCGGTCGACGGCTCACGGACCCCGCGTTCTTTCTCTCGATCCCTCAGCCGCGGGCCAACACGATCGTGTTCGCGGGGGACGCAGGACCGCGGATGAAGCTGCCCTTCGACGGTCAGCCCAACGACGGGATCGTCGCGGTGCAAGAGACGCGTCTCTCAGGGATCGAGCACGAGGTGGTCCCCGCGATCCACACGTTCATCATGAACCACCCGAGGGTGGTGAGGCGGATCACGGACCGCCTGCGCTGAGCGAGCCAGCGAGCAAAAGCGCGCCCGCTCGGTGATAGCCTCACCGGCCATGCGATCGGCCTCTGCTCTCTTCGCGCTCGTGCTCGCCGCGTGTGGCGGTGATCCCTCCGTCGACGCCGGCGCTCCGCCGCGTGACGCGTTCGTCGCTCCGCCTCCGTCGATCGTCTTGCCCGAGGGCGAGGTGCTGGGGCAGCGCGATCCCGAGGGCGTCAGCTACCTCGGTATCCCCTACGCCGAGGCGCCGGTCGGTCCGCTGCGCTTTGCGCCGCCCGTGCCGCGCAGCCCATGGTCCGAGCCCATCTCGCCGAGCTTGCCGGGCTGTCCCCAGACCGCGCTCGGCTTGGCGGGCGGCACCGAGGACTGCCTCGTGGTGCACGTGCACGTGCCCAATGATCTTCCGCCCGATGCGCCGGTGATCGTGTGGATCCACGGCGGCGCGTTCCTGGTCGGCTCGGGGCAGAGCATCGATCGCTCGACGCTCGGCGATCGACTGGCCCGCGATCAGCGCGCGATCGTCGTCACCATGAATTACCGACTCGGGCCCTTCGGCTTCCTGAGCCATCCGGGCCTCGGCGAGGGCAACCAGGGATTTCTCGATCAGCAGCTCGCGCTGCGCTGGGTGCAGAGCCACATCGCGATCTTCGGAGGCGACCCCGACGACGTCACCTTGGTCGGCGAGTCCGCAGGAGGACTCTCGGTGTGCTTGCACATGATCGCGCCCGGCAGCCGCGGTCTGTTTGCGCGCGCCATCAGCCAGAGCGGGCTCTGCGACAGCCCGCTGCCGAGCGCCGAGGACGCGGCCGCGAGCGGCGAGGCGTTGGTCGACGCGGTCGGCTGCGCGGACGCGAGCGACGTGCCCGCTTGCATGCGCGAGGTCTCCGTCGATGCGCTCTTCGAGGCCGCGGGTGATGCGGCCGATCTCACCGTGCTCTTGTCCGGCACCTCGAACCGCCCGTTCTGGGCCTCGCGCGACGGCACCGTGATCCCCGGCTCCTTCCGCGAGGTGGTGACGGCCGGCGAGCACGCGCGGGTGCCCGCGATCCTCGGTTGGAACCGCGACGAGGGCACGCTCTTCGTGGGCCTGGCGGAGCAGGCGGGCAGCGTCGCTGACGAGGCCGCCTACGATCGATCGATCGCCGACTTCGCGCTGCGAGAGGGCCTGGACGAGGCGACGCTCCGCGCGGCGTATCCCATCGACGACTACCCGGATCCGGGCGCGGCGATCGCGGATCTGGTCGGTCACGCCGAGCTCATCTGCCCGTCGCGGCGCGCGGCGCTCTTGCTCGCGGCCGCGGGCGACGATGTGCACGTCTATCGCTTCGACTACCCGAACGCGCGCTTTCAGCTCGGCCTACCCCGCGAGCTCGGCGCGTTTCACTCGGCCGAGATCCAATTCGTGTTCGGCTACGCGGTCGGCGGGCGACCGTTCAGCGGCGAGGCCGGGCCGCTGCAAGCGCAGATGCAGGGCGCGTGGGGCGCCTTCGCGCGCGGCGAGGCACCAGGCAGCGCGCTCACCGTGGCGTGGCCGGCGTTCGATGCGGCGAGCGAGTCGTCGGTGATCTTCGACAGCGCGATCAGCGCCGCGGCCGCGCTCGACCGAGACGAATGCAGTCTCTGGGACGCCGCCGCCGCGGACTGAGGCGTTCACCAATCGTGCACACCACGCTGGCCGGGCTTCGGGCACAAGGTGTTCGATGGCCTGCTTGTCGTGGCTCCTCGTCTTGCTCACCACCGCCCATGCACAGAGCAGCGCGGAGGCGCCGATCGAGGCCAGCTCCGAGGGCCGCGCGCTCGAGGACGACGAGGGCCCCAGCGGGGACGCGCCTGCCAACGAGGACGAGCGCATCCGCTTCGATCTCACCGCGGGCACCACGGCGCCGCTGCACCTCGGGTTGCAGGGTGTGCTCGAGCTCCCTTACCGCATCCAGCTCGCGGGCGAGATCGGCTGGATGCCGCCGGGCTACCTCGATCTGATCAACGCCGTATCGACGGGCGCGGGCTGGTACGACCAGACGACGGCCTCGCTGATCTCTGCTGCGCTCGAGAACGCGCTGGTCCTGCGGCTCGCGGTGGGCTTTCGTCCGTTTCCATCCGAGGGCTTCGAGGTGCGCGCGGGCTACACCGCAGCGCTGCTCGGAGGCGGGCTGTCCGCGGCCGAGGCGATCGAGGCCGTGACCGGTCGCGATCCCCGCGCGGCCGGCACCGAGATCCCCCTGCAGGCGACGGCGCACGGCTTTCAGATCGATCTGTCCTGGGCCTTCTTCATCGAGCGTCTGGTGCTGGTGCGCTTCACCGTGAGCTACTTCCAGATCGTCTACGCACACACCTGGATCGCCGCGAGCCCCTCGAGGGGCGAGATGGCGGTGCGGGCCGCGAGCGACGCGCTCGACGTGTATCTAAACGACGTGTTGTCTACGTATGTGAAGACGCCGACGATCTCGGTGTTCGTTGGCTACCGGTTCGAGTGATGGTGAGGGAGAGGGGAAGAAAGGGGAAGAGAGGGGAAGAGAGGGGAAGAGAGGGGCGGCTGCCGGCGGGAGATCGTTCACGTTCACGACCACGATCACGATCACGTTCACGACGGTCGCGCTGCGCAGCGGCTGACTCTGTCCCTGAGTCGGGCACGGGCGCGGGCGCGGGCACGGGCGCGGGTCTGATCGCGGGCGCATCGCATCCGCTGTCTCTGCCTCTGCCTCTGTCTCTGTTTCTGACTCTGGTTCTGCCTCTGCCTCTGTCTCTGATTCTGTCTCTGATTCTGTCTCTATCTCTGGTTCTGTCTCTATCTCTGAGTCGGGCGCGGGCTCGGGCTCAGGCTCGGGTCTGATCGCTCGCACCTCGTTCTGTCTCTGCGCGAGCCGACCGAGAGCCGGAATCCGTGGATGCCCCCATCCGCCCGGTCCTCGGCCTTCGGCCTGCGGGCGGGCTGTTCCCCCAAATCGTCGCTTCGCTCCTCAGGGGGAACACGTCACGAAGTTCGGCTCGCACGTCGGAGCTCAGAGGCAGAGACAGCCGCAGACGCAGAGTCAGAGGCAGCTGCAGAGTCACAGTCAGCCGCAGAGCCAGCGGCAGCGGCAGCGACAGTCGCAGAGGCAGACGCAGAGGCAGCGGCAGAGTCAGAGACAGCGGCAGCAGCAGAGCCAGAGCCAGAGCCAGCCGCAGAGTCAGAGACAGTCGCAGCCGCAGTCGCCTGTCGTGCCGATCAGCCTAGGCCGATCTCCTGAATCGCCTTGGCGTAGTCCACCTCGATCGGGCGGCTCGGGAGCGTCGGGGGGACCTTGCTCAGCGTCGCCTCGAGCACCGCGCGGTCCGGGGCGTCGAGCGGCAGGAAGCGCAGGCCCACGCCGCGCGCGCGGTCGCCGCGTCGCTTGCCTTCGATGCGGCGGACGACGATGCCGCGCGCGTCCATCCACAGCCGGGTGTTCGGCGCGCGGAACGAGAGGTAGATCTCCTCACCGAGATCGAGCTCGCTGTCGCTCTCGAGGAACGCGCCCTGGCTCGAGAGATCGAGCAGCCGGCGTCCCGCGAGCATGAAGCCCCGATCGCGCACCGCCTCGCACGAGAGAAGCACCGCGCGGCGCGAGGCCTCACGACGCATCGAGGCACTTCGCTGCTGGTAGGTCGGGGCGAGCTCGATCATGGAGAACCTCCTTCAGGCCGGGGACATCAGGCCGGTAAATCAGGGCCGATCGTCACGGTAGGGCATTGTCCTACATCCGCCAAGAAAGCTGCGCTCCGATGTCCAAAGTCGCTCCCTACACGAGAAGGCGCAGCGACGGCGAAGGGAGCAGCGAGCGCGAGCGAGGCTCAGCCGGTGCGGCGGCCGAGGCTCGGGTCGCGGTAGCGGGTGGGCATCGTCTTGGGTGCCGGCATGCCGGCCTTGGCCAGCGCCGCGAGCGCGGCGTCCATCGCGAGCGGGAAGCTCGCCACGTTCGTCGTGCTGCCGATCGTCGGATCGAGCCACGAGAGCGCGGTGAAGACGCCGCGCAGGATCGCGCTCTCGAGGATCGTCACGCTCGCCGCGGTGGTCGCCTGATAGCGCGCCGTCTGCGCCTTGCTCAACTCGGCGATCTTGGTGCGCACCCGCGCGGAGGGCGGCGTGGTGGCGTACGTGTCGGTCACCATCACGACCTTCTCGCCCGCGCGCTTGGCGCGCTCGAGCAGCGCGTCGGTGCGCGCGAAGTAGTCGGTGACCAAGTGCTCGCTCGCGCCCCCGAACCAGGTGCCGACGATGATGGGCCAGCCCCCCTCGTCGATCACGATCGCCGTCGCACCATCCTGCAAGACCTGAACATCCGCGCGCTGCACGGCGCGGAGGATAGATCGGATGCCGGGCGCCCCGCACCCGCCTCGATCAGGCCCGAGCCCGCGCCCGTGCCCGACTCAGAGACAGCGTCAGCCGCCGCCCGCGACCGTCGTGAACGTGATCGTGATCGTTCGTGATCGTGGTCGTGAACGATCTCAGAGAGCAGCAGCAAATCCGGCCCGGAACGCAGGGGCGGGACGCCCTCGATCAGACCCGCGCCCGTGCCCGAGCCAGAAGCAGAGACAGACACGGCCGCAGAGACAGAGCCAGCCGCAGAAGCGGCAGCAGAGGAAGACACAGAGACAGACCAGAGACAGAGGATGCGAGGTGCGAGCGATCAGACCCGCGCCCGCGCCCGTGCCCGACTCAGAGACAGCGTCAGCCACCGCCGAGACCGTCGTGAACGTGATCGTGATCGTGGTCGTGAACGTGAACGACTCTCGACGAGCAGCCGCAGAAAGACGCAGAAGCAGAAGCAGCGATCAGTCGCAGTCCTGCTCGATCGTCACCAGCACCCGCGCGCCGTCGATCAGGTACAAGCGATCAGCGCCACTACCCGGATGAGCGCCGGGATCGACGGCGATCGATCCGTCCATCGGCAGCATCGCCATCGACGCATCCACGCTCCCGCGCAGCGAGGGCAGGACGATCTCGCGCTCGATCGGCGGCACCCGGCGATCGGTGGGCGGCACCGCGAGCGACGTCTCGAACAGCACGGAGGGCTGGCCGCGGTAGGGGTAGCCGTACGCGCTGCCCCAGTAGTCCCATGCCCCCTCGGGCGCGCTCGGTGTGGGCAGGTGCGCAGGATCGTAGTCGCCGAAGTAGTCGCCCTCGGTGTTCACCTCGACGAACGCGCTGATGCCGCCGTGCCAGCCCGGCGGGATCGCGTAGCGCACGCTCACCCGCTCGCCGTCCGCGGGCGTCGCCATCGTGATCGCGTCGAGCTCGGGCATCACCTCGAGCGCGTGCGCGGCGTACGTCGCGGCGTCGGGATGCCTCGACAGATCGCCCTCGAGATCGCGACGCGGCGGATACGGCGAGCGGAGATCGAGCGCGCGGAACGTGCCCGTCCCATCCGGCAGCTCGAAGGGCTCGGCGTAGCCCGCGGCGACGTCCGCGGGCGTCAGAAAGCGTCCGGGATCGCCCATGAACGGGCTCGCGCAGCTCACCGCGTCGAGGTTGTCGCGCGACGAGCCCTCTCGGATGAACGACAGGCACGAGTACGGATCGTCGAGCGCGCTCCTGGGATCGCCGCTGCAGACGCCCTCGCCGCGATCGGTGAACACCACCCGGCGAAACGGCGCTGCGCCGCTGCCCAGACGCGCCGACGCCCAGCCCGGCAGCACGCTCTCGCGCCGCCCTACCGGCCAGCGGTAGCCGCTGTTCATCTGCATCGCGCCCGGTCGGTTCCCGATCCCGTGGCGCGCCGTCGCCGCGGTGAGTGCGAGCGTCGTGAAGCCCGGTCCCTCGACCCACACCGCGAGCTGGGTGCGCGCGGTCGGCACGAACGACACCGTCAAGATCCCCTGGCAGAAGAGCGGCGCATCCGGAGGCAGATCGACGCCCGCATCCACGCGCGCATCGAGCAGCGGCGCATCGAGCACCGCCGCATCCCCCGGAAGATCGGCCCCCGTGCGCGCACCACAGCCGAGGGCGAGGGCGACCGACGCGATGCTCATCCAGCGCATGGCGCGAGCCTGCGCGCACCACCCGCTTCAGACAAGCCGCTCGCGCGCTTCAAGGCACAGGCCCGACGGAGATCACGTACGACGCCCGGAAAGTCGGCTGCCGGAACGCAGCGAACCGAGCGAATCCGATCACTCGCTCCATGCAAGTTCCGGCGGATGTCCCAGCGAACGGAGGCCCCATCGTCACTCGGCCGACAGTGCCGTCGTTGCGGATCGAGATGACCGTGGTCGCGGTACCCTCCTGCCCCTCCGCGCACGCCCGAAGACGGGGCATCAGTGCGTCGAGCACGCTGAGCACATGGGTCCGACTCGGAATCTCGGGCAGAGCCTCGACCGCATCCGCCGTGTCGGACGTGCCTGAGAAGACGACTGGAAAGGTCGTCCCGGAGGTGCCGATCGACCTGGGAAACCGCCACCGACGGACACTCCGTTCGATGCAGTCTGCAAGGGTGTCGACCGATGGACCCCGCGCGTTCGCATCGGTCACGGTGCCCGCAGCGCCGATCGTGAGGTCGATGTCCATCCGAACGGTGGGCACCGTACGCAAGCCACGTATTGCGGTCTCCCAGCAGCGTTGAAGACCTGCGCGCTCGCGGGTGATCACATGAGAGATCTGTCCGGACGTCAACCCGTCGAGCGGAGCCTCGTCGTCCGCCGTGCGCGCCAGGTCGTCGTCGTTTGAAGCCCGAGCGACCTCGGCGAGCATTCGCTCCTCGTCCAGCTCCGACGTAGGCAACCCCCGATAGGGTGGAGTAGGCGTGGACACCGGGACCGTTGTTGGCGGCGGTCTCGTAGCTCGGGTGGGTCGTCCTCCCGCTCGGCGAAACGTGTCTGCGACACCGCACGCCATTCCATCCGCCCATTGTTGGAGTTCATCGCGAGGTGCATCGGCCGGCATCGCGTCGCGGAAGCCGATCAGAAGAACGTTTCCGTCCTCATCGCGGCGCGCGAAGAGGGTGGGATGGTCCTCGCCATCGCCGACGACCATGCACTCGTCGAGCCCACAATCGACATCCGGTACTTGCATCAGACCGATGGCACGCCACGCCGCCCGAACCGCGTACGTGTCGCAGTGCATCTGAACCTCCACGCGATGATTCGTCGTCGAAGTCGCCCAGAAGAAGCGCTCGGCGACGTCCGACGTCACCGGCGCTCGCAGCACATCCTCGAGATCACGAGATATCCCCGATTCGTCCACACGCGGTGCTGGCGGGTGAGCCACCGGCGCTGGCGGAGTGATGTGACGAGGCGCTCCCGAGGACGTGCACACCATCAGGGTAAGTACCGCGGTGAGGCTGACGCCGAGCGCGACCGCCGCGGGGCGAACGTCGCTCCATTCAAAGGTGTCCCTGGCTGGCGCGCCAGCGGTGACGTCGGTCTCACGCGGCGAGTGATCCTGTGCAGAGCGGCTCTCTGCCATCGGGACGGTCTTTGCGATGCGTCGGGGAGCAACCTTCTCGGGGACGGGCGCGGCCATTGGGTTCGAGCCCGAGTCGTCGACGACCGTCGCTCCCGCCGCGAGTGCGTCGCTCAGCAGGGTCCGCAGCTCGGTCACCGTCGGTCGCTTCGTGGGGTCGCGATGGAGACATCGCTTCACGATGCTGCGCAGGTCCCGGTTCACGACCTTCGGCAGCGCCCTCGGCTCACGCGTACACACGGCGATGATCAACGCGGGGATCGTGTCGCCGCTGAACGGCAAGTCGCCCGACAGCAGCTCGTGCAGGATTACGCCCATCGACCACACGTCCGCTGCCGTTCCTGCGGACCGAGCGCTCTGCATCTGCTCGGGGGACATGTACTGGGGCGTTCCCATGGTGGTGGCGGACGCGGTCGCGGCGCGCGCTCCGATGTCGCGCGCGATGCCAAAGTCGAGCAGCTTCACCCGTTCGACCCCATCGTGCCCATCGCTGAGAAAGATGTTCTCAGGCTTCAAGTCCCGATGAACCACGCCTCGTGCGTGGGCGGCCTCGAGCGCGTCGAGGTCGTCGTCGACGATCCGGTGCACCTCATCCAGACCCAGCGAGTGGCGGGTGATCCGCGTGCGAAGGTCCTCGCCCTCGAGGAGTTCCATCACGACGAAGTGCACGCCGAGCTCGGGATCCGTCCCCGCATCGAAGACGTCCACGATACCTGGATGCCGAATCTTCGAGCTCGCCGTCACCTCGCGCTTGAAGCGCGCTCGAGCCGCAGGGTCGCTGAAGACGTTCGGATCGAGAATCTTGATCGCAGCAGGCTTCTCCGTGACTTCGTGCCACCCGGTGTACACCGCACTCATGCCGCCGCGGGCTAGAAGCTTGGCGATGCGCCACTTCCCTCCGACGAGCTGGCCATCGAGTGTTTCGAGCGTCAGCACAGGTCCCAGGGCAGAGGGTCGCGGGGCTCGCTAGTCGCGTCAAGCTCGTCGAGCTGGTAGTGCCGAGCGGCCGAAGCGCGATTCGGAAGCCCCCGCTGCAAGGAGGAACCATCGCGATCGATGCGGCGTATCCTGGGCCTCGTCATGTCGCTCGCCTCGCGCATGGATCCCCTCGGCGATCTGATCGGATCGCAGCTCGGGAGCTACCGCATCGAGGGGCCGCTCGGGCGCGGATCGATGGCGTCGGTGTTCCGCGCGCGCGACGTGCTCACCCGCCAGGAGATCGCGCTCAAGGTCCATGCGCGCAAAGAGAACGAGGCGAGC
>CAYZQM010000071.1:13414-26542 GCA_964480175.1 uncultured Sandaracinaceae bacterium
GCAGGCCCCGCGCGCCGGCAGCTTCGAAAGCACAGAACGAGGCGAGCCGCCGGCGCTTTCTCCAGGAGGCGCGCGCGACGGCGCGCTTGAAGCACCCGGGCATCGTCGAGACCTACGAGGCGGGCGCAGAGGGAGATCTCTCGTTCATCGCGATGGAGCTCGTGGTGGGCGCGCCGCTCACCGCGGTGCTCGCGGGCGGCGCGCTGCCGTGGCGCGAGGCGCTGCACCTGACGTGGGGCATCGCCTCCGCATTGGGACACGCGCATGCGGCCGGCGTGATGCACCGTGATCTGAAGCCCAGCAACGTGCTGCTCACCCACGACGGGCGGGTGAAGCTCGTCGACTTCGGCCTCGCCAAGCGCGTGGGCGAGGTGCCCGACGTGGGCGACGGCGCGACCGTGTGGGACTGGGCCGACGTCCACACGCAGCCGGGCGCGGTGCTCGGCACGCCCGCGTACATGGCGCCCGAGCAGGCGCGCGCGGTGCACGTGGATGCGCGCGCCGACGTGTTCGCGCTCGGCGTGCTCACCTGGGAGGCGATCGTCGGCCGACCGCTCTTCCGCCGCGCCACGCCCGCCGCGACGCTGCGCGCGATCTTGATGGAGCCCGCGCCCGAGCTGAGCGCGCTCGGGCACGAGGACGATCTGCCGCCGTGGTTGAGCCAGCTGGTCGCGCGCGCGCTCGCCAAGGATCCCGAGGATCGCTACCAAGACGCGCGCGAGCTGCTCACCACGATCAAAGAGATGCAGCCCGAGCTCGGCGTGCCGCACCAGGCGCTCTCGCGCATCGAGGAGCGGCGCTCGCTGGTGGTCAGTGAGCCGCCCTTCGTCGGTCGGGTGCGCGAGCAGAGCCGCGCCGTCGATCGCCTCGAGCACGATCGATCCGTCATCGTCCTCGGCATGCCCGGCTCGGGGCGCAAGCGCTTGGCGATCGAAGCGCTCACGCAGCTCGGCGCCACCCGCCCGCTCATGGTGCGCTTCACCGATTCCAAGAGCCTCGCGCTCGGCTATGCGGAGCGCCCCTACGACTCGGTGATCGTGGACGCCGCGGGCGCGCCCGGCGACGAGGTCTTCGATCGGGCGCGCGAAGCGCTCGGTGAGCGCGCGCGC
The DNA here is from genome assembly GCA_964480175.1 of uncultured Sandaracinaceae bacterium. Taxonomy (GTDB): domain Bacteria; phylum Myxococcota_A; class Polyangia; order Polyangiales; family Sandaracinaceae; genus CAYZQM01. Next base: position 14,524 of record CAYZQM010000071.1, read on the forward strand.
CTCGCGGTGATCGCGGATCGGATGAGCGCCCTCGCGCACGATCCCCGCGTGGTCGCGGTCGGCGGCCTCTCCCCCGACGAGTCGGCGCACATCCTCGCGCCCGGCGCGATGGGACAGAGCGCTGAGCAAGCGGGCGCGCGCGAGCTGGCGCGGTGTCTCTCCGACATCGCGCTCGCGGTCGGCGGTCATCCTCAGAGCCTGCTCACCATCGCGCTGCGTCTGGCGTCGGAGCCGGTGGGCGACGTGGCCGCGGCGCTCGAGCTCCAAGACGGATGGCCCGAGATCCTCGCCGTGCAGCGCACGCTCGTGCGCTGGATCGAGCAGCGCTTTCTGGCGCTGGGCGAGCCCGAGCGGCAGGCGCTCGCGTCGCTGTCGGTGGTCCCGAGCGTCGCCGAGGACGACGCGCGGGCGCTGCTCGGGGACGGCGCGGACGATCGCATCGCCGCGCTGATGACCACCCCGCTCTTGACCACCGAGGTCCACCCCGAGCTCTTGGCGGTGCGGCGCCTCGCGGTGCCGGCGCTGGTGCGGCGGCGGCTCGCGGAGATCGTCGATGCATCGATCCTCACGGACGCCCGCGAGCGCCTGCTCGCCCGCGCGGCCGAGCGCGCGAGCGAGCGCGCGCACCTCGCGCGCACCGAGCCGTCGCGCGAGACCCTGCGCGAGCTGGGGGCGGAGCGGGCGACGCTGCTCGCGCTCGCGACCACCATGCTCCGCGGCGAGGGGCGGCCGAGCAGCCCGCGGGCGAGCGCGCCCGATGTGGACGCTTCCAGCGATCGCGCCAGCGCGGCGCTCGCGCTCACGGCCCTCGTCGAGGCCGAGCGCTTGCTGCCGCCGAGCGAGGGCGCGCGCTCGATGGCCGATCACCTCCTCGCGCGCGCGCTGACGAAGGGCGGGCTCGATCCGGCGCTCACGCTGCGCGCGCTCGCGGCGCGATCGTCGTTCCGTCCCGAGCAGGGCGCGGTCGCGGCGTCCGCGATCGACGACGCGCTCTCGCTCGCGCAGCGCCTGGGCGATCGCGGCACCGAGGCCCGCATGCTCATCGCGCGCGCGGCGCGGCATCGGCACGTCGAGGCGGACGCCAAGACCCCGATGTGGGCCGACGTCGAGGCGGCGCTCGCGTGCCTCACCAAGGACACGGCGCCGTGGCTCATGCAGGAGGTGCTCGAGCACGTGGGCGAGCTGCGCTGGGGCCTGGGCGAGGCGGCGCCCGCGCGCGGTGCGCTGCGCAACGCGCGCGCGCAGGCGGAGGAGCGCGGCGATCCGGTCTCGCTCGGTCGCATCACCCATCGCCTGGCGCGCCTCGCGCTCGCCGAGCTCGATCTCTCCGATCCGGAAGAGGCCCAGCGCGCGCTCGTCGCGATCGCGAACGAGGAGACGGCCGCACTCGAGCTCGCGCTGGCGACGGGTGGAGATCACCTCGCAGGGCGGATCGAGTGCGCGCTCGCGGAGCTGCAGGTCTTGCTCGGCGAGCCCGATCGGGCGCGGCGCCACGTCGATCGGGCGATCCGCCATGGCTCGGCCTCGCTCCCTCGCGCCGCGCTGGTCGCGGGTCACGTCGAGCTCCTCGCGCGGAACTGGCCGCGCGCGCGCGCGCTGTATGCGGCCGCGGTGGGCTATGCGGAGACGCGAGAGGACGAGCCCGCGGTCGCGATCGCCCACGCCGCGCTCGCGGCGGCGCTCGCCGCCGAGGGGGAGCGCCTGCACGCGGGCGACGCCCTGGTGCGCGCGACGCTGAGCGCGCGCACCCAGAGCGAAGGGCTGCGCTTGGTCGTCGCAGGATGGCGAGGTCACCTCGAGCGCGCGCTCGCCGTGCGTGATCAGCTAGTCGATGGCTCGAGCGACGAGACCCGCCTGCTCCGCGCGAGCGCGCGCTTCACCGAGGCGGGCCTGCTCGCCGACCTGAGCTGCGAGGCCGGCACGGGCCGCACGATCGCGACGTACCTGCTCGATCACGTCGGCTGACGCGTAGTCAATTTCGGACATCGACCGGGGGCTCCATTGACCGGGTCGGGGCGCGTTCGCTTGAATCGCTCGCCTTGGACTGGATCAGCGCGGTCGAAGATGCCTACGCCTCCGAGGGCGACGAGAGCGCTTGGCTCGAGCGCGTGTTGCGTCGGCTCGACGTGTTCGACGCGGGCCTCGGCGTGGTGGCGCAGGTCTTCCGCCTCGGGGCGAGCGGCCCCGTGCTCACCCACGCGGCTGCGGTCGGCGGCGACGCCGAGCTCTTGTCGCAGGTGCGGTCGATCTCGCAGTACATGCCCGCGGACGTGATCCCCGCGCTCGCGCACGTGGGACGGGTCGCTTCGCTTCGGGTCGCGCTGCGCCGTCTCGGCGGGCGCCACGAGCAGTCGTTCATCGAGGCCTTTGCGCGACACGGCGCGCGTGGAGCCGACGTGCTCTACGTCCCGATGTACGACGGAGAGGGCGAGCTCGTCTCGATCGCCGCGGCGCGCGACACCGTCGGCGGGCCTTTGCCCGATCCGGCGCGGGTGCGTCGGATCGCGACGCACGTCGGCGCCGCGTGGCGTCTCAGGCGCCGTCTCGCCGCCGCGCCCTCGCCCGACGCGGTGATCACCCCCTCGGGTGCGATCGCGCACGCCGAGGGCGCGGCCATCGGCGTGCGCGAGCAGCTCGCGCAGGCGGTGCGTCACCGGGAGCGCGCGCGGAGCTCGCTGCGTCGGCGCGATCCCGACGGCGCGCTCTCGCTCTGGCCCGGCCTGGCGTCGGGGCGCTGGTCACTGATCGACAGCATCGAGCGCGATGGGCGGCGCTTCGTGGTCGCGCATGTGAACGATCCGCGCGCGGGCGTGGCCTCGCGCTTGGCCCGACGCGAGGCGCAGATCGCCAGCTTGCTGGGGCTCGGCTCGTCGCTGAAGGAGGCGGCGTACGACCTCGGCATCAGCCCGAGCGCAGCCGCCAAGGCGGCGAGTCGCGCGAGGGAGAAGCTCGGGGTGTCTTCGCTCGCCGAGCTCGCGGCCCTCGTCGCCGCGGTCGCGCAGTCGCCGGCGCCGGGCGGACCGGTGACGCTGCTCTCGAGCGAGCGCTCGTCGAACGAGCTCGCGCAGCTCACCCGCGCCGAGCGCGACGTCGCGCTCGCGATGGCGCGGGGCGCGAGCAACGCGGAGATCGCCGCGCGCCGAGGCACCAGCCCACGCACCGTCGCGAACCTCGCGCAGCGGGTGTTTCGCAAGCTCGACGTCACCTCGCGCACCGAGCTCGCTCGGCGCCTCGCCCACGACTGATCGATCGGAGGTCCCTTGCGCGCGCTCGCCTTCGCTCTGCTCTTCTCGCTCGCGTGCACCGCGAGCCCGCCTGCCACCGCCACGACCTCGGCGCTCGACGGCGAGCTCGCGCGCCGCGTCGGTCCTTCGCTCGGGCGAGGACGCCCTCGGGCCGACGGCACGATCCTCGTCGAGGGGCGCGGCGCGAGCGCGTACGTCGGCGAGGGCGCGCGCATCGCGGCGCACGGCAGCGCGATCACGATCGGCGCCACCGCGATCGGACGCGGTGGATCGAGCCCACCGCTTCGATCGGGCCGCGCGCGCGCCGACGCGCGAGGCGCCACGATCGCGCGGGGTCGCGGGATCGAGGAGTGGTGGCGCGCCGTCGCGGGCGGCCTCGAGCACGGGCTGACGATCGCGTCCCGTCCCGATGGGCGCGGCGCGCTGCGCGCGTCGATCGCGCTCCGCGGTGAAGGGGTGCGCATCGAGCACGTCGCGCCGGACGCGCTGCGCTTGGCGGTCGGTGAGGGCACGGCGCGCTACGGCAATCTGCTGGTGCTCGACGCCGATCTGCGCGAGGTGCCCGCGCACTTCGAGGCGCGCTCGGGGATCGTCGTCGACGTGGTCATCGACGACGCGCGCGCGCGCTACCCGCTGGTCATCGATCCGCTGCTCGTGATCGAAGAGGGGCGCTCGCGCCCGGCGTGCACCCCCAGCTCCGCGTGCCGCTCACGGCCGACGCCGGAGATCGCTTCGGCGCGTCCGTCTCGGTGAGCGCCGATGGCGCGCGCGCGGTGGTGGGCGCGCCCTTTCGCGACGTGCTCGGATCGACCGATCGCGGCGAGGCCTACGTGTTCGTGCGCAGCGGCGGCGTGTGGTCGCTCGAGGCGACGCTGACCCAGTCGACGCTCGCGGCCGGCGACCGCTTCGGACGCTCGGTCGCGATGTCGGGCGACGGCACGCGCGTGCTCGTGGGCGCGGATCTGAAGGACGCCGGTCGCGGCGCCGCGTGGATCTACCACCGCGTCGGCTCCACGTGGACCGAAGAGGCACGGCTGGTTCCGTCGCGCGCCGCGGGCGGCGACACGTTCGGCTACGCGGTCGCGCTCGACGCGACCGGCGGGCGCGCGGTGGTCGGCGCGCCGCTCCTCGACGAGGTGCAGACGAACGTGGGCGGTGCCTTCGTCTTCTCGCGCACCGGGAGCGCGTGGGCTCAGGAAGGCCTGTTGATCGCAGGCACGCGCGCCGCGGGCGATGGCGTCGGTGACGCGGTCGCGATCTCGGCGACGGGTGATCGGGTGATGCTCGGCGCGAGCCTCCTCGACGACGGCGGCGTCACGAATTGCGGCGGCGCGTACGTGTACCGACGCGGCGGCACGACCTGGGTGGAGGAGGCCCGCGTCGTCGCGTCCGATCGCGAGGCCGGCGAGCTCGCGGGGCAGTTCGTGTCGCTCTCCGCGGACGGCAGCGTCGCGCTGATGAGCGTTCGGCAGGACACGGTCGGCGGCGTGGTGAACGCAGGGTCGCTGCGGGTGCTCACCCGCTCGGCCACCAGCTGGGGCGCCGAGGAGATCCTGACCGCGAGCGCGCCGCAAGCGAACGCCTACTTCGGAGGCTGGGCGTCGCTCGCCTCCGACGGAGGCTTCGCGCTCGCGGCCGCCGATCAAGAGGATGATCTGCCCGGCGTCGGCGCGAACGTGGGCGCGGTGTACCTGTTCTCGCGCGAGGCCTCGGGGTGGGGCGCCGGGCGTCGCACCCTGCGCGCCACGAGGATGGCGGGCGAGCTCTTCGGCAACGGGGCCGCGCTCGCCGCAGATGGCGGCACCGCGGTGGTGGGCTCGAGCAACCTCAGCTTCGCGACCGCGCTGCGGATCGGGCTGGCCGACGGCGACGGATGCAGCGTCGAGCGGCGCTGCCTGTCGGACCTCTGCGTCGACGGCGTGTGCTGCGCGACGAGCTGCGGCGGCGGTCTCGATGATTGCCTCGCGTGCAGCGTCGCGATGGGGGGATCGAGCGACGGCACCTGCACCCCGCGCGTGAGCGGCGCGGTCTGTCGCCCCGCGAGCGGCGCGTGCGATGCCGCCGAGGTGTGCGACGGCGCTGGCGCGGCGTGCCCGATCGACGCCGCGATGTCGGACGGCACGTCGTGCGCGAACGCGACGGTCTGCGACGGCGCCGAGCGCTGCGCGTCCGGCGTGTGCATCGCGGGCGCGCCACCGTCGTGCGACGACGGCGATCCCTGCACCGCGGATGCGTGCGATGCGCTGAGCGGCTGCGCGAGCACGTCGATCGCTGGATGCACGGGGGACGCCGGCGCGCTCGATGCGGGGGAGGGCGACGCAGGCGCGGACGACGCCGGCGCGAGCGACGGTGGTCTGCGCGACGGAGGCCCGCTCGATGGAGGCCCCTTCGATGGAGGCCCCTTCGATGCAGGCCCCTTCGATGGAGGCCTCCGCGACGCGTCACTCGACGGCGCGAGCGACGACGTCGGACTCGGACCGGAGCGGATCGATCTCCGCTGCACCTGCGCGGCGTCCCCGCCGCTCGCTGCACCGCGCGCGGTGGTCGCGGTGCTGGTCCTGATCGGGATAGGCCTGCTCCGTCGCAAGCGACGCGTCGCCCTCGCCCTCGCGACGCTGGTGCTGCTGATGCCGACGTCGGCGTCGGCCCAGCCGGACGACCGCGAAGCACAAGCGCTCTACGAGCTCGCCACGGTGCACTACCGCGACGGTCGCTTCGAAGAGGCGGCGAGCGAGTACCAGCGGGCGTTCGAGATCAGCGGGCGCGGCGAGCTGCTCTACAACACGTACCTGTCGTGGCGCGAAGCAGGCCGGAGCGTCGAGGCGGCGACCGCGCTCCGCGGCTACCTCGCGAGCGACGCGGAGATCGATCCCGAGCAGCGGCACCACCTCGAGCGCCGGCTCGAGGCGCTCGACGCCAGCATCGCCGCGGGCGCCGACGCGGAGGCGAGCACCGTGGACGCGAGCACGTCGGAGGCGCCCACGGCCGAGGACAGGACGGCCGAGCCGCCGCTCGTCGAGACGCTGACGCTCACGCCGGCCGATCGCGGCGAGGGGCTCTCGCTCGCCCCGGGCGGCGTCGTGCTCGGCGTCGGCTTGCTCACGCTGATCGCCGCGGGGGTCGAAGGCATCGTCGCGCTCGTCATCGCGCAGGACCACGCGAGCGCGTGCTCCCTCGGCGCCAACGCGACCCGATGCCCCGCGGGCTATGACCAAGACGCCGTCGTGAGCTCGTTCCACCTCCACCGCGATCTCGGCTGGGGCCTGCTCGGCGCCGGCCTCGGCGTCTCGCTCGTCGGCGCGATCCTCCTCGGCATCGGCGCGACGGACGATCCCCCGATCATCGCCGCATGCGGCCCCACCGGCTGCGACCTGAACCTCACCGGGCACTTCTGATCGCACCGCGATCGCCAGGGAGCCCCGAGCGCCTCGCTCGCCGTGGTTGCCCGGCACCCGCCGCGGGTCTATTCGCTCTGCGGCCATGCGGGCACTTCATTCGTGAGCGAGGTCCAACGCATCGTCGAGGCGCTGCGTGCGCGCCGAGCGAACCTCGTCGTCTTGCAGCACGCCTCCTCACACTCGGCGGATGACTGCGGGCTGTGGTTCGTCGACGACGAGGCCACGTCCCGCACGATCTGTCAGTTCGAGTCGCCTCACGGCGCGCCGCCGTTCCTCGTCGAGGGTGGCGAGCACGACGGACGCTGGGTCGCGATCAGCGTCGACGAGGTGGTGGAGATGATCGACGCGATCGCTCGAGGTGAGCACGCGGCGATCCTCGAGCAAACGCGGGTTCGTCCCGTCGACTCCCCCGAACGAGCGCTCGCGTGGCTCGCTTCGCGCGGGGCGCACCCGTGGCTCGTGCGTCATCACGAGCTGGTGCTCGAGGCGGCTCGCGAGCTGCTCGATGCGGTGGAGGCGCGGTTCGACGTGACGCCGGACCGAGCGTTTGTGCTCATCGGGGCGGCCGTGCACGACGTGGGAAAGATGATCGTGCCTTCCGAGATGTCGGCACCTGGGCATGCACACGAAGAAGCGGGCGCGGCGTTCCTCGCGTACGCCGGCTTCGGCGCGTCGAGTCGGGTCGCCACATCGCACGCCTCGTGGGACGCCCCCGGAACCGAGCTCTCCGATCGCTTGGTCGCTCTCGCGGACAAGCTCTGGAAGGGCAAGCGCGAGCCTCTGTTGGAGGAGGCCGTCATCGACGAGGTCGCGAGCCTGACGCAGCGCGAACGCTGGGATGTGTACGCGCGCTTGGATTCGATCTTCGAGCAGGTCGCGGAAGCAGGCCCCGAGCGGCTCGCGCGCTCGGTCGTTTGAGGGTGCTCAGCCCGACGGGGACTTGTCGCCGCGGGCGGCGGCTTCGCGGAGGCGATCCTTCTTGCTCTTGCGCTTGCCCTTGATGCCGCCGTTCGCGTCGCCGACCGGAGGTGCGGGCGCTTCTTCGGTCGGCTCGAAGCCCGCGAGCGTCTCGAGCGTCATCGGCACGCGGTGACGCTTCACGATGAGCTCGAAGTGGGCGCGGGCCGCGGCGGTGACGAAGCAGATCGCCTCGCCCCGCCGTCCCGCGCGCCCGGTGCGACCCGCGCGGTGCACGTAGTCGGCGGTGGAGCGCGGTAGATCGTACTGAACGACCGCGGGAAGGTGCGCGATGTCGAGGCCCCGCGCGGCGAGATCGGTGGCGACGAGCACCCGCAGCTTTCCTTTGCGGAAGCGATCGAGCACCTCGGTGCGCGCGCCTTGGCTCAGATCCCCGCTGAGCGCGCCCGCGTGGATCCGCCGCCCGCGGAGCTTCTGCGCCACGTGCTCGGTGGCGTGCGACGTCGCGACGAAGACCAGCACCCGGTCCCAGGCGCTCTCGGTGACGAGCTGCGCGAGGAGCGCCGTGCGCCGGGGCACGTCGACGGCCACCGCGCGGTGGTGGATGTCGGGGATCTCCTCTTGCACCCCGCCCACGTCGATGCGCACGGGCTCGCGCAGCACGGACGCCGCGACCGCCTCGATCGCCGGGCCGAACGTCGCAGAGAAGAGCAGCGTCTGCGGTCGATCCGGGGCGGCCGCGAGGATCGCGTCGAGCTCGGCCTGAAAGCCGTCATCGAGCAGGCGATCGGCCTCGTCGAGCACGAGGACCTCGAGGCCGCCGAGCGGCGCGGCGTTCTTGCGCATCAGATCGAGGAGGCGCCCCGGCGTCGCCACCAAGAAGTCCGCGCCCCCCCGCAGCGCCATCATCTGCGGGTTGATCGAGAGACCGCCCACGGCGACCACGCACTTCGGCGGCTCGGGCAAGAGCCAGCCGTAGCGCTCGATCGACTCTGCGATCTGCGCGGCGAGCTCGCGGGTGGGCGCGAGGATCAAGCGCGTGATCGCGCCGCGGGCCCGCCCACGCGAGCGCGAGAGGTGCTCGAGAAGCGGCAGCGCGAAGGCGGCGGTCTTGCCCGAGCCCGTGCTCGCGGACGCCCAGACGTCGCGCCCCGCGAGCACCTCGGGGATCACCGCGCGCTGCACCTCGGTCGGCGCGACGTAGCCCAGCTCGACGAGCGACTGCACGATCGGCTCACCGAGCCCGAGACCTTCGAACGACACGGGCGCGACTCTATCCGCGATCGGGACCGGCGCGAGCCGATCCCGATCGCAGACCATCACATCTCGACGACGACCTTGAAGCCGCCGTAGATCATGCGCTTGCCGTCCATGATCTTCTTCATGGGCTCCATCATCTCGACGATCCGCGGATCGGTCATCACCGCCTTGTTGATGCGGTTCCGCTCCTTCTTGGACGGGTAGACGATCCACGAGAACCAGGGCACCTCGCCGCTCTTCAGCTTCACCGCCTGGGGGAAGCTCGTGTGCTTGCCTGGCTTCACGTCGTCGCCGACGCACTCGAAGTAGGAGAGCGCGCCGTGCTCCTTCCATACCTTCGCGGCGAGCTTGGCGGCCTTCTTGTACTTGGCGGCGTTCTTCTTCGGGATGGGAAGCACGAATCCATCGACGTAGCTCATGGGCATCTCTCCTGTGTTGTGTTCGCTTCGGGGTTCGGGACGAAAGTGTGGTGTCAGTTCTGCGCCGGCTGCTGCAGCGCTGCGGGGTCCATCCAGATCACCTCCCAGTGGTGACCGTCGAGGTCGTAGAAGCTCCAGCCGTACATGAACCCGAGGTCCTGCGGCTCCATCGCGGGCTTGCCGCCGCCCTCCAGCGCGATCGCCACCATGCGATCGACCTCTTCTCTGCTCTCGCACGAGAGCGCGAGCAGCGTCTCGGTGTGCGTCGCGGTGTCGCAGGGCTCCTTCTTCGTGAAGCGGCTCCAGTGCTGCGGGGTCAAGAGCATCACGTACCCATCCTCGCTCAGCACCATGCATGCCGCGTCGTCGTTGGTGAACTGCGGGTTGAACGAGAAGCCGAGCTTGGAGAAGAACGCCTTGGCGGCGTTCAGGTCACGGACGCGGAGGTTCACGAAGATCTTGCGGGCAGTCATGGGGGGCGCTTTCGAGGAGGCGGCCCGACGACGTGTCGAGCGGCTTTTCCAGATAGACCCCGGTTGCGCCAAGAACTCATCGGTCGCGCGAAACAATTTCTCGGCGCCGCGCCCGAGCCCGCGCCCGCGCCCGGTCAAGAGGCGGAACCAGAGGCAGAGGCAGAGGCGGAACCAGAGGCAGAGGCAGAGGCGGAACCAGAGGCAGAGCCAGAGGCAGAGGCGGAGCCAGCAGCAGAGACAGCCTCTGTACCCCGCGACCGTCGTGAACGTGATCGTGATCGCGGTCGTGAACGTGAACGATCTCAGTGAACAGCAGCAGAGCCAGCCGCAGAACCAGAACCAGAGCCAGAGCCAGCCGCAGAACCAGAGCCAGCCTTCGTACCTCGCGACCGTCGTGATCGTGGTCAGTCGGTGACGTGGATCGTGTGCACCAACCGCTGCCCTCGGCGATCGAGCTCGACCACGAACTCGTCTGCGTCGCGCACCCGGCTGTACGTCTCGAGCGCGGACTCGGCGGACGCCACCGAGTAGCCGTTCACGGTGTACACGGTGTCGCCGTTCTGAAAGCCCAGCTCCCCCATCGGCGAGTCGCGGCGGATCCCGAACAGGCGCAGACCCACGATGTCGCCCGCGTCGTCCGTGTGGGGGATCACCCGCGCCATGCGAGCGAGCCCACCGGGATCCTCCAGCCACTCGTCCAGCTCTGCGCGGCGTACCGAGGTCTCGCTGTGCTCGACCGACCCCGTCGCTGCAGGCGGCGCCGCTGGCGCTCGCGGCCCGGTCGTCGGCAGTCGCGTGCGGCCCGCGCTGCATCCCGTGGGCACGATCCCCGCCTGCGTGAGCACCCATCCGCTCGCGCCGCGCGTCAGCGTGAAGCCTTGCGTGCCGAGCGCTTCGCCGAGCAGCGCGGCGACGTCGGCGACCGGACGCGCGCCGCTCGAGAGCAGGGAGACCCGCGCACAGTCGACGAACGACTCGGCCACCGGATCGATCGCGAGCGGCTCGCCCGACGCGCGCGAGAACTCGGTCATCGCCTCGCGCACCGTGGCGTTGGTGAGCACGAGCGTGATGTTCGTCGCGCCCGGCGGCACGACGCCCGGCGGCGGCGGGCTGGGGCTCGAGGTCGACGACGAGCACGCCGCGCAGAGGATCGCGACGGCCACCGCGAAGGACGAGTGCGGGCGGGTCATCGCCGGAACTCTACTCGCTCGCCGGAAGAACCGGCGGCAGACCGAAGCGGGGGAAGATCGCTTCCACGTCGAGGAAGAACGTCTGCTCGGCGATCCGATCGTCGCCGCGCAGCACGATCAGCGCCCACGGCCGATGCCCGTCCTCGCTCGGCTTGTACTGCGCGAAGCCCGGCGAGCCGCACACCTCGACCGGCAGAAGAAGTGAGCCCGCGCAACCGATCCCCGGGCCGCTGAACCAGTCACCGATCGGCGCGGGCCCGCGGAACCACAGCGAGAGCGGTGGCATCGACATCACCGCGTCGTCCCGCAAGAGCTGGGTCAGCGCGGGCACGTCGTAGCGATGGAACGCATCGACGTAGCGATCGAGCAGCGCGGCCGAGGGCGCGGGCAGCGGTGTTTTCAAATCGACGTCTTGCCCGTGCTCGGCCAGGGTCGCGCGCGCCCGCTGCAGCGCGCTGTGGATCGCGGGCACGGTCGACTCGAGCGCCTCCGCCACTTCGCTCGCGGACCAGCCGAGGACCTCCATCAAGAGCAGCGTCGCGCGCTGCTTGGGCGGCAGGTGCTGGAGCGCCGCGACGAACGCGAGCCTTATCGACTGCCGCAGCACCACCTGATCGCACGGGTCGCTCGGATCGATCGCGGCCGCATCCGCGATCGGCTCGATCCACGTGCTCGCCGGGCGCGCCTTCAGATCGCCATCGAACGACGCGACGTCTTGAGACCTCAGCGGCGCGCTCAGATCCATCGCCATCACCCGCGCCTTGCGATCCGCGAGCGCATCCAGGCACACGTTGGTCGCGATCCGCTGCAGCCAGGTGCGCAGCTGCGAGCGCCCCTCGAAGCCGTCGATCGACTTCCACGCGCGCAGCATCGTCTCCTGCACCGCGTCGTCCGCCTCGGCGGCCGAGCCGAGCATCCGGTAGCAGTGCCCAGTCAGCGCGACCCGGTGCGCCGCGATCGCCTGCATCCGATCGTCCTTGCCCTCGAAGGCGCGAGGCGTGTCCATCGCCGTGGTCTAACACCACGGCTCAACTCTGTTGAGCCGTTGGTGTTCCTCGTTTCCGGGGTTCGTCTTGCCGAACCCCCTCAGTCCGAAGTGAATTCGGACCGAGCCTC
>CAYZQM010000072.1:0-21843 GCA_964480175.1 uncultured Sandaracinaceae bacterium
GTCCTCGTGCATCCCCAGCGCCTCGAGCTGACGCGCGAGCCCGGCGAAGACGTGCGCGCTCATCCACTCGTTGACCATCCGGCCGTGCCAGGTGCCGATCACCGAAGGCGCGAGCGCACCGAGCGCATCGAGCGCGGGCCTCTCGGTGATGAGCGCGCGGAGATCGATCTGTCGAGCGTGCATGGGCGCCTTCCTTTCCAGATCTCGTTGTGCCCTTCCCTCCACATATGGTCCATCGATAGAATCTTCACATGAGCATCAACGATTCGTTGACGTTGCGGCAGGTGCCCGACCCCGAGAGCCTGCGCTGCTTCCTCGCGGCGCTGCGGGCGCCGACGTTCCGAGCGGCCGCCAAGCAGGTGGCGCTGACGCCCGCGGCGCTGGGCCAGCGCATCAAGCTGCTCGAGGGCCTCTTGGAGGCGCCGCTCTTTCAGCGGACCACGCGCAGCGTGACCCCGACGGAAGCCGCGCTCGCGCTCGCGCCGCAGGCGGAGCGGGCGCTCTCAGCGCTCGCCGACTGCGTGCGCGTCGCGCGCGGTGAGGGTGAGCACCCCGAGATCGAGCTGGTGATCGGCACCCGCGACGAGCTGGGGCGAAGCTGGCTGGTGCCGCAGCTCGGCCCACTGCGCAGGGCCTTGCCGTGGCTGCGGGCGCACCTGTTCTTCGGGCAGGGCAACGATCTCTTGGCCCGGGTCCGGACCGCGGAGATCGACTGCGCGATCACCTCGACCCGCTTCGCGGATCCTCGGCTCGAGGCGCTCGTGCTGCACGAGGAGGCGTACGCGTTCGTCGCGTCACCGCGCTTGCTCGCGCGCTCGCCGCTGAAGCGAGAGGAGCACGCAGACGCGCACACGCTGCTGGATGCGGGTCCGGACCTGCCGCTGTTCCGCTACTTCCGCGAGGCCGACGGCGCGCCGGCGCTGCGCTTCGCGGAGGTCACGCGCCTCGGCGCGATAGGTCCGATCAAGCACGAGGTGCTGCGAGGCGCCGGGGTCGCGGTGCTGCCCCGCTACTTCATCGAGCCCGAGCTGAAGGCGCGGCGCTTGGTGCCGCTCTTTCCCAAGGTCATCCCCCACGTCGATTACTTCCGGCTGATCTTCCGAGCGCAGGATCCGCGAAGACCGACGTTCGAAGCGCTAGCCGCCGAGCTGCGCGCGGCGCCGCTGAAGTGAGGGTCCGCGTACGAACGGCCGCGGCGCTGCTTCTGCACCGTTGCCGTGACCGCGGCCGTTGCCGCGACCGCTTCCGATGCCGTTGCCGCGACCGCTTCCGATGCCGTTGCCGCGACCGCGACCGCTCCCGTCGCCGTGAGCCGGAAGCGAGGCGCCACCGGATCACCGCGCCCGTGCCCGTGCCCGCTCTGATCAGGCCGCGTCACGAACGCCGCGACGCTACCGATCCTCCGCGAGGCCCGTGCCCGCGCCCGCAACAAGGGAGCGGGAGCAGAAGCGGAAGCGAGACGCCACCGGATCGCAGTGAGCGCCGTGCCCGTGCCCGCTCTGATCAGGCTGCGTCGCGAACGCTACCGATCCTCCGCGAGCCCCGCGCCCAACGACGCGGCGACATGATCGCCGAGCGCGAGGCACGCGGTCAGCCCCGGCGACTCGATCCCGAGCAGCGCGGTGAGCTGAGGCCATCCGTGCGCTCCGCCCGACCACACGCAGAAGTCGCGCGGCGGCTCGCCCGGACCGCTCAGCTTGGGGCGAATGCCGGCGGTCATCGGGTGGAGCTCGTGATCGCGGACGCTCGGATAGAAGCGGCGGAGCGCCTCGCCGAACGCCGCGATCTTGTGCGGGCTCAGCGTGTAGTCCTCGCGCTCGATCCACTCGGTGTCGGGCCCCGCGTGCAGGTAGCCGTCGAGATCGCGGGTGAGGTGGATGCCGAGGCCATCGGCGTTCGGCAGCGGGTAGACGTGGCGGCTCACCCGCTTGCGGTGCGCTCCATCGAGCGCCATCCACTCGCCCTTGCACATGTGCTGGGTGAGCCCGAGCGCGTCCGTGTCGATCCCCGATCGAGACAAGAGCCCATCGGTGTGCAGGCCCGCCGCGACGATGACGTGGTGCGCGGTGAGGACGGCCCCCGTCGCGAGGTGCACTCCGATCGGCGCGCCCTGCTCGATGCGCTCCACCTCGCCGCCCAAGAAGACCTGCCCCGCCATCGCTTCGAGCTCGTTCTGCAGCGCGCGCACCAGCTCGGCGCTGCGGACCACGCCGGTCTCCGCGATCTCGAGCGCGGCGTGCGCGCGAAGCGCCGGCTCCTCCTCGATGATCGCGTCCGCTTCGAGCCACCGGGTCGTCAGGTGCAGCGTGCTCGCTCGCGCAGCGAGCGCCTCGAGCGCGGCCCGCTCGCTGGGATCCACCGCGACGATCCATTTGCCGGTGCGCGCCATCGGCACGCCGTGGCGCGCGCAGAACGCCTGCAGCATCCCGCGTCCACGCCGGGCCAAGCGGCTCTTGAGCCACTCGGGCGGATGGTGAAGGCCCGCGTGCACCACGCCGCTCGAGCGGCTGGAGCCACCCCGCCCCGGGACGTCGGCGCGCTCGAGCACGAGCACCCGGCGTCCCTCGGACGCGAGCGCCCGCGCGACGGAGAGCCCGACGACGCCAGCGCCGACGACGATCACGTCATGGGTGTCGAGCACGGACAAGGCGCCAGGATGCTACCAGCCAGGGCATCGAGCCCACCCGATCGAAAGCGAGGGTCGTGGTCGTGGTCGTGGTCGTTCGTGGTCGTGGTCGTGGTCGTGGTCGTGGTCGTGAACGTGAACGACGGCGACGATCGAGCGGGGAGAAAACGACCGTTCACGACCACGACCACGTTCAAGTTCACGTTCACGACCGTCGCGTTCGACAGCGCGCGACCGTGCAGGGCGGTACGGATAGGCCGGGGGGAGAACGCGTGTCGCGTGCGGCCACTGGTCGCGAAAGCGACGCGCCGGGCCTCTCGATGGGGATCGAGACGGCCCGGCGCGGGTTCTCTCTAGGTCGGCGTCGATCAGCGCCGCGCGCGGCGGCCGATCGCGAGCGCGAGCAGCGCGAGCACGCCGAGGCCGCCGAGGCTCGAGCGCTGGCCCTGCGCGCGGCAGCCGCAGCCGCCGGACACGCCGGGACCGCCGGCGTCGACCCCGATCACTCCGCCGTCCTCCAGCGAGCCATCGATAGGCACGCCGCCATCGCGCGGACCGCCGTCGGGGGGCAGGCCTGCGTCGGGCGGCGAGCCGCCGTCGACGCCTGCGTCGGGCACGCCTCCGTCGATGCCGCACCCGAGGATCGGCGTGCTCGCGCAGAGGTTGTCCGCGCACGCGTCGGCGGTGCAGTCGTCGCCGTCGTCGCAGTCACCGTCGGTGAGACAGCAGCCCGCGATCGCCTCGTTGCCACACGCGCCGCCGCTGCTGCAGGTGTCGGTGGTGCACGCGTTGCCGTCGTCGCAGTCGGCGGCGGAGCCGCAGCAGTCCGGCACTGCTTCGACCATGCAGCGGTTGGTCGAGAGGTCGCAGGTGTTCGTGGTGCACACGTTCGCGTCGTCGCAGTCCGCGTTGCTCACGCAGCACCCGGTGATGGCCGAGTTGCTGCACGTCCCACCCACGCCGCTGCAGGCGTCGGCCGTGCAGACGTCGCCGTCATCACACTCGCTCGCGTTGTTGCAGCAGCCCGGGATGGCCACGGCGCCGCAGCCGCTCGGCTCGGCGCACATGTCGGTCGTGCAGGCGTCGCCGTCGTTGCACGCAAGGGGCGTCCCCGGGCGACAGGTGCCGGCCATGCAGACCTCGCTGCCGTCGCAGATCATCGCGTTCGCACAGCTGGTCCCGTTGGGGACGACCTCGTTCGGAGGACACGCGTCGTCCGACCCCGTGCAGTTCTCGGCGACGTCACAGCCGCCGGCCACCGCCGCGCGGCACACGAACGTCGAGGGCTGGATGCGATCGACCGGGCACGCCGAGCTGGTGCCGGTGCAGCGCTCGACGACGTCGCACACGCCGCGCGAGGCGCGGCACACGACGGTGCTCGCAGCGAAGCGGGGCACGCAGACGCCGGCGCCGTTGCAGGTGTCCTGCGCGTCGCACGTGCCGCTCGGCGCGCCGCCGCACATCGTCCCGGTCACGGCGAACGTGCACATCGCGGTGCAGCAGCTCGAGCCGCTCGGGCCGGGATCGCACTGCTCGCCCGGCTGGACGGTCCCGTCGCCGCACGCGCCGACGATCGGCACCGGCGCGATGGTCACGTCGTCGATCGCGATCTCGTCGTAGACCGTCGGGATGCTCGAGCCGGGGATGTCGCGCACCGTGAAGATGACGTCGAAGCGCGCGCCCGCGGCGATGGGCGTCGCCGACAGGTCGACGATCGCGGTGTGGATCCGGCTCTGCCAGCCGCCGATGATCCCGATCGGCGCGGGGGTCTGGTCCTCGAGCGCCGCGATGGCCACCGGCGAGGCGGCGCCAGGGCCGTCGGGATCGAGCGCCACGCCGAGACCGATGGCGCCGACGGTGTCGTTGTTCTCCCAGAACACGTAGCCCACGCGGATCGCGGTGATGGGCGCGCCCGTGCCGTTGGTGTACGCGGCGGTGAGCGTGCCGGGCGTGTACGTCGTCGGGCTGGGCTGGACGCCGAGCGCGGGGTTGCCGCCGAGGACGCCGCCGACGTCGAACGCGTAGAGCGACGCGACCGTGACGCCGCCCGTCGAAGCCCCGCCGTAGAACGGGCCCGTCGGCGTGGTGGGCGGCGCGGCGGCGGGACAGGTGCCGCTCAGTGCGCAGCTGCCGACGCCCGAGTTGGTGAACCACGCGCGCGAGTCGAGCGCGCCGCTGGCGCCGCCGGGCGCGAGACCGAGCCCGCGGTAGGAAGAGAAGTCGTGGACGAGCGCGGTCCCCGAGTAGGCGACCTGCGCCTCGGCGACCTGCGGTGCGCAGACGATCGCGAGCGAAACCAAGAGCCAACCAAGCAAGTGCTTCATGATCACCGAGCCCCTTTCGAGTGAGCCCCAACCGTAGCCGAGAGGCCAGCGCCGCGCATCGGGTGCGGCCACCAAAACCCGCCGGATCTCGGGCTGTTGCAGGATGCGACACGTTCTGGTCACAGGCCTTCACCGCGGCGACGCTGGCGACGCCGTCGATCGATCGAGCGGCGGCCCGCATCGCGCGCGGGCCTGAGCGTGGGGACGTAGTAGTGTCCGCGCCGTGACGACCCGCCCGAACGACAAGCCCATCAAGAAGCTGCTGTGCGCCAACCGCGGAGAGATCGCGATCCGCATCTTCCGCGCCGCCACCGAGCTCGGCCTGAGCACCGTCGCCGTCTACAGCCACCAAGACCGGGTGCACTTGCACCGCTACAAGGCGGACGAGGCCTACCTCGTCGGCAAGGGCAAGAGCGCGGTCGCGGCGTACCTGTCGATCGACGAGATCGTGCGCATCGCGGTCGAGGCGAACGTGGACGCGATCCACCCCGGCTACGGCTTCCTCGCGGAGAACGCGGGGCTCGCGGAGGCGTGTGAGAAGGCGGGCATCGCGTTCGTCGGACCCTCGGCCGACGTGCTCCGCACCTTCGGCGACAAGACCGCCGCGCGCGCGCTCGCCAAGCAGGTCGGCGTCTCGATGGTGCCGGGCTCCGACGGCCCGGTGCGCAGCGTGGAGGAGGCCAAGGCGTTCGTCGCCGAGCACGGCCTGCCGATCATGGTGAAGGCCGCGATGGGCGGCGGCGGACGAGGCATGCGCGTGGTGCGCAGAGAAGAAGACCTCGTCGAGTCGTTCGAGCGCGCCTCCAGCGAGGCGCTCGCGGCGTTCGGCGATGGGACGATGTTCATCGAGCGCTACGTCGAGCGTCCGCGGCACGTCGAGGTGCAGGTGCTCGCCGACGCCGCGGGCGAGGTGATGCACTTGTTCGAGCGCGACTGCTCGGTGCAGCGGCGCCACCAGAAGGTCGTCGAGATGGCGCCCGCGCAGCACCTTCCGCAGGCCACCCGTGAGGCGCTGTGGCGCGACGCGGTCACGCTCGCCAAAGCGGCGGGCTACCGCAACGCGGGCACGGTCGAGTTCTTGGTCGATGGCGAGGGGCGCCACTACTTCATCGAAGTGAATCCCCGCATCCAGGTGGAGCACACGGTCACCGAAGAGGTCACCGGCATCGACTTGGTGCAGTCGCAGATCCGCATCGCGGGCGGCGCGACGTTCGCCGATCTCGGGCTGGCGCAAGACCGCATCGCGATCCGCGGCGTCGCGGTGCAGTGCCGGGTCACCACCGAGGATCCCCGGCGGAACTTCACCCCCGACACCGGACGCCTCGAGGTCTTCCGCGCGGGCGAGGGCATGGGCATCCGGCTGGACGCGGGCTCGGGGTACGCGGGCGCGGTGATCTCGCCCGACTACGACTCGCTCTTGGTGAAGGTCACCGCGCACGCGCTGACCTTCGAGGGCGCGGTGAACAAGCTCCATCGTGCCTTGGCCGAGTTCCGGGTGCGCGGCGTCTCGACCAACATCCCGTTCTTGCAGAACGTGCTGCGTCACGCCGACTTCGTGAGCGCGAAGGTCTACACGGCGTGGGTCGACGACACCCGCGAGCTCTTCTCCCTCCCCTTCCGACGCAACCGCGCGCAGCGCGTCTTGCGCTACCTCGCCGACATCGCCGTCAACGGTCCGCAGATGTTGGGCATGGGCGCGACGCCACCGAGCCGCATCGAGCCGCTCTTGCCCTCGGTGAACCTGCAGGCGCCGCCCGCGCAGGGCTTCCGCGACGTGCTCGTGAACCTCGGGCCCAAGGCGTTCGCCGAGTCGGTGCGCCGGCACCGCGGCCTGCTCGTGACGGACACCACGTGGCGCGACGCCCACCAGTCGCTGCTCGCGACGCGGGTGCGCACCCGGGACCTCACCGCCATCGCGCCGCACACCGCGCGGCTTCTTCCGCAGCTCTTCAGCCTCGAGTGCTGGGGCGGCGCGACGTTCGACGTGGCGCTTCGTTTCTTGCACGAGTGCCCGTGGCAGCGGCTCGAGCAGCTGCGCGAGCTCGTGCCCAACGTGCCGTTCCAGATGCTCTTCCGCGGAGCGAACGCGGTGGGCTACACGAGCTATCCCGACAACGTCGTGTTCGCGTTCGCCAAGATGGCCAAGGAGCGCGGGGTGGACGTGTTCCGCATCTTCGACTCGCTCAACTACGTCGAGAACCTGAAGCTCGGCATCGACGCGGTGGGTGAGGCGGGCGGCGTGATCGAGACCTCGCTCTGCTACACGGGCGACGTCAGTGATCCCACCCGCACCAAGTACTCGCTCCAGTACTACGTGGATCTCGCCGGCGAGCTGGTGAACCTCGGGACCCACCTGCTCGCGATCAAGGACATGGCGGGCCTGCTCAAGCCGCGCGCCGCGAGCATGCTGGTGAACGCGCTGCGCCGCGCGTTCCCCACGATGCCGATCCACGTGCACACCCACGACACTGCGGGCACCGGCGTCGCGTCGATGCTCGCGTGCGCGGAGGCCGACGCCGACATCGTCGATCTCGCGCTGCCCGCGATGGCGGGCCTCACCTCGCAGCCGACGATGAGCGCGGTGGTCGCGGCGCTGCGGGGCACGCCCCGCGACACGTCGCTCGATCCCGACGCGATCCTGGCGCTCAACACCTACTGGGAAGGCGCGCGCGCGATCTATGCGCCCTTCGAGACCGGCATGACGGGGTATGCGCCCGATCTCTACGAGCACGAGATCCCCGGCGGCCAGTACACGAACCTGATGTTCCAGGCGAACCAGCTCGGGCTCTCGGATCGCTGGTCGAGCATCAAGCGCGCGTACCGCGAGGCGAACCTCCTGCTCGGCGATCTCGTGAAGGTCACGCCGAGCAGCAAGGTCGTCGGCGATCTCGCGCAGTTCATGGTGCAGAACGATCTGAGCCCCGACCAAGTGCTCGAGCGCGCCGAGGAGCTGTCGTTCCCCCAGTCGGTCGTCGAGCTGCTCGAGGGGCGCCTGGGTCAGCCGCACGGTGGCTTCCCCGAGCCGCTGCGCAGCCGGGTGCTGCGGGGTCGCCCGCCGATCGACGGGCGACCGGGCGCGACGCTCGCGCCGCTCGACTTCGAGACGGTGCGCGCGTCGCTGGTCGAAGAGCACGGCCCGGTGGTGCGCGATCACGACGTGATGAGCGCCGCGATGTACCCCCAGGTCTTCCGCGACTACCGCACGTTCCGCACGGCCCACGGCGACGTCTCGCGGGTGCCGACGCTGCAGTTCCTGATCGGCCTCAAGCCCGGCGAGGAGCTGATGTTCGACATCGAGAAGGGCAAGACGCTGGTGATCGTGCTGCGCACCATCGGCGAGCTCGACGAGGACGGCAACCGCCGGGTGTTCTTCGAGCTCAACGGCCAGCCGCGCGCGGTGACGGTCGCCGACCGCTCTGCGGTCAAGACCACCAAGGCCAAGGAGCGCGCGAGCGGCGAGCCCGGGTCGGTCGGCGCGCCGATGCCCGGCACCGTCATCGAGGTGAAGGTGAAGGAAGGCGCGAGCATCGCGAAGGGCGACGCGCTCTGCGTGCTCAGTGCCATGAAGATGGAGACCGTCGTGGGCGCCCCGCTCGCCGGGACCGTGAAGCGCATCGCCGTCGCCAAGGACGACGTGCTCAAGGCCGGCGATCTGCTCGTGGAGCTCACCCCGGCGAGCTGAACGTCGGCGCGATGTAGGGGCGGCCGTCGTGGCCGCCCAACGTACGTGACCTGTAGGGGCGGCCCTCGTGGCCGCCCAACATACGTGACCATGTAGGGGCGGCGCGCAGCGGGACCGCTCGCCTCTGGGGCCGGCGCTTGGTATACGGGCGGTCCTGTTTTTCTCAGTGAGGATCTGATCGATGACCCAGCACTTCCGCGGTGGAATGAGCGAGCTGATGCGCCAGGCGAGCCGCCTGCAGCGCAAGATCGAGAAGCGTAAGGAAGAGCTGAAGGCCGAGACGGTCGACGCGTCCGCGGGCAACGACCAGGTGAAGGTCACCGTGAACGGCGGCAAGGAGCTGGTCGCGGTGGTGATCGACCCGGAGCTCCTCAAGTCCGAGGACCTCTCGATGGTGCAGGACCTCGTGGTCGCCGCGGTGAACGCGGGCCTGAAGAAGTCGAGCGAGATGGTGGACGCGGAGCTCGAGAAGGTGACCGGCGGCCTCAAGGTCCCCGGCCTCTTCTGATCCACCTCTCTCCTCTCGAGCAGAGGCGCGCGAGACGTGACGAACGATCCCATCGCCGAGCTGGTCGCGCTGCTCGCGCGCCTGCCGGGCGTGGGAGAGCGGACGGCCACGCGCTACGCGCACTTCATCCTCGGTGAGGATCGCGCGCTCGCGGGCGCGCTGGCCCAATCGCTCGGCACGCTGCACGACCGCATCCGGGCGTGCGAGCGCTGCGGCAACTGGTCGACGGAGAACGTGTGCCGGATCTGCAGCGACCCGCGGCGCGACGGCCGCGAGCTCTGCGTCGTCGCGCGGGTCCCCGACCTGGTGGCGCTCGAGCGGCACCAGAGCTTCCGCGGCCGCTACCACGTGCTGCACGCGCTGCTCGCGCCGCTCGACGGGATGGGCCCCGAGCGGATCGATCTGAAGCGCATCCTCTCGCGCGTCGCGGACGAGGGCGTGCAAGAGGTCGTGCTGGCGACGCCGCTCTCGGTCGAAGGCGAGGCGACCGCGCTCTACCTCGCCGAGGGGCTCAAGAGCGCCGGCATCGCCGTCTCCCGCCTAGCGAGCGGCCTCCCCCACGGCGGCGAGCTCGAGTACGCCGACCCGATCACGCTGGGCCGAGCCTTCGATCACCGAAGGCGCGTCTGAGCTCGCCCGCGTAGCGTGCCCTTTGGGGCGACGATGCGCGCGCACGGCCCGGCCGGATCACAGACACAATCCCGAAGCGTGACCGTCGGGTCGTGGTCGTGAACGACGGCGAGTATCGAGCGGGGAGAAAACGACCGTTCACGACCACGACCACGTTCGAGTTCACGTTCACGACCGTCGCGTTCAACAGCGCGCCACTTCGCGAGCGGTGTACGCCCGAGCATCCCGTGCAGCACGGTACGGACGGGCCGAGCGCGCACCGAACTCTCCGAACGCGCGAAGCTCACCGATGCGTCGGCTGATCTCGGTCCCCGTCTCCCCTTTGCGGCTTTGCGGCTTTGCGCGATCTTCTCTCGCTCGACGAGCGCCTACACCACGTCGCGGTCGCTGCGAGCGTCGAACGAGAGTTCATCGCCGAGGGCACAGCGGAGCGAGGGCGGGAGCGTGGCGACAGCGATCCTCTGCAATCGAGAATTCTCGCGCAAAGGGAGCAAAGGCGCGAAGCCGCAAAGCGCTCGCGAAGGACCAGCGGCCGCAGGTCGAAGCTGCGCTTCGATACGCAGCGCTCCCGCTCGGATCAACACCAACTCAGAAGCGCGACCGTTGTGGTCGTGAACGACGGCGACGGCGACGATCGAGCGGGGGGGAAACGACCGTTCACGACCACGACCACGTTCGAGCTCACGTTCACGACCGTCGCGTTCAGCAGCGCGCCTCGCGCACGCTCATCAGGTGGGAGAGACGTCGAGTCGTCCTCCGCGCGGAGCGCCCGCGCCTTGCAACACGCGCGCGTCGTCACTCGGTGGGTGGCTCGCGGGCCTCCAGCGCTCGCATCAGCTCGCTCCGCGTCATGGGGCCGCGAAGCAGCGACATCGCGCAGCGGGCTTGGACGATCGTCAGCTCCGCGCCTGCGTGCACGTCGCGCACGATGAAGTGTCGGGGTCTGAGGCGCTTCACGAGCTGGCCCAGCTTGCGCGCGATGTCCGGGTCGCTCGTCGCGGAGAGGCCGTCGACGACCCGCTCGCGATCGGCGTCGGTCTGCAGGCGCCCGACGCACCAGAAGCCAGCGTTCGACAGCGATCGGTAGTCCAGATCCATCGGGTTCTGGGTCGCCAGCACGACGCCGACGCCGAACGCCCGCGCTTGCTTCATCAGCGCGACCAGCGGCCGCTTCGTCGGAGGGTTGGCCGGGTGCGGCGGCATGAACCCATAGACCTCGTCGAAGATCACCAGCGCGCGGAGCTGCTGGCTCCCCGGCAGCGTGCGCATCCAGGAGAGCACCTCCTCGAAGAGCACGCCGAGCACCAGTGTGCGCTCGTCGTCGTCGAGGTGCGCGACGCTGAGGATCACGGCGGGCGTCCTGCCGTCCTTCGGCGTCATCCACTCGCCGACGTCGAGCGTCGCGCCTTGCCGCCAGCTCGCGAACGTCGGTGACGCGAGCAAGGTGTTGAGGCTCGCCGCGAGCGCTCGGCGATCGCCGCCGCTCATGAACTCCTCCATCGGCAGCGCGCCGATCTCCGTGATCGGTGGCTCGATCACCTCGCGCAGGAGCGCGGCGAGCTCCGCCGTCTCTCCTGCGAGCAGGCGCCGCTCCGCGAGCACACTCAAGAGCACGTGCTCGCGGCTCTTGGCCGGATCGGGATCGCGGCCGAGCAGCCGCATCACCAGCGAGATCGCCGCGCTCAGCGTCGCGCGCGCCGACTCGAGGTCGCTGTCCCAGCGAGGGTTGCGCCGCTCGAGCGACGAGAGCAGGTGCAACGACTCGCCCGCGCTCGAGCCCGGCGTCACCACCCGGATCGCGGTGCGAGCATGCCAGTCCGCGAGGTGCGCCTCGTCGATGTCCCACGCCCGAAGCTCGTCCTCTCGCTCGCGCGCCATGACGCTCGCGATCTCGTCGATCGTCCGCGCGTCCCCTGGCCTGCGCGCCGCCTCGGCCCACGGCCGCACGTGCGCGACGTCGAACGAGGGGAACGCGAGCAACAGGTTCGGCAGATCCGACTTCACGTCGACGACCAGCACAGGGATGCCCGCGCCGAGCGCCTCCTCGGCGAGCACGGTGACGAGGCCGGTCTTGCCGCTCCCGGTCATCCCGACCACCACGCCGTGCGTCGACAGGTGATGCGGCGGCACGTCGAACGCGCGTCCGTCGCTCGGCGAGCCCGAGGGCGCTGCGCCGTCGAGCCCGCGCGCCATCCCCAAGCGCAGAGGGCGGGTCATGTCGCGTCGTCTTCGGGATCGGGATCGAAGGGATCGGCGCCCGGAAAGCCGGGGCGGACCGGCTGGATGGGCGACGGCGCGGGCGTCGCGAGCTCCTCTTCGGTGGGGACCTCGATGAGGACGCCGGGGTTCGCGCTCGAAGGACGCAGCCGATCCGCGACCTCGGCGAGGCCCGCGCCGCGCGCCATGCGCTCGACGATGCCCGCGATGTTCACGAAGCTGAGATCGTTCGCCGCCATCGCTTGGTTCTTCGCGATCTGGGTGGTGCTCAGCTGCGCTGCCTCGCGCGAGACCTCCGCGAGCGCGGCCGCGAGCGCAGCGATGACGGGCTCGAGCGCAGCCGCGTGGCCCGCCACGTCGAAGTGCGTCGCAGACGTGGCGAGCACCGGCGTGAGGTTCAGCCCAGGGCGCTTCAGCGCATCGAGCACCGTCTGCGCGTAGTTGAGGAGGACGTCCGTCGTGGAGGGCAGCCCCTCCCAGAAGCCGAGCGCCCTGAGGCCCGCGTCTCCGTAGATGCCCTCGACCGTCTTGCGTAGCGGGCTCAGGTGATCTCGCAGCGCGCGCTCGGCCTGGTCGCGTCGAGCGCGGGGCTCGGCGTCGTCGAGCAGCTCCTGCGCGTGCGCGGCGCCCGCGGCGGCGAGGAGATTCATCCCGTGCTTGAGGGTGTCGGCGAACTGATCGAGCAGCGCGTCCACGTCGATGGGCGCCTGCCCCAGTCGCTTGGCGGCGCCCTCGAGCAAGCTGCGCTGCGCGGCGGCGATTTCCGGCTTGTGCTGCACGATGGCCTCGACCACCAAGCGACTCGAGCGCTGCCTATCGGCGATCTGCTTGGACATCGTTGACCTCCATCGTCGATCCCCGCGGCGCGACGAGGCGACGACCCTGCCAAGCGGCGAGAGGACGCGTCAAGCGAAACCAGGCGCAGCCGCCGAGAGAGCGGGCTCGGGCTCGGGCGCGGCGGCAGCGGAGATCCGGTGGCTTCGCGCACGCCGAGATCCTGAATGAGAGCGGGCTCGGGCGCGGGCGCGGGCGCGACGCTCGCGGAGATCCGGTGGCGTCGCGGACGCCGAGACCCCTGATGAGAGCGGGCACGGGCTCGGGCGCGGGCACGGGCGCGACGCTCGCGGAGATCCGGGGGCGTCGCGGACGCCGAGACCTGATGAGAGCGGGCGCGGGCTCGGGCACGGGCGCGGGCGCGACGCTCGCGGAGATCCGGGGGCGTCGCGGCGTTCGCGACGGCGACCTGGTCACTCGGGCGCGCGCCCGGCCAACACTGCGGCTACACGCGCGGACTACCGCACGGCTGCGTGTTTTCTGGCCAAGTCCGCTCCGTGGGCCCACGGACGCGGCTTTCGACTGTTCGCGACCGCCGTACGCGCCCGGAGGCCATCTCGTTGACGCGATCCCGTTCCGAGCGCGTACGGCGAGCGCTTTCGACTTTTTCTCGGCGGTTTACGCGCACGCCGCGCGCACCCGGCCGCAAAGTCGGGTCCGAGCGCGCACGGCGCGCGCTTTCGTCCGAAAGTCGGGCGTCTACACGCACGGACGCGCTCCGCGTCAACGAGACGCCCGCCGTGCACCCAAACCGCCCGCAAAAAGTCGAAAGCGCAGCCCGACCACGCCCGGCGCGGACCGCGGTCAGCGAGCCCGAGCGCGTGCGTCCAAACCGCTGAGTAGGAACCGAGAGCCGAGGGCGCACGCGTCCGAAGGCGAGCGAGGCGAGCGAGCGCGCCTCCGAGCGACCAGACGGGCGAGTTTCGGCCGAGAGCGCTCAGGGCCGTCAGAAGGAATGCGCCCGCCGCGTCCTGGCGAGCGGCGTCTCTCCCCGAAGGGTGAGGCGTCACCCTGGTTGCAGCGCCGCGCGACGATCGGGCGGCAGGCGCTTCGAGGAGCCCGGCGAGGTGATGGGCGAGGGAGGCTGACGTGGCAAGGAAGAAGCAAGGAGAGACCGCGCTGCTCGGAGGCCGTCGACGTCCGATCGACGACTCGCCGACGCTCGCGGACGTACCGGCGGACTACGGGGCATGGCTGACGGAGGTGAAGGCCCGTGTACTACGGGCGCAGCAGAGGGCGTCTCGGGCCGTCCACGGCGAGCTGCTCGGTCTCTACTGGCAGCTCGGCCGTGACCTCTCGGACAAGACACGAGCTGGGTCCTACGGCGAGGACATCGTGAACCGGCTCGCGCACGATCTGAGGGTCGCGTTCCCAACGATGCGGGGGTTCTCGCCACGCAACCTCAGGTACATGCGTCGGTTCTCGGAGCTGTGGCCAGAGCCGGAGATCTGGCAGCAGTTGCTGCCAGATCTTCCCTGGGCCCACCTATGCACGATCATGGACAAGGTGCCCGACCACCGCGACTGGTACGCGCGCGCCGCCGTCGAGCACGGCTGGTCGCGGGCCATCTTGGTCATGCAGATCGAGACGGCGGCGCACGCGCGGTTCGGGAAGGGCAGCACCAACTTCGAGCGACGCCTCCCCGCACCGCAGTCCGACCTGGCGCGGGAGTCGCTGAAGGATCCTTACTGCTTCGACTTCCTGGGCTTGTCGCGGGACGCCGAGGAGCGGCACGTCGAGCGCGCGCTCGTGCAGCACATCACCGAGTTTCTCATCGAGCTGGGTGCGGGGTTCGCGTACGTCGGACGGCAGGTGCGGCTCGAGGTCGGCGGGCGCGAGTTCTATCTCGACCTGCTCTTCTACCACCTGCGGCTGCGCGCCTATGTCGTCGTCGAGCTGAAGGCGGCGGAGTTCGAGCCGGAGCACCTCGGGCAGCTGGGGTTCTACCTGTCGGCCGTGGACGGTCAGGTGAAGCACCCCGATGACGGCCCCTCGATCGGCCTGTTGTTGTGCAAGACGAAGAACGCGGCGGTAGCCGAGTACGCGCTGAAGGCCGCGACCAGCCCGATCGGCGTCTCCGAGTACCAGCTCGTCGAGGCGCTGCCGAAGGACCTCGAAGCGAGCCTGCCGAGCATCGAGCGAATCGAAGAAGAGCTGCGCGACGCGCCGATGCCCGCGCAGCGGGCGCGACCAAAGAACCAGCCGCGGACGTGATGCTGCACGTCACCGTCCTCGAGCGTGGCCACATCGTGCGATCAGAAGGAGGGCCGATCGCGCCGACCTCGGGACGCCCGCGCGCGTGCTGCCCGGCGCTCTACGACCGGCCCCGTCCTCAGCCAAGTTCACGAGGACGCCGAGCTCGAATCAACCAGACCTCTGCACTGGATGGTTCGCTCTGTCTCGACGCGCGTGCTCCACTGCTCGCTCGCGTCCTCACGGGCAGGCTTCCTGCTGCAGGGGAGCACGGGCGACGAGGACGAGAGCGCGACATGAAGACGCCAACGACGAGGGCCACCACAAGAAAGATGTCGCTTGCCGACGAAGTCGCCGAGCGCGAGGCGACGGATGCGGGCCTCGGTGCCTTCGAGGCTCAGGCTCGCGCCGACATCCTGCTGCCTGCGGATGCCCACGTGATCGGCGAGCCCGTCATGGTGATTGCGCTCCGCAACCCTCGGCTGCCCCACGTCGGGCTCTTGGCTGCGTGCCAGCGGGGCGAGACTACCTACGAGGTCGGGGCAGACGTGGTGTTCGCTGCGGGGAGCCCTGCCGCGCGGCTCGTGTCGAGGTACCGCGCGTGGCTCGGACTTCCCGATGGCATCGCGCAGACGGCTGTGTCGCGTCCGCGCGTGGTCGCGGCCGCCGAGATCGTTGTTGGAGTGTCGGTCGATCTCGTCGTGCTCACCTGCAAGTCGAACGCGATCCGGTGTCGACTGCTCGGCACGTCGCGCGAGCTCACGCTGCGCGCCGCGGTGCAGGACGCGGTGCCGGGCTCGATCATCACCGTCGCGCCGACGAAGGCGTGGACGCACGCCCGACATCCCTACATCTCGGGCTCCATCAGCGCGACGCGCGTCGACGTCGCCGCGCTCGGCCTGACGCCGCTCGCCCTCCGCGAAGAAGGTGACTGGGACCCGGCCGACGAGTACTGGGGCGAGGAAGGGGAGCCGATCGACGACTGGGCGGAGCGGATCATCGCGCGGGGCAAGCGGCCGATGTTCGAGCTGGAGCACGTCATCCCCGGCGCCGATCCGGAGGACTTCGACGACGACCCGATCCTAGAAGCCGCCGAGCTGGGCTCGGCGGGCGACGAGAAGGGTGCGCACGACCTGCTCATGAAGCTGCTCGCACAGGATCTGCGCTGCCTCGACGCGCATGCCCACCTCGGCAACCTCGCGTTCCCGCGCTCGCCGAAGCGGGCCCTGCGTCACTACGAGATGGGCGCCGCCATCGGTAGCAGCTCGCTCGGCGAGGACTTCGACGGCGTACTCGCGTGGGGCCTCATCGACAACCGACCCCTGTTGCGCTGTCTATTTGGCGTCGGCCTCTGCGCGTGGCGTCTGGGCGATTCGCGCGTCGCCAAGGCCGTCTTCACGAAGATGCTGTGGCTCAACCCGGGCGACAACCAAGGCGCGCGCTTCCACCTCGCCGCGGTCGAGGCCGGCAAGACGTGGGAAGAGATGAAGCGCGCGTGACGGGGGGCGACCTAGGGATCCATCACCACCGGTGGGGTGAACAGCGTCGGCATCGGTAGGGGCCAGGGGGCTTCGTTGCCTGCGGCGACGCGGTCGCGGGCGTCGCGTAGGCGGACGGCGCCTTCGATCGCGATGTTGGGGGCGGCGCCGTTCGCGGTGACTCGGATGCCCATGCGGACGCCGACGAGGCCGGGGACGATCCCGGGGATGCACGCGGTCGAGCGAGGATCGATGCCCGCCTGGTTCATGAAGTAGACGATCTGGTTCGCGATCGCGCTGCACGCATCGCCGTTGATCACCGACGCGAGATCGACCGCGACCTCGTCGAGCTCCTCCTCGCGGACGGTGACGGTGCGGCGCTCGCCGGGCTGGAGCAGGTACGTGCGCTCCCACTGGGAGAAGTCGATGACCAGCTCGTCGTCGATCACCTGCGCCGCGGGAAGGTACTCGGTGAACTCGCTGATCCCGTTCACGGTCATCGTCACGACCTGTGGCGTCGCCTCGAGGTTCGAGACCGTCAGATCGAGCTCGACCGCGTAGTCGTCGCGCACCACCCAGGGGCGCCGCGCGAACGGCGGCACCACGTCGGTCGAGAGCGCGGCCATCTCCTCGTCGGTCGGCGGATGCACCGGGAAGTCGATGCGGCTCTCGATGATGTAGAGCGAGCCGTCCTCTTCGGACTCGATGTACGCGGGCGTCTCGGCGGTGATGGCGGCCGCGTAGAGACGGCTCCCATCGGGCTGCAGGTACCGCTGCTCGAGGTTGCAGCCGGAGACCGCGGTGAGCGCGAGCAGCGCGAAGAAGAAGTGGGAGGAGTGTCGGGTCATGGGCGCCTCCAGCATCGAGCGCCAAGCGTACCCCAAGAGCGTGGGCGCACGGTAGCGGGGCCCCGAGGTGGCGGCGCGCCGCGACACGGGCTACATCGCGGCCCCCCGATGAGCATCGAGTGCATCCTCCTCGACTTCGACGGCACGTTCACGCGGGTGGACGACGAGGCCGCGCCCTTCGTCCGCGGCTTCCGCGAGGAGCTGCAGCAGCACGTCGGCACCGAGCTGGCTTCGACCTGGGAGGAGGTCGCCAAGCACGTGCTCAGCGAGCCCGACCGCTACGGCTGGGAGAACGACGGCCGCATCGTCGCGCCGGCGCACGCGGATCCCTACATCCTCGCGACCACCGTGGGGCAGGTCCTGCTCGAGCGCGCGGGCATCACCGAGCGCAGCCAGCGCACCGACATCCTGCAGGGGCTCTACGCGAGCAACTACCCGAAGAGCGACATCGTCTTCCGCAGCGACGCCAAGCGCGTGGTGGAGGCCGTGCTCTCGACGGGCCGCCCGGTCTACGTGATCACCAACAGCAAGACCGAGCACGTGGTGGAGAAGATCCAGCAGCTCGGGCCGCGCGGCGGCGAGCACCTCGTGGTGCGCGGCGACGCCAAGAAGTTCGTGATCGCCGAGCCCGAGCGGGCGCTCGAAGGCGAGTGGGCCGATCGCTGGAAGGCGATCCCCGAGTCGATCACGGTGAGCGGTCTCGCGCGGCCGGTGTACTTGCACCGCGGCCACTACTTCGACGCGATCAAGAAGGTGCTCGAGGAGACCGGCGTCGCGCCCGAGCAGGCGATCGTGTGCGGCGACATCTGGGAGCTCGACCTCGCGATGCCCGCAGCGATGGGCCTGAGGACCCACCTCGTGGCCCGCCCCGCGACACCCGAGCACGAGCGCCGCGCGGTGCGCAGCACGCCGTTCGGCACCGTGAGCAGCGAGCTCACCGGGCTGCTCGAGCAGCTAGACATCGTCGGCTGATTCGCGCCGCGAGGAGTGCGGAACCGAGGGCGTCGGCGCGGTCGGCGGGGTCCGGCTCCCGCGCGATGCGAGACGCGCGATGCGAGATGCGCGACGCGGGATGCGCGATGCGGGATGCGCGATGCGCGATGCGCGATGCGGGATGCGGGATGCGCGATGCGGGATGCGGGATGCGGGATGCGGGATGCGCGATGCGAGATGCGAGATGCGAGATGCGAGATGCGAGACGCGAGAGGCGCGACGCGGGATGCGCGACGCGGGATGCGAGATGCGAGATGCGAGATGCGAGACGCGCATCGCGCATCCCGCATCCCGGGAGACGGCGACCGCGATCGATCGACGCATCGGTGCGCTTCGCTCGGCTCTCGGCCCATCGGGCAGCGCGGCATCCAAGCGAGCGCATCCACGCGGTGCGGCTACTCGACGATCATGCGCGCGACTACGGTGCTCCAGCTCTCGGATACCCCACCGATCTCCGCGACCGCGATCGCCTCCGCCATCGCGCGGTCCGGGCGCGCGCCGTGCGACTCGAAGTGGGCGGCCATGTCGCGGATCAGCGCCACGCGGCTCGCGAGCTCGAGCCGCGCGTGCAGCAGCGAGCCACGCCAGGCCCACTCGAGCGCCCAGATCGCGTCGGCGACGAAGTCGCCGAGCATCCGCTCGGGATCCCCCGGGGTGACGGCGCGCGCCTGCGCCCGATCGAAGACCTTCTCCCACGGTCGGAAGCGCGCGTCGGCCACCCCGACGCCGAAGCGCTGCGCCAAGAACACGGCGAAGGTCCGGCAAGCCCAGCCCCACTGCGTGGGCGGCATGTCGAGCGCGAGATCGGTCGCGATCTGCGGCCAGCTCATGTCGCTGAGCTCGGGGAAAGGAGCGACCGCGAGCGCGTCCTCTGCACGTTGGGTCTCGAGCGCCCGCAGGAGCTCGCGCTCCTCCTGCACGTAGCGCTTCCAGCCCACGCGACGCTTCGGCGTGAGCGGCATGCGCGCGGTGATGCGGCGATCGACCATGAGCCGCCCCGAGAGCGTGCTGAGCGGATCCTCCGCGCGCTCCGCGGTGAGCGGCGGGCGATCGCCCATCGTCCGGCACGGGCAGCGATGATCGGTGCCCACCCGACCTCCGTCCGGCGTCGCCACGAGCAAGAACGGATAGCGATGGCAGGTGCGCGGCTTGGTCTTACCGCCGTCGTGCGCGTAGATGCCGCAGCGCATCTGCTCGTCGAGGAACGCGCAGCGACCGCTCGACGTGTCGAGCAAGCGCAGCCCGGCGAGGCGGGTGATCGCGCGCGGCGCGAGCGCGGTGATGACCTGCGCCTCGGGCTTGGAGAGGGGACCGAGCAAGTGCACGTCGGTGCAGCACAGGCCGTCGCCGGCACACGAGAAGCGCGCCCCGTCCCGCACCACCAGCGGCCGTACGAACGACTCGACGCTCACGCGCTCACGACCCCAGAGCGAACAGCGCTCACCCGATCAGAACGTGACCTCGAGGCCGAGATCCAGATCGATGGTGAACACGAACTGCGGGATGTTGAAGATCAGCGTGGGCATGAGGTTGATGCCCACGTTGCGCATGAAGCGGTAGCCGATGGTGCCGCCGACGTCGATGAACCCGAGGCCCGACTGCGCCCAGGGCTGACCCACCGGGTTGCCGTCCGCGTCGAGGAGCTGGCCCGGCCAGCTGAGCGTCGTCTGCACCTGACCGCCACCGCCGTCGAGGTAGACGTGGGCATGGAAGCCTTCGACGACGTCGGGCGTGAGATTCACCTCGACACCCGCGCCGATCAGCATGAACGACAGCGTGCCCTGGCCCGAGTTGGGCTGGAAGCGCGCGACGAGACGCGGTGCGACGACGGGGTGCACGTAGTAGCCGAGCTCGAGCCGGATGCCGCCGTTGACCACGAGGCCCGGCACCTCGACGAACACGCAGGGCGGGTAGCTCTCGTTCCAGTCGTAGCCGCAGGTCTCCGACAAGCCGTAGTCGTAGCCGTAGCTGCTCGCGTCGGGCGAAGTCGGGCCGAGCTCCACGGGATCGCGATCGGCCTGCAGGCCGCTGCTGATGTACGAGAGGGCCAGGCCGCCGCCGAGGCGGATGAAGAACGCGGGGGGCGTGGTGCTGGGATCGCCGCCGCCGCCGCCACCACCACCGCCTCCACCGCCGCCGGTGGACATGCCGCAGAGGTCGTCGTCGCAGTTGCCCGAGGCGCAGTCGGAGTCGCTCGAGCAGGAGTCGCCCAGCTGTCCCGCGCCGCATCCGGCCATGCCGGGCGGGCACTCTTCGTCACCGCACGTCGCGGGCGGCGCGCGGCCGGGGAGCGCCGGCGCGGGCTGGGTCCGGCTGCTCACGATCGGCACGGACACCGGATCGCTCGAGGTGCCCGCGAAGCCCATCGGGCTGCCGTCGGTCGCGAAGGCCACGATGTAGTAGCTGATCTCGGGCGCGAACACGTCGGTGCAGGGGATCTCGAAGCCGAAGCCGCGGCCCATGCTCTCCATCTCTTCGCGCTGGAACTCCCGCATGCCGTGGCCGCGGTAGTAGATGTACACGTGCGCCGGGCGCCCATCGATCTCGATGTAGACCGGCACTGGGGTCTGACTGAGCTGCTCGGGGACGGGCACGTGCGCGAGATCGCCCGAGGCGCTCGCACCGCCACCGCCGCCACCGCCGCCACCACCACCGCCACCGCCACCGTCGGTGATCACGGCGCCGCCACCACCGCCGCCGCCGCCGCCACCGCCGCCCGCGCCGACACGGCTGCGCGCGAGGGCGAAGACGGACGCGATGTCGGGGCTGCTCGTGAGCGGATCGAGCTGTACGGAGCCGTCGATCTGCAGCGCGCGCACGAAGTAGTCGAGCGCGCCCGCGTTGTCGCCCATGCCGCCGACCGAGACCACGCCGAGGTTCACGTACGTCCTCGCGAGCGGCGCGCCGGTGACCCCGCCGCGCTCGGCGGCCTGCACCGCCTGCTGCAAGAGGCTCATGGCCTGCTCGATCTCGAGGTTGTTGTACGCGTCCATCGCCTGACGGTTCAGGTCGAGCACCTGCTGCAGGGCACGCTGCGCCGAGACGGTCGCAGGCATGAAGAGAAGGACGAGACCGAGGAAGGACGCGCAGACGCGCAGCATCGAAGTGGTGGGGCGCATGGGAGCGCGCGAAGAATACGCCTCAAACGCGGAAATTTGGAAGTCGCGATCGCGGGCCGAGCGGAGGGACCGCACACCCCGCACCCCCGCCCGCTCCACGATGGCCGCGAAATGGACGCTCAGCGCGTCATGCGGCCGCTGTAGCGGGTTCCGTCCCCGTCGCGGCCGCTCACCCGGCCGTCTCCATCGATGCGCAGCCGCACCGTCGTGCTGCTCGAGCCGCCCACCGTGTGGAGGTTGCACGCGGGCGCCGCCCAGGTCCCGGTGACCGCCTCGTCGATCGCGCTGCCCACGCGCGCGGTGCTGCCCGAGGACGCCGGGACCTCGCGCACCACCCAGTGGAAGAGCCCGTCGAGGGTCCCGCCGTTCCGGTTCAGCGTGAGGGTGAAGT
>CAYZQM010000072.1:21853-25298 GCA_964480175.1 uncultured Sandaracinaceae bacterium
GGCCGTTGCCTCGAAACACGTGGACCGCGCCGTCGCTCCAAGCGAACTCGCGGCCCGGCGAGGGCGGAGGATCGGGCTCGCGGGTGCGCGGCGGCCTCGGGCGCGCTGCGCGCTCGGGGCGCTCGTCGGTCTCTTCGACCTCGTCGTCCGAGCCCGCGTCGGGCGCGTTCGGTGCGCCTGCATCGAACGTGGGCATGGGCGCGACCCCGATGCTCGTGAACGTGCCCGCGTCGGGCGTGACCGTCGCGAGGCGCGGCGGCGGCGGCGTGCTCGACGGGCCGTACGTCTGCCACGCGTGGAGCGCGCCGAACGTGACGCCACCGGTGCACGCGAGCGCCGCGACGAACGCGCTGGT
The DNA here is from genome assembly GCA_964480175.1 of uncultured Sandaracinaceae bacterium. Lineage (GTDB taxonomy): Bacteria > Myxococcota_A > Polyangia > Polyangiales > Sandaracinaceae > CAYZQM01. The sequence continues at coordinate 22,209 of CAYZQM010000072.1, forward strand.
GTATGCGAGCAGGCGGCCGATGGAGAAGGCCGACGCCGGCGCGGGCTGCGTGGGGAGGGACACGGGTCCCGACGCGACGGCCGCGGCGTACGGGGGCGTCGCGCTCGGATGCGGAGCGACGATCCCGGGTGAGCTGCCGTAGGGTGAGTGCATCGGAGGCGCGCTCCCGTACGGCGCGATCGGCGGCGCGCTCCCGTACGGCGCGATCGCGTGCGATGCGATCGGAGGCGCGCTGCCGTACGGCGCGCTCCCATGCGATGCGATCGGCGGCGCGCTCGTGTGCGGCGCGATCGCGCCCGGCATGCTGCCTTGCGCGGGCGTGGGCGCGCCGGGGTACGCGGCGAGCGGGAGCGTGGGCGCGACGCCGTGGACCTGCCCCGGCTGGCTACCGGGATGCACGAAGGGCTGGCTCGCCTCGCGCCCGCTGGGATCGCGGTACGTCATGCGCGGCCCGAGCGCGGCGACGGCGGCCTGCGCGTTCGGGAAGCGGTGCGCTCGGTCGCGCGCGACGCAGCGGAAGAACCACGCGTCGAACCCCGACGGCAGCGGCTCGTGTCGCCCGAGCTGCGCGGCGCGCACCGACGGAGGATCGAGCGGCGAGACCAAGAGCTCGGTGAGCACCGTGGCGAGGCGCGTCTCGTCTTGGTTCGCCGAGCGCCAGTAGAGCTTGCCGGTCAGGAGATAGAACGCGATGAGCCCCAGCGCCCAGACGTCGGTGGCCGGCGAGAGCTCCGACTGCTCCGTCTGCTCCGGCGCCATCCAGAGCGGCGATCCCATCGCGGCGGTGCGCGCGCTCGTCGCGCGGCTCTCTTGGGTGAGCTTGGCGATGCCGAAGTCGAGCACCTTGAGGGTGAACGGGCCTGCGCCGCCGCCCATCCTGCGGCTCGCCGCGAGGTAGAGGTTCTCGGGCTTCAGATCGCGATGGACGATGCCTTTGCCGTGCGCGATGCCGAGCGCGTGGCCGAGCTGGTGAAAGCACACCAGCACCTCTTCCGGAGGCATCGGACCGCGCTCGCGGATCACCCGGCTCAGATCCATCCCCTCGAGCAGCTCCATCGCGAGCCAAGGCGTGCGGGTGGCCTCGTCGATCCCGGCGCCGACCACCTCGACGACGTGCTCGCTCTCGATCTGCGCCGCGATGCGCGCCTCGAGCTCGAAGCGCTGCCGCGCTCGCGCGTCGGAGACCAGCTCCGAGAGCATGACCTTCAGCGCGCGGCGCTTGCCCGTGGAGAGCTGCTCGGCGACGTAGACCGCACCCATGCCGCCCTCCGCGAGGAGCTGCACGATCCGATAGTCGCGCGCGAAGACGGCGCCCGGGGTCAAGTGGGAGAGAGCGGACATCGAACAGGAGCGCGGCGAGGGTAGTACGAGCAAGGGCCGGCGCACCACGTCGGCCGCCCGGATCGCGGACCCGGTTTGCTGCGCGCGGCGGCGATGAGAGCGGGCATGGGCGCGTGCCGGCGCGCGGCGGTTCGTCAGCAACCGGAGGGGCCGGGGGGCTCCGTGCAGCGAAGCGCGTGAGATCGACGTCTACGAGAGCGGGCTGCTCGTGATCTCGAAACGTGAACGTGAACTTGAACGTGGTTCGTGGACGTTCGTGGACGTGAACGGCTGTTCGAACAGCAGCGCGATCGCCTGAATCGTTCACGACCACGACCACGATCACGATCACGTTCACGACCGTCGCGTCCAGACGAACACTCGCGCCACGAGACGCCAGGTCATCTCTGGCGTTCCGCGAGCTCGAGACCTGAGCGGGCACGGGCACAGGCGCGGGCGCGGGCGCGGGTCTGAGGGCGCGCGGCATCTCGATCGCTGGGCTGGTCGCGATCTCGAAACGTGAACGTGAACCTGAACGTGGTCGTACGTGGTCGTGGACGTGAACGGCCTTTCAACGAGCAATGCGATCGCCTGCATCGTTCACGACCACGACCACGAACGACCACGACCACGATCACGTTCACGACGGTCGCGTGCAGACGAACACTCGCGCCACGAGACGCCAGGTCATCTCTGGCGTTCCGCGAGCTCGAGACCCTGAGCGGGCACGGGCTCGGGCGCCGGCGCGGGTCTGACGGCGCGCGGCGCTTCGTCAGCAACCGGAGGGGCCGGCGTGGGGGCTCGGTGGTCGTACGTTCAGCAAACGTGCCGAGTCGGCTACGCTCGCGGGATGCGTCGCTCGGTCGTCCTCCTGCTCGCGATCATTGCGGGCTGTGCGTCTGCCGAGACCCCGAGCACCGCGGCGCTGGAGGCGAACGACCTCGAGGTGCAGATCGCTCCGCTCGAGGGGCCTCTGCCCAGCGACGCGGCGCCCGAGGTGCGGGTGATCGTCCGGCCGGGCGAACACGCGACGACGCTCGAGGGTCGCCACGTGGGCGCGCTCGTCTTCGGCGGGGCCGTGCTCGCGCTCGGAGTCGACGGAACGCTGCGTCGCTTCGTGCCGGACGCAGCGACGCTCACGAGCGACGGCGTCGCGCACCACGTCAGCGCGCTGCCGGTGATCTCGCCCGATGGCGCGCACCTCGCGTACGTCGTCAGCGCCGACGGTCTGACCGGATCGCTGCACGTGCTCGACGCGATGGGCGATCGCGTGATCACGCCGATGCTCGGCTCGATCGGCGCGCTCGCCTTCGCGCCCGACGGTGCGAGCGTGGCGTTCGTCGGCGTGGCCGCGACCGGCGGCGTCGCGGGGGTGTGGATCGCGGACGCGCGAGGGATCGACGACGCGCGCTGCCTCACCAACTGCGCGCTCGCCATCGGCGAGCTCGATCGGGCGATCCCGCTGCCGGAGGGCCCGCTTCACGTCGAGCACCAGCGCATCCACTGGATGGATCGAGACGGCACCGCGCACGAGGTGCCGCGATGAGGGCGACCTCGATCGTCCTCGGTGCGCTGGCGATCGTCGCGGCCCTGCCGCCGCCCGCGTCCGCGCAGCGCTTCCGAAGACCCACGGCGTGCGATGGGTGCATCGCCAACTGGTTCTACTTCGACACCAACGGCGGCGCGGCCGGGGATGTCGACTGGAACTGCGGCAGCTCGAGCTACGACGGGCACCGCGGCACCGACTTCTCGCTCGCGGGCGGCAACGGC
>CAYZQM010000072.1:25308-26277 GCA_964480175.1 uncultured Sandaracinaceae bacterium
TGGGGCGTCGTCGCGGCGGCCGACGGCGTCGTCGAGTCGGCGACCGATGGCTTCTACGATCGCTGCACCAGCTGCCCCGCGTCCGGCGCGAGCTCGACGTGCGGCCTCGGCTTCGGGTTCGGGTTCGGCAACCACGTCGTCGTCAACCACGGCAGCTACAAAGTGGTCTACGCGCACATGCGCACCGGGAGCATCCGGGTCCGCGCGGGCGACACCGTGCGCTGCGGCGATCCCATCGGCGAGATCGGCAGCTCGGGCTGCACCACCGGGGCGCACCTGCACTTCGAGGTGCGACCCTCGGGCGGCGCGTCGAGCACCGCGTTCGATCCCTTCCACGGCGGCTGCACCGCGAGCGAGTCGCGCTGGGTCGAGCAAGGGGGCTACCGCTCGATGCCCGCAGCGACCTGCGATGGACCGGTGACGCCCGCGTGTCCCGCAGGCTGGTACGACATCTGGACGTGCAACGGGAGCGAGCGGCGGCGCTGCATCGACGGCGTCACCATGACCCAGAGCTGCGCGCCCGGATCGTGTGAGTCGAGGCCCACCGGCACCGACGACGTGTGCGACGCCGACGGAGACGGCTACGCGACCGACGAAGGCGACTGCGACGACACGCGCGCGAGCGTCCATCCCGGCGCGAGCGAGATCTGCGGCAACGCGATCGACGAAGACTGCAGCGGCGGAGCGATGGCGTGCGCGGACGCCGACGGTGACGGCTACGGTCCGGACGTCGACTGCGACGACACCGACGCGAGCGTGCACCCGGGCGCAGCCGAGATCTGCGGCAACGGGCGCGACGACGACTGCATGGGCGGAGACCGCTCGTGCGAAGCCGTCGATGAGGACGGGGACGGCTGGGCCGACGATCTCGACTGCGACGACACCGATCCGTCGGTGAACCCGGGCGCGCAGGACGTGTGCGACGACGGCGTCGATCAGGACTGCGTCGGAGGCGACGTGTCGTGCAGC
>CAYZQM010000073.1:0-26135 GCA_964480175.1 uncultured Sandaracinaceae bacterium
CGCGTGCCCGCTGATCACCACGACCGGGAGGCCCTCCGCCTCGGGCATCTTCGCGAGCTCGGCCAGCGCGTCGATGCCGCTCATGCCCGGCATGCGGACGTCCATGATCAACAGATCGACGTCCTCGGCGGCGACCTTCGCGAGCGCGCCCTGGGCGCTCTCGGCCTCGAGCACGGAGAGCCCGTCGCCCTCGAGCACCATGCGGAGCGCGCGGCGGATGTTCCGCTCGTCGTCGCAGACGAGGATCACTTCGGACATGGTCGATGCACCCGTTCTTCTCGAGCAGCCCCGGGGAGGGCGCCACTGTACGCCAAAGGCGGGTGCTCAGGCGCGCTCGTCTTCGCTCGGGACGAACGCGGCGTGCAGCGCGCGGACGCACGCGTCGAGCTCGGGGTCGGCGACGAGGAACGACACGCGCGAGCCGACGGCGGTGACCGAGAGCGGCGAGACGCCCTCGCGCGCGATGACCTCGGACGCGATCGGGAGCACCTCGGCGGCGCTGGCGTGCGCGCCCGCCTCGTCGGAGGACGCGACGAGCGAGACGGCGGCCGCAGGCTCGAAGACCGGCGCGTCGCACGCGTGACGGATCGCCGCTTCGACCTTGGCCCAGTCGGGGGTGAGCTGGGTCGGGATCGTGAGCGTCGCGTTCCGTCCGTCGAGCACGATGTCGCGCGCGGGCACCGACGCCTCGGCCAGGAGCGACAGCGCGCTGCGCAACGACGCTTCCCCCGACAGACGCGCGCGCACCACGCCGCGCTGACCGACGACCGTGCGCACCCCGAGGCCTGCCCCCGCGCGGACCACGGTCTCTTTGCCGGGCGCGAACGACGCCCGCGCGTGGATGGCGATGCCGGCCTTGCGCGCCGTCTCGACGGCGGTCTGGTTGAGCACCTTCGCGCCCACCTCCGCCATGTCGTGCATCGTCTCGTAGCCCAGGGACGGCAGGTGCTGCGCGTCCGGCACCACGCGGGGATCGGCCGTGTAGACCCCGTCGACGTCGCTGTAGATCTCGGCGCGCTCGGCGCCGAGCGCCGCGGCCAGCGCGATCGCGGTGGTGTCGCTGCCCCCGCGGCCGAGCGTGGTGATCTCGCGCCGGTAGCTCATGCCCTGGTACCCCGCGACGATCACGATGCGCCCGCGGGACAGCTCGTCCTCGATGCGGTGCGGACGCACCTCGATGATGCGCGCGTCGAAGTGCCGATCGTTGGTGATGATCCCGCTCTGCGATCCGGTGAACGAGATCGCGGCCTCGCCGCGCTTCTGGATCGCCATCGAGAGCAGGGCCATCGACACGCGCTCGCCGGTCGTGAGGAGCATGTCGAGCTCGCGCCGCGGCGGCGTCTCGTCGACTTGCTTGGCGAGCGCGAGGAGCGTGTCGGTCGTCTTGCCCATCGCGGAGACCACGACGACGACGTCGTGCCCTTCGCGCTTGGTCGCGACGACCTTGTCCGCGACCGCACCGAGTTTCTCTACGTCGGCGACCGAGCTGCCGCCGTACTTCTGGACGACGATTGCCACAGCCCGCGCGGATACCACGGGCGCTGACGCGCTGCCGCATTCTCGCCGAACGCCCGCCGGCAGGCGGCGCGCTGTATCGGGTTCGGGGGACCGAGCGTACGGACGCTCGTGCGCTCCCTCGTGTCGCTCGTGATCCTCCTCTTGGGCTGCGGCGCTGCGCGTCCCGCCGTGCGCGCGCCGGCCGCGCCGCCGTGGCAGCCGCTCAGCAACGCCACGTTCGAGACGGCGCAGGCGCGACATGCGCTGGTGCTCCTCTCGCTCCAGGCCGACTGGTGCCACTTCTGCCACGTGATGAACGAAGAGACCTTCGCCGATCCCGAGGTCCAGGACGCGCTCGCCCGCGACTTCGTCGTGGTGCGCGAGGAAGCGGACCGACGGCCCGATCTGGTGGCGCGCTGGGGGCTCTATGGGTGGCCCGCCACCATCGTGCTCGACGAGCACGGCGAGCAGCTCTTGGCGCTGCGCGGGTACCGCGAGCGGAGCGTGTTCTTGGGGATCCTGCGGACCCTGATCGCGGATAGAGACGCAGGGCGGGTGCCGGGCAGCTCGCTGCCAGCGGCCGTTCGCGGCGGCAGCACCACGCCGTTCGAGGGCGCGCTCGAGGATCTGCGCGCGCTGGCCGAGGCCCAAGCCGACGCGGCGTACGACACGACGGATGCGGGCTGGGGCCGGACCCAGCGCTATCCGTTCGGCGCGCTCGTCGAGGCCGCGCTGCTGCGGGCGGACGCTCGTGACGGCGCGCTCTGGCGCGAGCGTGCCCTCGTCTCCCTCGATCGCTACACGACGCTGATCGATCCGGTGTGGGGCGGGGTCTACCAGTACTCGGTCGAGGGGACGTGGGATCACCCGCACTACGAGAAGCTCACGGATGTGCAGTCGGGTGTGCTCGCGGCGCTGGCCTCGGCCCTCGAGATCACCGGTGATGCGCGCTGGCGTGCACCTGCGGACGCCATCCTCGGCTACCTCGGGGATCACATGCGCGACGCGGACGGCGCGTTCTTCGTCTCGCAGGACGCGGACGTCCGCGATGGCGGGCCCCCGATGACGGGCGCGTCGTTCTACGCCCTGGACGCCGCGGCGCGCGTCGAGCTCGGCCGCGCGCCGCGGATCGACCGCCACATCGACGCCGACGTGAACGGTCGTCTCGCCGCGGCGCTCGCGCGCTACGGGTTCGCGGCGAACGACGCGCGCGCGCTCCGCTGGGCCGAGCTCGCGGCCGACGCGATCTGGGGCTCGCACTGCGAGCCGGCGACCGGCTGCGCCCACGAGGTCGGCGACGCGCGTCGTCACTTGGCCGATCAGGCCGCGATGCTCGCGGCGAGCGTCGAGCTCTACCAGGTCGCGCCGGCGGGGCAGGGCGCTCGCCACCTCGAGCGCGCCGTCGCGCTCGCGCGCTTCGTGCGGGATCATCTGCGCGACACCGATGGCGGGCTGCGCGCCAGCGTGCCGATCGAGGGGGAGCCCGATCTGACCGGTGCGGTTCGTCCGTTCTTGCCGGGCGCCGTGGCGGCGCGCGCGCTGATCGTGCTGTCGCGGCTCGACGAAGAAGGTGGGCACGACGACGTCGCGCGCGGGGCGCTGCTCGCGCTGGGCGAGGGCCTCTCGCGGCAGGGGCGCATCGTCGGCGATCTCTTGGTCGCGCTGTCCTTCGCGCTCGAGGGCACGCTCCGCCTCACGCTCGTGGGCGCCCCCGACGATCCGCGGACCCAGGCGCTGCTCGATGGGATCCGCGTCACCCACGCGCCGCGTCGGGTGCTCGAGCAGGTGCTCCCGGATGCGTCGCGCTATGGCGATCCCGGCGAGCCTTCGCTCTTCGTGTGCGGCGCCGAGGCGTGCTCGATGCCGATCACCTCGCCGAGCGAGATCCCGTCGGTGCTCGCGACGTTCTGACGCCGCGCCGTCGGGATCACATCTCGGGCAGCGCGTCCTCGACGACGCCGGGGTCTTCGACGACCTCGGTGGGCTCCTCGGTCGTGTCGCCATCGTCGGGCAGCCCGCCGCCGCGGAACGGCGGCATCCCCGGCGCGCCCTCGGGCGCGGTCTCGCCGCGCGGCGCGTGCACCGCGAGCTCGTCGCGCAGGGTGAGCAGCTCGCGCTCCACCGACGAGGTCTCGTGCAGCGCATCGAGCAGGACCTCGTCGTCCACCTCGCCGCGCGCCAGCGCGTCGCGGTAGTGCTCGAGGGCGGTCAGGCGCGAGCGATGGATACGCAGCGCGCGGGTGCGCAGCGTGCGACCGTTCGGGCTCTCCGGCGCCCAGGCCTCGATGCGATCGATCTGCAGTCGGGTCGCGGGGACCGCGCTGTTCGCCAGGATCCCCGACGCCATCACCGGGCGGCGGGTGTCGGCCGCGCGCACCGCGTCGTCGATCGCGGGGCCCGTGGGATCGTCGTCGAGGATCGCTGCGAGCGCGCGCGCATCGGTGGGCTCGGCCACGGAGGGCTCGACGGCGGGCGCGTCTTCGCCACAGCCGACGGCGAGCGCCGCGATCAGCGCGCAGACGAGGCGCTTCATCAGGCCTCCAAGGTCCGCAGCGGCATGCCGCGATGCTGCCGCAAGAAGCGCTGGATGCGGTGGTTCACCACGTCGGGGTACTCGATCGCCACGTAGTGGGTGCCTCCGGGGATGACCAGCATCTCCGCGCCTTCGACCTCGTTCGCGATGCGCTCGAACGCCGCGCGCGGGGTCATGAGATCCCGAGCGCCCGCGATCAGCAGCAGCGGGTGGCGCAGCTTGGGCAGCACGTCGTACGCGTCGTGCTCGCCGAGCTGACGCAGCGTCTCGACGTACACCTCCATATCCAGATCCCCGAAGCTCGACGCGAGCGTGTGGAAGATCTCCATGTCGAGGTTCTTGCTCGTGAGCCCGAGCCGCTGGAGCACGCGCGGCGTCCCCTGCCAGGCGACCGCGGTGGTGGTGCCGGCGTGCAAGAGGCCGGGCACCTTGCGCGCGAGCCGCAGGACGCCCGGGGCGAGCCGACCGAGCGCGGGCGAGTTCGCGAGCGTCGCCCAAGGCCGTCCCGCCACGCCGTTCACGAGCACGATGGCGCCGACGCGCTCGGGTGCCAGGCGCGCCAATTCCAGCGCGACCTGCACGCCCATCGACCAGCCGAAGACCGTGGTCCGCTCGATCTTCTCCCGATCGAGGATCGCGAGCGCGTCGCGCGCCTGGCTCCGCGGATCGAGCGCAGTGAGCGTCGCGGGGCGCTTGCTCGCGTACATGCCGCGGTAGTCCCACGACACGAAGCGCGCGTCGGCGAAGTGCAGGAGCTGGTGGCTCCACGCCTTCCACGAGCCGCCGAGCCCGTTGGCGAGCAGGATGGGCTCCCCTTCGGGCGGGCCGATGAGGTGGTAGCCGAGGTCGACTCCCTCGGAGGTGATTCGCTTCTCTTCGGCGCGCAGCGCGGTGGCGTCGGACATCGGGCCGCACTCTACACCCGACGCCGCGCCGCGCCCGGTCACCGGCGCGTGGATCCGAGCGGGCCGCGCCGCTGCTATTCTCGGGCGCATGGATCTCCAACGCATGCTCGAGCGATGTCGGCGCGAGCAGTGGGTGCTGGACGACCTCGACTGGGGCGTGACGCCGCGCGCCCTGAGCCGCGCCGACGAAGAGGCAGTCTGCCAGTACTTCACCGACATGAGCGGGATCGAGCGCCTCGCCGGCGCGCTCTTCGCCGTGCAGCGCGACAAGGCGACCGATCCGGTGCTGCGCGCGATCTTCGAGACCTTCGTGGTCGACGAGGAGCGCCACGCGGAGGTCGCGAGCCTGCTCGCGCGGCACTACGACGTGCACCGCTACCGGCGCTACGAGCAGAGCGTGCACCTGCAGCGCTTCGCCCGGCACTTCGTTCGCGCGGCCCGCTACCTGCCGCCCGATCTGGCCAACGCGTACATCACGACGGGCGAGCTCTTGCTCGACATCGCGCTCTTGCGCTCGCTGGACGCGTTCGTCGACGACGAGATGAGCCACCGCGCGATGAAGCTCATCAACCGCGACGAGAGCCGCCACATCGCGATCGACTACCACATGGTCGAGTACTACGCGTCGCCCGAGTACGAGGCGCTCTTGGCCGCGATGCCGCGCGCGGGCCTACGCCACCAAGTGAAGTCGAACGCCGCGCTCGCGGGCATGCTCTTCCACGCGCGGCCCTTCTTTCGCGACGTGTTCTTCGGCCCGATGGATCTCGTCGATCCGTCGGGCAAGCGGCTGCTCGACGCGTTCAAGCGCATCCAGCTGCTCGGCGCGCGGGTGGGCGACAAGCGCGGGGTGATGGGCGTGATCGATCAGCTCGTGCAGCTCTACAACGATCCCCGCTACGGCTGGATGCTCGGCCCCGCGATCCAGCGCGCGACCGGACTGGACGTCCGGGTGATGAAGGACCTCTACACCGCCGAGGAAGAACGGCGCGCCAAGCAGATGAGCTACGACGCGCTCGCGCAGGAAGCGCTCGCCGCCAAGGAGGTGAGCTGAGCGCAACGCGCGCGGTTGGGCGGTGGCTAGCGACGTGAGCGTGCGGTTCTTCGGCCGGCGTTCCCCCTGAGGAGCGAAGCGACGATTTGCGATGGGTCTGGGGCGCAGCCCCAGGGGGAAGACACAGCCCGCCCGCAGCGCCTGTGGCCGAGGACCGGGCGGATGGGGGCATCCACGGATTCGATCTCTCGCCCTCTGGCTCTCACGCGTTCAGATGGGACCACGACGAGGGCACTGAAGTCAGTTTGCAAATCGGAAGTGCATGACGTCGCCGTCGCGCACGACGTACTCCTTGCCTTCCATGCCCATCTTGCCCGCCGCGCGCACGGCGGCTTCGGTGCCGAGGGTCACGCGGTCCTCCCACCAGATGACCTCGGCCTTGATGAAGCCCTTCTCGAAGTCCGTGTGGATCTTGCCGGCGGCCTGCGGGGCCTTGGTGCCCTTCTTGATCGTCCAGGCCCGCACCTCGACCTTGCCGGCCGTGAAGTAGGTGATGAGCTCCATCATCGCGTAGCCGGTGCGGATCACCGCGTTCAGGCCCGGCTCGCTCAGGCCAGCGGCCTCGAGGAACGCGGGGCGATCCTCGAGCGAGAGCTGCATGATCTCCGCCTCGAGCTTCGCCGAGATCACCACCACGGGCGCGCCGACCTTGGCGGCCATCTCGCGGACGCTCTTCACCAGCGGACCGTCGTCCTTGCCGACCTCGTCCTCGCGCACGTTGCACACGTAGAACGTCGGCTTGCTGGTGATGAGGGCGAGATCGCGGATCGTGTCGAGGTGATCCTGATCGTCGGTGATCACCGAGCGCGCGGGCTGGCCCGCGTCGAGCGCCTTCTCGAGCTTCTCGAGGATCTCGACGTCCTTCTTGTCCTTGGCGTTGCCGCTCTTGGCGCTCTTGCGGGTGCGATCGAGCCGCTTCTGCACGGTCTCGAGATCCTTGAGGCCCAGCTCGGTCTCGATGATCGCGATGTCCGAGAGCGGATCGACGCGGTTCTCGACGTGCAGGATGTTGTCGTCCTCGAAGCAGCGCACCACGTGGGCGATGGCGTCGCACTCGCGCACGTTCGCCAAGAACGCGTTGCCCTTGCCCTCGCCCTTGCTCGCGCCCTTCACGAGCCCGGCGATGTCGACGAAGTCCACGGTGGCGGGGACGGTCTTGTCGGGCTGGACCACCTTCACCAGCGCATCGAAGCGGCTGTCGGGCACGGGCACGACGCCGACGTTCGGCTCGATCGTGCAGAACGCGTAGTTGGCGGCCTCGGCCTGCTTGGACGAGAGCGCGTTGAAGAGGGTGGACTTGCCGACGTTGGGCAAGCCCACGATGCCTACCGAGAGGCCCATAGAATCCGACTCCTTGAGAGAGCGCGCGGGCGCGCGAGGGCGCCGAAGATGGCCCGTGAGGCGGGCCCGGGCAACGGACGCGCCACCCGCGGCCTGGCGCCCGGACGACTCCGTCGCCCAGGCGCGATCTGCGTCGACTCCGTGGCGCGGTGACGGTGAGGTTCACGGAGCGCGGCTTTCGACCCGTTCCGGTGAAGGCGGAGGGGCCTGCGTCACAGCCTTGCATCCCGGCCACCGCGCCGTCACACAGCCGACACGGAGGCACGCCATCCTCGCCGCCATCCAACATGCGTGAGCGCATCCTCATCGTCGACGACGAGCCCGACATCGTCGAGGTCCTCGAGTACAACCTCCGGCAAGCCGGGTTCGTGGTGGTCACCGTGCGCGACGGCGCGACGGCGCTCGCCGAGGTCCGGCGCCAGCGGCCGGATCTGATCCTGCTCGACGTCATGCTCCCCGACATGTCCGGGACGGAGATCTGCAAGCGGCTGCGACGCGACGCCGCGACGGAGTCGGTGCCGATCGTGATGATCACCGCGCTCGGCAACGAGATCGATCGCGTCGTCGGCCTCGAGGTGGGCGCGGACGACTACGTCGTGAAGCCCTTCAGCCCGCGCGAGGTCGTGCTGCGCGTCAACGCGATCCTCCGGCGGGCCCAGGGCGCCGAGCCCAAGCCGACGTCGCCCGATCAGATCACCATCGGCCTCCTCGAGATCGACGTCCCCCACCACCGGGTCTCGGTCGGCGGAGAGGAGGTCGCCCTGACGACCATCGAGTTCAAGCTCCTCTACGATCTCGCGTGCCGGGTGGGCCGGGTGCAGTCCCGCGAGCTCCTGCTCGAGCGGGTGTGGGGCTACGCGCCGGGGGTCGAGACCCGCACGGTCGACACCCACGTCAAGCGCCTGCGCGAGAAGCTCGGCGCGGCCCGCGACCACATCGAGACGCTGCGCGGGTGGGGCTACCGCATGAACACCAAGCCCACCGTCGGCGACGACGCCTGAAACTGGGTATTGTCCCCCTCGTGCGCGGACTCGCGGGGCAAGCCCTCTTCACGATGCTCGCGGCGGTGGCCATCGCCCTGGGCGTCGGCGCGTTCGCCGCGGGTCGAGTCACCGACGGCGTGATCGCGGCGGGCGGGGTCGCGTTCGTGCTGGTCCTCGCGCTCTCGTACGGCTTCTGGCGCGCGGTCTCGCGGCCCTTGCAGGAGATCGGCGTCACCTCGGAGAAGCTCGCGCAGGGCGATCTGTCGGTGCGGGTCCGCTCGCGCCGCACCGACGAGATCGGCGCCTTGGGCCGCGCGATCGATCGCATGGCCGAGGAGCTCGACGAGCGCATGGCGACCGAGCGCCTGCAGGGCGCGCGCTCGCGGGCGATCTTGGACGCGATGGTCGAGGCCGTGCTCGTGATCGATCCCGACGGTCGGATCGTCACCGCGAACGCCGCGATGCTCCGCCTCGCGGGCGACGACGCGATCGGGCGCACCGTGATCGAGGCGATCCGCAGCCCCGAGCTGCTCGAGGCCGTGCGGCTCGCGGGCGACGGGGCCGAGCAGCGGCTTCGCTTCGAGCTCGCGGGCGATCGCCACGTGCAGAGCTTCGCCGCGACCGTCTCGCCCTTGCCCGACGACGAAGGGGTGGTCGCGGTGCTGCACGACGTGACCGAGCTGCAGCGCACCGACGACGTGCGCCGCGACTTCGTCGCGAACGCGAGCCACGAGCTGCGGACACCGCTCACCTCGATCCGGGGCTTCGCCGAGACGCTGGCCGACGGCGCGATCGAGGACGGCGACGTCGCCCCTCGCTTCGTGAAGGGGATCTTGGACAACGCCGCGCGCATGCAGGCGCTGGTCGACGACCTGGTCGATCTCTCCCGCGCGGAGTCGCCGGACGCGCACTTCGAGCCCGAGCGCATCGACGTCGGGCGCGCGGCCCGGCACGTCGTCGAAGGCCTCGAGGCGCGGGCGCACGCGCGGCGCATCACCACGGTGGTCGAGGGCGCGAGCCCGACGTACGCGATGTGCGATGGAGGCGCGCTCGATCAGGTGCTGGTGAACCTCGTCGACAACGCGATCAAGTACACGCCCGAGGGCGGCAAGGTCACCGTCAAGCACTGCACCCGAGACGACCGCGCGGTCATCGAGGTCGCCGACGACGGTCCCGGCATCGCGGCGCAGCACCTGCCGCGCATCTTCGAGCGCTTCTACCGGGTGGACGCGGGCCGGGCCCGCAAGCAGGGCGGCACGGGCTTGGGCCTCGCGATCGTCAAGCACCTCGTGCAGCGCATGCACGGCGAGATCACCGCCGAGAGCCGCCTGGGCCGGGGAACCCGATTCTTGGTTCGGCTGCCCCCCGCCCCGTCCCGCACCTCGCGCCCGCCTGGCACGAAATGAGGGAGCCGCCGCGAAGCGGCGCTAGCGTGGGCGCCCATGCGCAAGATCGTCCCCGACTACTGGCGTCTCCCCGAGCCCCTTCGCGCCAAGCTCGGTGAGCGCGCAGGACGGCAGCGCGCGCTCTTCGAGCAGGGCCACGCGATCCTCGTCCTGCACAAGGTGCCGCGCGGTCACGAGCGGGGACGCCACGCGGTGGTCTTCTGGCGCAACCCCGAGGGCGAGTGGCGCTGCGATCCCGGCACCGACTCGATCCAGTCGCTGGCCAACCACGTCGAGGCGTACGCCGAGGCCCTCGAGGAGCTCGACGACCGGGTGGAGGACGCCAAGCGCGCCACCGAGTACTTCGAGATCCTCAACCGTGCTCGCCCGTTGGTGCGCGCTACGCGCAACATGAACGCGGCGATAGGCCAGCTGCGCGAGCAGTGCGGCGCGAGCGCGGAGCCCGACCTGCTGGCGATCCGCGATCGCGCGTACGAGGTCGAGCGCCTCGCCGACGGCGTGGCGGCGGACGCGGAGAACGGGATGGACTTCATGGTCGCGCAGCACGCCGAGGAGACGGCCGAGATCTCGGTGCGCATCGCGTCGCAGAGCCACCGTCTCAACCTGCTCGCCGCCGTGTGTCTCCCCGTGACGGCGCTCGGCGCGATCCTCGGGATGAACTTGACCAACGGCCTCGAGAGCCTGCCCGAGCCCATCACGTTCTGGGTGATCGTGATCGCGGCGTTCGCGCTGGGGTACTACCTGCGCCAGCGGGTGCAGACGTAGTGCAGACGGAGTGCAGACGCAGGGCAGGGGCGCTCTGCGCGCCCCGCGGACGTGGTACTCACGCAGCCATGCGCACCGCTAGCGTCCTTCTGTTCGCCCTGCTGTCCCTCGCTTGCAGCGGTCCGCCGCGCCGGGCCGGCACCACGCCGACGATGGAGGCCGCGCGCGCCCGGCTCGCGCGCCTCGAGGGCGATCGCATCACGCTCTCTCAGCACGTGCAGTTCGAGCACGACAGCGACGTGATCCGCGGCGAGTCCCGGGATCTGCTCGACGACATCGCGGCCGTGCTCCGCGACAACCCGGACATCACCACGCTGCACGTGATCGGGCACACCGACGAGAGCGGCGATCACGATCACAACGTCGAGCTGAGCGAGCGGCGCGCCGCCGCGGTGGTCACGGCGCTGAGGCGGCGGGGCATCGAGCAGGCGATGGACGCCGCAGGCCGCGGCGAGACGGAGCTGCTCTGCAGCGAGGACACCGAGGAGTGCCACGCGCGCAACCGGCGCGTGGAGCTCCTCGTGGTGCGCTGAGCCTCATTTGGAGGATGAGACGACGAACGCCGCGCCGGACGAGTCCGACGCGGCGCTCCTCGGTGTCAGCTGACGGTCAGTTGGAGGGGAACGCCGTCCAGCCCGTGGTCCAGTCGTCGCAGCCCGGGCCGAACGCGCCGAGGTAGACGGCGTTGGTGTCGAAGCCCGCGGGCGGCGTCGCGGCCATCGCGCGGACGACGGCTTCGTCGGTCGGGGTCAGGTCGGGGCCGTTCATGAAGTCGTAGGGATCGGCGAGCTCGGGATCGACGCCGACGCGGTTCATCGCACCCGCCGCGACCCAGGCCGTCGGGGCCGTGCCGCCCTCGAAGGGCGCCGCGCCCGTGCCCGACTCGAAGAAGATCGAGCTGCCGATGCTGAGCATGCCCGAGGCGACCGCCGCGATGCTCTCGTCCCCGTCGACCCGGAGGTTCTCGGGGAAACCCTGGACGATGAAGTTGCGCATCGTGCCGTGGGTGCCGCGACGCAGGAGCATCGCGCGCTGGGCGCCGGCGACGGTGTCGTTCGTGCCGATGAGCGTCGCGTTGTAGATCGTGGGGCTCGAGATCGGCGTCGCGAGCGGGGCCGTCGCCGAGTTGTCGGACTCGAAGCCCATGTCCGCCGCGCCGGTCTCCTGCTGGATCGACAGGTACTGCACCCGGCCGCTCCAGCCGAAGTCCCAGTCGAGGCTGTCGTCCGCCGCGCGGGTGATGAGCACGTAGGACATGCCGGCGGTGCCGCCGAAGAACTCGATGCCGTCGTCGTCGCCCATGTGCACCTGGATGTGATCCAGCGTGGTACCGGTGCCGCAGCCGCCGACCGTGAGGCCGTTCAGCTCGTTGTCGGTGGTGAGCTCGAAGCCCGCGAACTCGATGCGGGCGTAGCGGACGGTGCCGCAGTCGTGGGCCGCGTCGGTGCCGCCGTAGGTGGTGCGCACCTCCGAGGCCGCGATGCCCTCGATGCGGTTCTCGCCCGAGGTCACGTTGATCGGCGCGCGACCGAGGAGCACGAGGCCGCCCCAGTTGCCGCGATCGCGGCTGCCGACCGCTGCCGACGAGGTGAAGACGATGGGCGCCTCGGGGTGACCCTGCGCGTCGATCTGCGCGTCGCGGGTGATGACGAGCGCAGAGCCCGAGTCACCGATCACACGCGTGCCGGCCTCGATCGTGAGCGTGCCGCCGGTCACGTAGACCAGCCCCGTGAGGCGGTAGACGTGGTCGCAGTCCCAGGTGGTGTCGGCGGCGATGTTGCCGCCCGCGACGACGGTCTCGGTCGGGGTCGCCGCGCAGGTGGGGGCGGGGCCGGGGCTCGGCGCGGTGGGGCACCAGACCGGGGGTCCGCCGCCCGCGTCGGTCATCTCCGTACCGGTGTCCGTCATCTCCGTGCCGGTGTCCGTCATCTCCGTGCCGGTGTCCGTCATCTCCGTGCCGGTGTCGCGGCCCGCATCGATCTCGGGATCGACCGGCTCGGGATCACACCCCGCGATACCCAACGTCAGGGCCAGACAAGTCACCTTCATCCAAGTCGTTCGACGCATACGTGCCTCCTCCTGCGTCGCGCGATGCGCGCAGGCTTCCATCGCTGGCACCGAGTGTCGGCCCAGCATCATCGCTGTGACGCGCCTGCTACGAGGCGGTCAGTTGTTGATCGTCACACCCAGGGAGATCGTCGTGCCCGGCTGCACTTGCTGCAGGAGCACGTCACCCACCGTGAGATCGATGGGCTGGTGGAGCAGGTTGCTCGCGCTCGCGCGGAGCGAGATGTGCTCCTCGATGGCCCAGCTCACGGTGAGATCGAGGAGGTGTTGGGGCTGCCGGTAGCTGTCGGGCAGCATCACGCGACCCACGTCTTCGAGGCGCGGGCCGAGCACGTTGTAGTAGACCCAAATCGACAGTCCGGTGTCGGGAGGGTCGATTCCCAGCGACAGGTTGACGGCCCAGGGGGCCTGACCCGCGAGCGGGCGCTCCGAGCTGGTCGCCACCGACTGCTGGTCCGGCGTCAGCCGCGCGCGCGAGTAGACGAGCGTGAGGTTGCCGCCGAACGAGAGCCACGAGAGCTCGGGCGTGAGCGTCCCCAGGTTCAGGCGCGCCTCGATCTCACCACCGATGTTGTCGGCGCCCGCGATGTTGTCGTAGGTGATGTCGCCAGCGTCGTTGATCACCACGGCTTCGATCGGAGACTCGAGGAGCTTGCCGAAGCCGGACACCGCGAGGACGCTCTCGGCGTCGGGGAAGAACTCCCAGCGAAGATCGAAGTTGTGGATGTACGTGCGGCCGAGATCGGGATTGCCGATGATGTTCCGCCGCCGGGTGAAGTCCTGGAACAAGAACGGCGCGAGCTCGCGGAGCTGGGGGCGCCCGACCGTGCCGCCGTAGCTCGCGCGCACGAACATCCCGCTCATGGGCTCCCACACCACGGCCAGCGCCGGCATGGGATCGAGGTCGGTGCGATGCGTGCTCGGGGGCGTCATCCCGCCGGTGCCGAACGGCGAGCTCGAGATCACCACCTGGCGGAAGGCCTCGAGGCGGGAGCCGCCGATGATCCGCAGCTCGGGCACGGGTCGCCACTCGGCCATCAGGTACGCGGCGGCGAGATCCTGGTATCCGTCGTAGCTGTCGTCGTCGCGAGTGCGCTCGACGAGCGTCGTGTACATCCCGATGCGCTCGGGCGCGAAGAGGTCCTGCGGCGAGAGCAGGCGACCATCCGAGGGAATCCCGGTCTGGTACTGCCAAGCGAAGCGCCGGGTGTCGAACGTGCGCGCGCCGTGGCGGACCAGGCCGCCCAGGCGGAACGTGACGGTCTCCACCGGCAGATCGAAGTCCAAGCCGCCGCCATACGTGGTGTCACCGAGCGACGAATAGAAGCGCTCGCCGCTGCCGGAGACGTCGCGCCACACGTAGTCTCCCCGCGAGTTCTGGCGGTAGAGCACGTCCCGCATGTCGGGGACCGAGCGCGCGCCATAGCTGATGTTGAGCTGCCAGCGCATGTTGAGCGGGCCGAGGATCGCGTCGTGGCGCCCGAGCAGCTGTCCGAAGGCGAGCGTGCGCTCCGTCCAGCTGAAGCGGGTCGCGCGGGTGGGAAAGCCGCCGTCGGTCTCCGAGAGACCCTCGGTGCGCGCCGTGTAGTCGGTGGCGTTCTGGCTGAAGAGACCGACCGCCGTGAGCTCGTGTCCGTCCGCGAGCTCCAGGGTCGCGGTCGCCAAGCCACCGAGCTGCACCCGGCGACGCAGCGAGCGGGTGGTGTACTCGTCGCGGATCGGATCGGTGGGCGAGATCGACGCGGTGTTGATCAGCGCCTCGCGCGGCTCCTCCGAGTACCGGTATCCCACGGAGAGCAAGAAGCCCAGCAGATGCCCGCCCACATCCACGGTGTCGCCGAGGGTGAGCGACGCGTTCATGTTCGGGAGCGAGGTGCGATTGAGGAGCGCCCAGCGGTTGGGGAACGTCGTCGAGATCCCGTCGGCCGCTTCCTCGGTCAGGCCGTTGCGCCCGGCCTCGATGCGGCTGTCGGGCAGGCCCGCGGGCAGGCCGCGGGTGCCGTCGTCGAAGCCGAGCATGTCGGTCGCGCCGCCGGCATACCCGTACACCGTGCGAAACGTGGTGTCCGTGTTCATGCCGAGCGACAGTGAGCCGCGGATGGTGAACTCGGTGGGGTACTCGCGGGTCGCGACGTCGAGCACGCCACCCGCCCAGTCACCCGGCATGTTCGGGGTGTAGGTCTTCTGGATCGTGAGCGCGTCGAGCAGACCCGTGGGGAAGATGTCGAGCTGCACCCCGGGAAAGTCGGGATCGGTGTTGGGGACGTTCACCCCGTTGAGCAGCGTGCCGACGTAGCGGCCGCCCAGGCCTCGCACGTACAGGTAGTCGTCGAGGATGGTGACGCCGACCGCGCGGCGCGCGGCGTCGCTCGCGCTCGAGTCCGGGCTGCGCGCCATCTCTTCGGCAGACAAGGAGTCCTGGGCTGCGGCCGACTCGCGCCGCAGGCGCAGGCGCGAGGCTGCAGTCCCCGACTCGGCGCGCACCTCGATCACCACCTCTTCGGCTTCGCCGCCCTCGGGCGGGAGCTCGAGGGTGATCGTGGTGCGCTCGCCCTCGCGCACCACGATGTCCTCGACCCGGATCGGATCGTAGTAGTCGTAATACGAGCGCAGCGCGTAGGTGCCGGGCGGCAGATCGATCGAGAAGTTGCCGTCGAAGTCGGTCAGCACCCGGGTGCCGCGCCCCACCACGATCACCGGGGCTTCGATCATGGTCTCGCCGCTCACCCCATCGACGACGACGCCGTCGATGCCGGAGGTCACGGGGCCTGCACTCTCTTCGGGGATCTCCTCGGAGATCGCCTCGGCCGTCGCGTCGGGGCTCTCGGCCGGCGGCTCGGGCACGGACTCGTCGGAGCTCGGCGCCGCGGCCGTGTCGGTAGCGGGCGGGCTCACGGGCGCTTCGCCCTGCGCCCAAGCGACGTTCGCGATGGCGCACAGAACGAGGACGAGCCCCGTGAGATACACGCCGTCCTGGGCGCGAGATCGCGTCATGGTGGGTCCTGGCTCCTGCTGCGGGGCGCGGCGCGCCCGAGGGATCAATTCACGGTGTCGGCCAGCGGCTCGGTCATCACGGCGACGGTGGTCGCGCCTCCGCCACGGAGGGTGTCGAGCACCTCGACGGCGACGCCGTAGTCGGCGTCGCTGTGGGCATCGAAGAACACGGTGCGGTCGTCGCGCGCCGCGAGCGCACGGGTCACCCGATCCTGCAGCTCGGGCAGGGGCACGACGTCGCTGTTGACGCGCACGGTGCCGTCGGGCTGCACGGTGACCACGACGGACGGGGGCGCATCGCTCGGAGGTGGAGGCGCGGCGTTCTCGTCGGGCTCGGTCGGCACGTTCACCCAGAACTGCTTGGCCAGCATCGGGGTGACGACCATGAAGATGATCAGGAGCACGAGCACGACGTCGACGAGCGGCGTCACGTTCATGTCGGGCCGGGCCTTGCCCTTCTTGCCGCCACCGCCTGTGTCGAACGCCATGGCTCAGCTCCCTTCCTCGGTGTCCGTCGCGCTGCGCTCGCCGACCCTCAGCGACACCCCCGAGAAGCCGATGTGCTGGCACTGACCGAAGAGCCTCCGGACCTCGCCGTAGTGCGTCGTGCGATCGGCGCGGAGGATCACCCGCCTGCGCGGGCCTTCGGCGTGCAGTTCCTCGAGCCGGCTGAGGAGCGCCTCCTCTTCGAGCACGTCGCTCTCGAGGTAGAGCGCCCCTGCGGCGGTGATGGACACCGTGATCGGATCCGTTCGGCCCTCGGGCTCCTCGTCGACGTTGAAGATGCTGGGCAGATCGACGGCCGCGTCGTGCTCCATCGAGGGGATCACGATCATGAAGATGATCAAGAGCACCAGCACCACGTCGACCAGCGGCGTGACGTTCATCTGCGGCGCGGGCCGCGTGCGGGGCTTGATGGAGAAGCGCTTCATGGCGGTCAGTTGGCGGTGGCCGAGGCGACCTTCGCGGGCTCCGCGCGTCGCTCCTCGATCTCGGTCTCGCCGCTCACGTCCTCGGTCCGCGAGAGCACGGGCGCGTCGTCGTCCTCGACGTCGGCGTTGCTCGCCTCCATGCGATCGAGCAGCTCGCCCGCCGCGTTGTTCAAGCCGAGCTCGAAGCGCTGGATGCGGCCCGAGAGCATGTTGAAGATCAGCACGGTCGGGATCGCGATCACCAGGCCGTAGCCGGTGACGATGAGCGCCTCGCCGATCGAGCCGCCGATGGTGCCGATGCCGCCCGAGCCCTCGGCCGCGATCTGGTGGAACGCGTGGATGATGCCGAGCACCGTGCCGAGCAGCCCGACGAAGGGCGCCGTGCTGCCGGTCGAGGCCAGGACGTTCATGCCGCGGTTGAGATCCTCGCTGAGCGACGCAGACCGGCGCTCCAGCGCGCGGCGCGCGTGCTCGGCAGCGCGCTCCGTGCCTTCGCCGCGGCCGCGGGCCGCGAGGAACACCGAGAGCCCTGTGTGCATCATCGTGGGCAGGTGGGCGGCGCTCTCCTTCTTGCTGAGGTCCCGCAGCTCGCCCCAGCGCTCACCGTCGGCGAGCGGCGCGGCGCGCTTGGCGAACGCCCTGGAGGCGCCGCCGCTGCGGACGAGCAGGATCAAGCGGTCGACCGCGACGGCGAGGCTGAAGACGGCTTGTGCGGTCAGCACCAGCACGACGCCGCGCACCGGCAGACCCATCTGCGACCAGAGCTCGAGCAGGTTGATGTCCATGGTGTCTCCTCTTTCCTCTCTCGATTCGCTAGAGCGTCACGCGGAAGGTGACGGGCAGGGTGATGATCGCGGCGATGGCCTCGCCGCCGACGCGCGCGGGCGAGAAGCGCCAGCTGCGCACCGCGCGGATCACGTTGTCGTCGGGCATCAGCGGATGACCGCGCAGCACCGCGACGTCGGTGACGTTGCCCTCTTCGTCGAGCGTCACCCGCAGCACGATGCGCACCTGCGGCACACCGGCGCTGCGGAGCTCGGCGGGGATCTCGGGCTCGACCTGGTGGATCGGGCGCGGTCGCTCCGCGTCTTCGGGCAAGGTGATGGGGCCTCGCGGGCGCGCCGGTGCGGGAGGCGGCGGCGCGGGCGGGGGCACGACCGCAGCGATCGCAGTCCCCGTTCCTCCCGGCGCTCCACCGATCGTCCCATCGAGCGTGCCGTTGGGATCGCCCTCTTCCTCGGGCGCGAAGGGATCGGGCGGTGGAGCGAGCGGCGCGTCCGACTCGGGCGGCGCCTCGTCGGGGATCTCGGTCGGCACCTCGAGCACCGCCCGCGGCCGGCCGAGGCGCGCAGGCGCAGCTTCGGGCATCGGCTCCGCGACGGGCGCGGGCGGCGGCGGGGGCGGGGGAGGAGGAGGCTCGGGCGCGGGGGCGAAGCTGATCTCGATCTCTTCTTCGACCATCTCGTGTCGCACGACCGCGGTGGCGGCGACGACGCCGGCGCCCACGCTCCCGTAGATCACGAGCGACGCGAGGAAGGACGCGCCGAAACGCGCACCGTTCTTCGCTCCGTTGCCTGTCCAGTCGTCCAGCATGCCGGCCTCGTGCGGCGCCATCTACACCCCGCTTCGTGGCGGTGAGGTGACGACGACTCGACGCTTGGTGTCGGCGGCGTTGCCTGGGTGACGCCGGGCGCCGCATCGCCCGTTCGACCGCTGTCCGTCACACAGCGGTCACCCCGCACTCGCGAACGCACCGGCCGTCCGTCGGCGTGGTGGCGGGCGAGCGATCGGATCGTGTCGGTGGTGTCGCAGCCGGACCTCTGGTCTACTCGGTCGATGCGCGTTGGCTTCGCCCTGATCGTGGGTCTCGGGTGCCTGGTGGTGATCGGATCGAGCGCTGGCTGCGCCGACGGAAGCGGACGCCGAGACGCGGGAGGCGACGGCGACGATGGTGGCCCGACCGCGGACGTGGGCCGCGACGCCGCCGACGCGCCGGTGGGGGACACGGGTCCGGTGCTGCCATCGCGCTGCAACCCCGACAGCGCGTTCTTCGAGGACGAGTTCGGCCGCGACGCGTACTGCATCTTCGTCGACGACGAAGGCGACGACGACGCGGGCGACGGCACCACGGACGCACCGTTCGCGACGATCGGCCACGGGATCGAAGTCGCGATCGCGCGCGGCGTCGCGACGGGGCGCATCCACGCCGTCGCCGTGGGCGGCGGCACCTACCGCGAGCGCGTCGTGCTCGCGAACGGCATCTCGCTGTATGGGCAGTTCGATCCCGACGATCGCTGGACGCGCGGGCCCGAGAACGTGACGGTGATCGCGAGCGGCACGATCTTCGAGGGCCGCATCGAGGGGCTCGTCGCCGACGGCATCAGCGCGCCCACCGTCGTCGAGGGCTTCACCATCGCGGCGGGCGTCCCGCCCGCGGCGAGCAACGGCACCGACGTGTACGGCGTTCGTGTGGTGCGCTCGACGCCGGTGCTGCCGGAGCTCGGCGGGCTGATCCTGCGCGCCGTGCAGGTGAACGCGGGCGCGGGCTGGCAAGGCGCGCTCGGGATCGTGGGCGCGGCGGGCGAGCCGGGTGTGGGAGGGGTCGTGGGCAACCCGGGCCGCACCAGCACGGGCGACGCGAACCCGGGCCCTGCGGGGAGCGCAGCGATCTGTGACGGCGTCACCATCGAGGCGAGCCGTGGCGGCACGGGCGGTCAAGGCGGAGGCGATGACGCGATGGGCTGCGGCACGTACCGAGAGGACGCGCGCGCAGGCGCCGCACCGCCGGGCTTGGCGAGCTGCGCGGGTGGGCTCGCAGGCGACGCGTGCAGTTGCGTGAGCCCGATCGACTACGACGGCGCCGCGGGCGGTGACGGAAACGTCTGCGGCGCCGTGAGCGCGCCCGGCCTCGATGGTGCCGCGTCCGGCGTGCGCGGAGCCGTCGCCGACGATGTGTGGAACGGTCGCGACGGCGCGGCGGGCACCGATGGAGCGCACGGCGTGGGTGGCTCGGGCGGAGGAGGCGGTGGATCCGGCTGCAACGCAGGCGGCTGGGGCCCCACCGGCGGCAGCGGCGGAAGCGGTGGCAGCGGCGGATGCGCAGGCCACGGGGGAGGCGGCGGCGGCGCGGGCGGGAGCAGCTTCGGGCTCTTCGCGGTCGACTCGACGTTCACCGTGATCGAAGGGCGCTTCGAGAGCGGTGCGGGCGGACCGGGCGGCGCAGGCGCGCTCGGCGGCGACGGCGGGGACGGCGGCGGTGGCGGCGCGGGCGGTGAGGGTGGCTACGTGGGCGGCCGCGGCGGCGCGGGACAAGACGGCAGCGCGGGCGGCGTGGGCGCGGCGGGCCCTGGCGGATCGAGCGTGGCCGCGCTCTTGTGTCGGAGCACCGCGGACGGCCTGGACCTCGGCGCGCTGAGCGAGGGCACGGCAGGCGCGGCCGGACCCGCGACGGGCAGCGGCGCCGCAGGCATCGCCGGCGTGACGGCGCGGGTGAGCGACGCCTGCGAGCTCTGAGCCTTCGGTTCGCGTCGCCCCCGAGCCGGGATGCTTCGATCGGTTCCAAGACTTGTTCGTCGAACGCGACGCGCGCGTTCGGAGCAGCGAATCAGCGCAGGCCGGTGCGCAGCAAGAGCTCGGTGGTGAACGACCGACGCAAGTAGAACGCGCGTGGCAGCGCGCGGCTGAGCGCGCCCGTCTCGTCGCGGCTGAGCGCGCGGCTCGCGGCGTTCGCGGCCTTCGGTCGCACTTGCAGGATCGATCCCAAGCGCGCGGTGATGTGCTCGTGTCCGTGCAGCGCGAGCTCTCCGGTGATCGTGTCCCAGTCGCTCGCGAGGCGCGCGTCGTCTCGCTCGCTCGGCGACCACACGAACGCCGCGCCGACACGACGCTGCTCGGGCGCGCCGCGCGCCTCGATCGGCACGAAGAGCACACGCGCGAGCTTCTGTCTCGGCGCCGCATCGAGCCAGCGCACATCCAGCCGATCGCGCGGCACCGTGCAGACGAACGTGCTCTCGACGGTGCGCGGCGCGTCCGTGAGCTCGACGGGCAGCGTCTTGATCTCGAGGCCCGGCAGGTCGGGCCCGGGGCCGGTCTTGTCGCGCAGCCCCAGCGCGCGCTCGACGGCCTTGCCGATGAAGCCCTTGCTGCGCGCGAGCGACGCGGGCATCGCGAGCGCCGCGCGGTCCGCGAGCTCGGGCAGCGTCAGCCCGGCGAGCGCGCGCGCCGCCTCGATGACCGCGTCCACCGTCGTCTCAGGGGTTGCGTGCGGCCCACGCCGCAGCGGTGCCGAGCGGCCCCACCTCCGACCACGGCTTGTCCTCGCTGTTGGTCGCGATCCCCGGCCGCGACGTGAGCACCTCACAGCCGGTCTTGGTCACCAGGATGCTGTGCTCGAACTGGGCAGACAGCGAGCGGTCCTGGGTCACCACCGTCCAGTCGTCGTCGAGCAGCTCCGTGCCCTTCTTGCCGAGGTTGATCATGGGCTCGATGGTGAAGACCATTCCGGCCTTGATGCGCTCACCCGCGCCGCGCTTGCCGAAGTGGCGGACCTGCGGCGCCATGTGGAACTCGCGGCCCACGCCGTGACCGACGTAGTCCTCGACCACGCTGAAGCCGCGGCCCTCGGCCACCTCCTGGATCGCCGCGCCGATGTCGCCGAGCCGGGCGCCGTCCTTCACGGCCGCGATGCCGGCCTCGAGGCTCATGCGCGCGGCCTCGACGAGCTTCTTGGCCTGCTCGCTGGGCTCGCCGACGTAGAAGGTCACGCTCGTGTCGCCGTGATGGCCCTTGTGGTAGGTGGTGACGTCGACGTTGACGATGTCGCCGTTCGAGAGCACCCGCTTGCCGGGGATGCCGTGGCAGACGACCTCGTTGATGCTCGTGCAGACGCTCTTGGGGAAAGGCCGCGGCGCCCCGGAAGGGCGGTAGTTGAGCGGCGAGGGATACGCGTCGTTCGCGGTGACGAACTCGTGCACGAGCTTGTTGATCTCGTCGGTCGTCACCCCCGGCTTGATGTGGGGCCCCACCATCAACAGGCATTTCGCCGCCAGCTGGCAGCTCGCGCGCATCTTCTCCAGGTTCGCGGAACTCATGATCTCGACTTGGGCCACGGCTCGTCTCCAGATCCCCGCTCGGGGGGAGGGGTGCTCTAGCGCCCGCTAGAAATGGCGTCGAGCGACGCGGGAGCATCTTGCGGAAATGATCTCGCGCCGACCCGCGGCAGCGCGGCTGCGGGGCTACTCGAGCCCGATGAACTGCTTCACCTCGGCTCGCAGCGACGCGTCGCCGAGGACGTGCGCGCCGAGGCCGTTGTGCCCCACGCCGTCTAAGAGGTGCGTGGTCACGCCCAAATGACTCGCCATGCGCTCGGTGAGCTCGACCGGCACCGTCGAGTCGTCGCGGCCGTGGATCACCAACACCTCGACGTCCGGTGCGTCGTCGAGCGCCTCGATGGGTCTCAGCTCCGTGGGCGATCGGGTGCCGAGGCCGCGCGAGACGACGAACATCATCGCGTGCGTGAGCGGGAGGATGGGCGCGCCCGGCAGCGAGCCGTCCACGATCGCTTGGTAGTCGCTCGCGGGGGCGAAGAGCACCGCGCGACGCATCCCGAGGTTCCGCAGCGCCGGCAGCGCAGCGAGCACCGCGCCTCCACCCATCGACTCGCCGATGGCGGCCAAGGCACTGCCGTCCGCGTGGCTCGTCGAGAGCAAGTGCTGCGCGGCGCTCACCACGTCACCGGGCTCCCGATCGGCATACGTGCAGAGCACGCCGTCGCTGACCGCGTGAGCGCGTGCGTCGTACGCGAGCACGTGCGCCCCGCGCTCGTTCAGCGCGCGCGCCCAGTTGGTCATCCGGTCTCGACCATCGCCTCGACCGTGCACCAGCACGATGGCGGGCGCGCCCGTGATGCCGGGCCAGTAGGTGCCACGCAGCGTGAGGCCATCGGTGGTGGTGAATTCGGTGAGCCGCTCCTCGCCGCGGAGCGCGGGCACCGGGTGCATGGCGCGGGTGATGTCGGCGATCACGATCGTCGAGGCCAATCCCCAGCCCGCCGTGATGAGGGGCAGAGGCAGAAGGATCACCATCAGCAGCACCAGCGACAGGCGCGTGCTCGGCTGGCTGCCGTGGTTCCGCAAGAGCACCCGCCCCGCGGCGCGGATGGCCACGAAGAGCGCCACGAACACGAACAGGATCGAGTCCAGCGACGCGACGGCGGCCGAGCCCGCGAGGGTCAGGTGCGCGAGCGGCAGCGCGGCGAACGCGAGCGGATAGAAGCGCGCTTGCGCGCTCGCCTCGCGCTGCACCACCCAGCCGATGAGCGCGAGCGAACTCGCGAGCGCGATGACCCACGCGGCGCGCGGCTCGAGCGGCTGATCGCTGGGCAGTCGTCCGAGCAGCGCGCCGAAGCCGAAGGGCACCCAGAGCGCCGCGAACACGAGCGTGCTCGCGATCAGCTCGCGGCGCATCCGCAGGGGACGCTCGCGATCCTCCTCGGGAGGCAGCGTCCGGATGTCGCCGCCACTCCCTGCGCTTCGGACCCTGCGCGCGAGGTCCATGGCCGCCGCGCCGAGGCCGCGGCGGGGCGGACGACCGACCGCGCCGTCTCCGTCCGAAGCGCTCATCGCGTGTCTCTCGCCCCGTGGGTCACGCGTCGCTCGATCGGGTGCGGAGCTGGCGGCTGGCCTCCGCGCGCAGCGGTCCGGCGACGGAGTCGGGCATGTCGATCAGCGGGCCGTCCGACAGCAGCGCCTCGAGGCTCTGCGCGCCGAGCTCGATGCGGCCCTCGCCTTGGCGGTGCGACCAGCGGAAGAAGCGGGCGCCGCGCAGATCCACGTCCACGCCGTGGTAGCCGCTCGTCGACTCGCCGTCGTTCCACCGAAAGGTCCGCGTGGCTCCGAACATCGCGGCGGAGGATGACACGCGCGCGCCCCCACACGTTTCCCCCTTTCCACCCTAGAGGGCCACGGGCACCATCGGCCCGATGGACAGGCCCAAGCCTCCGCCGCCTCCCTCGCGCGCGATCCCGAGGATGCCTCCGCCCCCGCCGCCGCGCAGCGCGCCCATCGCGCCCGCTGCGCCGCCAGCCGCCGTGGCGCTCGATCCCAACCGGGCCTCGCGCATCACCAGCACCCAGAAGCTCATCGCCGCGGCCTCGAGCGCGCTCAAGCTCCGAGACGAGCAGCTGCAGGCGAGGGTCAAGTACTACAACAAGGATCTGCAGACGAACGCGGAGCTGGACGCGATCACGGAGCAGGTGGTCGCGGAGCTGCGGGCCATGGGCGCCGTGTCGGAGGCGGCCGCGCCCAAGCGTCCGCGCCAAGAGGTGGAGATCGATCTCATCCACGCCCTGCGTCACCTGCTCGAGAAGCTCTTCAGCGAGAAGCGCTCGGGCTTCCTCGAGCGGAAGATGGAGGTGGTCCAGCGCAAGATCACCCAGCTATTCTTCAACTCCGAACTCTACGCGCGCCTCGCCGAGGGCAGCAAGGAGAGCCAGCCCGCCGCGACGTGGCCCGAGCAGGCGCTCTACTTCGCGCTCAAGGCCCACGAGGACGACATCGTCTCCGAGCTCCTCGCGATGCCGGTGAGCGACGTGTCGGTGCGCGAGCGCGCGCTCGAGGATCTGAGCACCTACCTCAAGCGGCTGTGCAGCGATTTCTTGGGCAAGACCACCCCCGAGCTCGAGCGGGTGCTCGCGATCTACCGCGAGGTCCTGACCGACTTCTTCTTCAAGGTCTTCCCCGGCGAGCTGGGCGACTTCGCGTGGGAGGTCGTCCGCGAGTCGCGCGTCGCCGACAACCACAGCCTCGGATACAAGATCACGGCCGAGCACTTCCACGCGTTCCGCGAGACCTTCGATCGCAAGTTCCTCGAGCGCCTCGTGCTCAACGTGCAAGAGCCGATCGTGCAGCGCGCGTCCGCCGACGCGGGCGTGTTCCGCGAGGCCACGATGCGCTTCGTCGCGGACCCCCGGATCCACGCCGAGATCTGCGCGACGATCAACGACGCGCTCTACGACTACCTGCACGGCGAGGGCTACCTCGACTTGCCGACCGACTGGAAGCGCCTGCTGCGCGCGTGAGGCGCCCGCCCTTTCGCCTCGACCTCAAGGATCGATGCGAAAGGGCGGGGGCGCCGAGCTGCGGGGCGTGAGCTTCTCGAGATCGAGCGCGGACGCGCGCGCGCGTGTCGGGACCGCGAAGGTCACCGTGGTGCCGCGGCCCGCCTGGCTCGCGAAGCTCACCTGCCCACCGTGCACCCGCGCGACCCGATCGACGATCGCCAAGCCCAGGCCGGTGCCGGTCTCGCGCGTGGTGAAGAACGGATCCTTGGCGCGCTCCCGCACCATCGTGTCCATGCCCTCGCCCTCGTCGGTGAACTCGATGGCCACGCCCGGCGCGCCGCGCACATCGACGTCGAGCATCCGCACCACGACGGTCCCGCCCGACGGCATCGCGAGGATGGCGTTGTCGAGGATGTTGGTGAGCGCGTGGCGCATCAGCGTCCCGTCGCCGCGCACCCAGCGAGACGGCTCGTCCGGCTGCCAGTCGACCACGATGTTTCGCGCCGTCGGCTGACCATCGAGCGCGAGTCGAGTCGCCGCGCCGAGCACCTCGACGAGGTCGACCTCGTGCGCCTCGGGAGTGAGCGGACGCGCGTACACCAGCACGTCGTCGACGAGCCGGTTCAGTCGATTCGCCTCCTCGTTGAGCACCTCGAGCAGCGCGGGGGCCTGTTCGGCCGGCGCGCCGTCCAGCGCTTCGGCGGCCTGCTGGAGCACGGCGAGCGGGTGCTTGATCTCGTGCGCGATCACCGCCGAGAGCTCACCCACCGCCGCGAGGTGCTCGGTGCGATCGAGCTCGGCCTGCGCCTGAGCGAGGCGCTCCGTGCTCGCCGCGAGCTCGGTCGACTTCTCGACCAGCTCCCGCTCGGCGGCCAAGAAGCGGCGGAGCAGCAGCTGCGCCAGCACGAGGACCACCACGCCTCGCAGCGCCCCGGACACGTGCCCGAAGTCGAAGCCTCCGGCGCGGGCGATCAGATCCCACACCGTGAGAGCCGCTGGGATCAGCAGCCCGACGATGACCGGTCGCAGCTCGGGGTCGGTGCGGGCCGCGCGGCCGATGCGGAGCACCGTCAGCACGTTGAACGTCATCGCGATCGCGTGGAGCGAGAGACCGATCCAGTTGATGCTCGCCAGCGGGATGGGATCGCTCACCCGGAACGACGGATCGTGGGCGATGCCCGTGAGCGCGATGCAGATGCCCACGCCCGCGAAGATCCATGCGTGCGTCGGCATGTTGCGGCGTGTGCCGGCGAGCGACGTGCCGAGGTCGACCCACGCCGCGGTCGCAAGAAGGACCGCCGCGGTGAACCAGTCCTGCGCGTGCGCGCACGCCGCGACGTCGCTGGCGTGCAGCATCCACAGGCTGGCGGCATGCGACGCGCCGACTGCCGCGGCCAAGAGCGCGAACGGCCCGTGCACCAGGGGGTTGGGCCCGCGTGAGGCGAGCGACGCGAACCAGATCGCGACGAAGAGATCGACCCCGATCCAGATCCAGTCGAAGAGCTCGCGGATCGGGATCACGTGGTGGCTTCCCGGATGCGCGACGAGACCGCGAGCGGCACCGTCAGGATCACCCGACTACCGCGCCCGGTCTCGGTGGAG
>CAYZQM010000074.1:0-23652 GCA_964480175.1 uncultured Sandaracinaceae bacterium
GTCTCTTGGTGGTGCTCATCGCGCTGACTGCCGATCGCTTCGCGCTGCGCGCGGTCGAGCGGGAGCGCGAGGCGATCGCCGACACCGCCGCGCGCGCCGCCGCAGAGATCATCGGCCGCGCCGACGCGCCGCCCATCCTGCTCGATCGGGCCGAAGCGGCGCTGATCGGGCACGACAGCGTGGTCGGCTTCGAGGTCCGTGGCGATGGGGGCACTGCGCGGCGCGGGCTCACGTCGGCGGGCATCAGCAGGGAGCACCCGGTGCGCGGCGGGACCGTGCGGGTGTTCGTCACCTCGAGCGAGGCCGAGGCGGCGCGCGCGCTGGTGCGGGTGCTCATCCTCTACGCGGTGATGAGCGCCGTCGGGATCCTCCTCCTCTGCTACGCGCTCCTCACTCGCTTGATCGTGCGCCCGATCGGCCTCTTGACCTCGGCGGCCACCCGCCTCGCACGGGGCAGCGCCGATGCGCGCGCCGAGGCGACCGGTGCCGCCGAGATCGCGACGCTGGCCACGGCCTTCAACGGCATGGCCCGCGATCTGGCCGCCGAGCGCGAGGCGCTGCGCAAGCAAGTCGCCGAGCTCCGACGCACCACGGACGAGCTGCGGCGAAAAGAAGACTCGCTCGTGCGCAGCGAGAAGCTCGCGTCGGTCGGCCGCCTCGCCGCGGGCGTCGCGCACGAGATCGGCAACCCGCTGACCTCGATCCTCGGCCTGGTCGATCTGCTCGAGGGCGGGGATGTCCCTGCTGACGAGCAGGCCGAGTTCTTGAAGCGCATCCACGCCGAGACCGATCGCATCCACCGGACCATCCGCGATCTCTTGGACTTCGCGCGCAAGGACGACGGCGACGACGACTTCGTGGCGGTCACGTCGGTCGCCGCCGCCGTCGAGCGCGCGGTGCAGCTCGCCCTCCCCCAGAAGGACATGCGCAAGGTCACCCTCGAGCGCCGCCTTCCCGAAGGCGAGCTGCGCGTGCGCCTGCACGAGGACCGCTTGGTGCAGGTGCTCTTGATCCTGCTGATGAACGCCGCGGACGCGATCGACGGCGAGGGGCGCATCGTGATCGAGGTGGACGACCACGATCCGGTGCGCCTCCGGGTTCGCGACAGCGGACCGGGGATCGCCCCCGAAGTCGCCGAGCGACTCTTCGAGCCCTTCGTCACCACCAAGGGCTCGGGTAAGGGGACGGGCCTCGGCCTCGCGGTCTGTCACGCGATCCTCGATCGCGCGGGCGGCGTCATCGCGGTGCTGCCGAGCGACGAGGGCGCGTGCTTTCAGCTGGAGCTACCGCGGGGCTGAGGCCCCGGCCCCGAGCACTGCGTCGTCGAGGTCCACGATCACCGGGCAGTGATCGGAGCCCATCACCTCGGTCTGGTGGCGGCATCCCACGAGGTGCGCGCGCGCTCCGGGAGACAGCAGCGCGAGATCGATGCGCCAGCCGACGTTGCGCTCGCGCACCCCGAAGCGCTGGCTCCACCAGGTGTAATGACCGCCGCCCTGCTCGTGCTCGCGGAACGCGTCGACGTAGCCGCTCTTCAGCCAGCGATGCAGCTCCTTGCGCTCCTCGGGCAGGAAGCCGCTCGTCTTCTGGTTGTCCTTCGGACGCGCGAGATCGATCTCGTGCGGCGCGGTGTTGAAGTCGCCCACGACGATCACCGGCTCACCCGCGGCCTTGCGCGGCTCGAGCAGCTTGTGCAGGCGCCGGTAGAAGCGGAGCTTGTAGGGCACGCGATCGTTCTGCCGATCGGTGCCGCTGCCGTTGGGGAAGTAGACGTTCGCGAGCGTGAGCGCGCCGATGCGCGCGAGCTGCACCCGCCCCTCGGCGTCGAACGACTTGATCCCGAGCGAGCTCTCGACCACCGGCAGCGGATGGCGTGAGTAGAGGCCGACGCCGCTGTAGCCGCCACGCTCGGCCGCGACGAAGTGGGCGTGCGGGTAGCCCGCCGGGGCGAGCAGCTGCGGGGTGAGCTGGTCGTGCTTGATGCGGGTCTCCTGCAGGGCGACGACGTCGGCACCCGACGACGCCAGCCAGTCGAAGAAGCCCTTGCCCGCGATGGCCCGCAGGCCGTTGACGTTGAACGAAGCGATGCGCACGCGGCGCTTCTAGCAGGGCGGGAGCCGAGCGCCGTGATCGACGCCACGCGCGCGGGTTCAGGGGGCGGTGGCGGGCGCGAGGGTCTCGGTGCTCCCGTCCGGACGGATCGCGACCGCCCAGCGCTCGTCGCCATAGGGCCCGCCCGGGTAGTTCACGTTCCAGTCGAGGTTGAGCCAGACCCGGCACGCGTCGTCGTTGCGGTGATGGATCTCGCTCAAGCTCGGGGTGCGTCCGAGGGCGCGGTTCCATCGGCGGCGCACGTACGTGCGGAGACGTGACGCGACGGTCGCGGCCTCGTCGTCGACGCACACCTCGGTGTACGCATGACCGCCCGCTTCACTGTCCATGATCACGACCCGCGCGCGCCCCCCGATGGCCGTGATCATCGCCGCGAGCGTGATGGCGAAGTCGTCGCAGTCGCCGGCGAACCCGTTGCCGATCGTCTCGCTCGCGGTCGCGAAGTACTCCGCGCCTTCGGGGTCGTTCACGTAGTCGAACTCGGCGCGCACGTGCATCCAGATCGCGGCGACCTGCTCGACGTGGAATGGGCCGTCGCTCGCCGACGCCACCTGCACCGCGAGGTTGCGCGTCGTCGGGGCGCTCGCGTCGATCGCCAGCATCACCCGCGCCGCGACGCCGCCCTCGCGGATGCTGCGCTCTTCGAGCGAAGGGGCGCCCGCGGTGCGGCTCGCTCCGATGGGGGGCCCCGCGTCGGGTCGATCGATCACGTCGTCGAGCGTGGGAACGGAGACCCCGGCGACCGTCACCCGCCGCCCCGACAGGAACGCGCGACCTTCGTCGGTGTTCGCGAACACGATCGCCGCGATCGCAGCGCCGATGAGGAGCAGGCTGAGGGCGAGCGAGAGCGCGGTCGAGAGCGCGTTCCGCGGCGGCTTGCCGAAGAGGAGCTCCGTCCCGCAGCTGCTGCAGCTCAGCTCGCCCTGCTTGAACTCGGGAGGCAGGATCCCGAGCTTGTTGCACTTGGGGCAGCGGTAGCGCCCGAAGCGGGGCATCGCGACCACCGTGTCGCTCGCGCCGTGGCGCAAGAACGTGCGCAGCGCCTCGTCGTTCCAAGGCAGCGAGGTCCCGCCCAGCCGGATGTCCTGCCCCACCTGGATGGCCGTCGGGCGCGCGATGCGCTGTCCATCGACGTAGGTGCCGTTCGCGCTCCCGAGATCCTCGATGACCAGGTGCCCCTGCTGCCACGAGAGCCGCGCGTGACGCGAGCTGACGGAGGCCTCGGCCAGCCGCACCTCGCACCCGGGCGCTCGACCGATCACTGCATACACGAGAGCCGCCACGGAGGGCGCGAGTGTACTCGGCACGACCGATCGCGCGACCCGACGAGTGGCGAGGAGCGCCTGGAGCAGGCACAACGCCGCGATGTTCGTCGATCGTGTGCCCGTCCCACGGATCTTCACGCGGGTGGACGCCCCGCCCCACGCGGGCGGCCACTACGTCCTCTACTGGATGACCAGCGCGCGACGCACTCGCTACGACTTCGCCCTCGATCGAGCGCTCGAGTGGGCGCGTCACCTGGGCAAGCCGCTCCTGGTATTCGAGCCCCTGCGCGCGGCGTACCCGCACGCGTCCGATCGCATGCACGCCTTCGTGATCGACGGGATGAAGGACCAGCTGCGCGCGTTCGCCGCCGCGGGTGTGCGCTACGTGCCCTACCTCGAGCCCGAGCACGGCGCGGGGCGAGGGCTGCTCGAGGCGCTCGCGCGCGACGCGGCGGCGGCGATCGGCGACGAGAGCGCCACGTTCTTCTTGCCGCGCATGATCGACGCGGCGAGCGCGCAGGTCGCGACCCGCTTCGAGACCGTCGACTCGGTGGGTCTGTTTCCGCTCTCGCGCATCGAGGCGCCCTTCTCGCGCGCCTACGACTTCCGGCGCTTCTTGCAGAAGAACCTCGCGCCTCACCTGCGCACGCTCCCGCTGGCCGATCCGCTCGCGGGCTACGCGCTCGGACGCGCCGATGTCCCGCCCGACGCGAGCGCCCGGTACGGGCTCGAGGCACAGCGCGCCCGGATCGAGGGTGAGCCCACCGAGTCGATCACGGCGTGTCGATCGTGCCCGATCGAGGCGGCAACGAGGCAGCGCGCAAGCGCTTGAAGGCCTTCGTGAAGGATCGCTTGCCGCGCTACGGCGAGGAGCGCTCGCATCCGGACGACGAGGCGGCGAGCGGTCTGTCGTTCTGGCTGCACTGGGGGCAGCTCTCGGTGCACGAGGTGCTCGCTGCGATCGCGGACGCGACCGAGTGGACCCCCGATCGCATCGGCCCCAAGACCGCCGGTCAGAAGGAAGGCTGGTGGAACATGAGCCCGTCGGCGGACGCGTTCATGGACGAGATCTGCACCTGGCGAGAGCTGGGGCAGGCGCGCTGCCGGACCACCACCGACTTCGCGAGCTACGACGGCGTGCCGCAGTGGGCGCGCCTCAGCCTCGAGCGCCACCTGAGCGATCCGCGGCCGCACCTGTACACGGAGGCCCAGCTCGAGGCGGGCGAGACCGAGGACGCCGTGTGGAACGCTGCGATGCACGAGCTCCGCGCCGAGGGCCGCATCCAGAACTACCTGCGGATGCTGTGGGGCAAGCGGACGCTCACGTGGACCGCGCACCCGCGCGAGGCGTTCGACATCTTGGTGACGCTCAACGACAGATACTCGGTCGACGGTCGAGACCCCGCGTCCTACTCCAACATCGGCTGGGTCTTCGGCGCCTACGATCGCCCCTGGGCCCCCGAGCGCCCGATCTTCGGATCGATCCGGACGATGACGAGCGCGAGCGCCGTGCGGAAGCTCCGCATGAAGGAGTACCTCGCGCGATGGGAGACCGGCGTCGGCGAGGTGCCCGGCAAGGTCAGCAAGCAGCGCGCGCTGGATCTCGACTGACCACGCCCGTTCGTCCCGATCGGCCCCGACGACCCAGCGCGCCGGGGCGTCGTCTTCGCACCAGCGCCACGCTCGCTACGCAGTGACGAGGGCCACGCCCGCCTTGGACGAGCGGTTTTCTGCGTGCCAAACCTCAGCCGCTTTTCGAGGCCCGCCTCGCCCCGCGACCCCTCCGTCGACGGACTCAGCCCACGGAGCATGGGCGCGCCTCTTGCCTCGCCGAAAGGCCCCAGCGATGTCCACTGCCACCCTCGACGCCGATCTCCCGAGCAGCGAGCCCGCCCCCGCGGCGCAGCCCGCGCGCGCGCTCGGCCACCCCGAAGGCCGCCGCACCGCCAAGGAGCTGCTCGCGGCGAGCAAGCCCTTCCAAGAAGAGAACCGCCTGCGCTCGTGGCTCCACTTCGCCGAGACCTGGGGGGTGTTCGCCGCGCTGATGGTGATCGCGAGCGGCGCGCTCTCGTTCCTTCATCCGTTCCTGGGTTCGCTCTGGCTCCGCATCCCCGTCGCCATCCTCGAGGGGCTCGTCATCGTGCGGGTCTTCATCCTCTTCCACGACTTCATGCACCTCGCGTATCTGCGCGGCTCGTTCGTCGCGAAGTGGATCATGTACGCGTACGGCGTGTACGTGATGACGCCGCCCAACGCCTGGCGCGCGAGCCACAACTACCACCACGCGCACACCGCCAAGATCGTGGGCTCGCACGTGGGCAGCTACATGATGGTGACCACGGAGATGTGGAAGAAGATGACGCCCAAGGAGCGCTCTTCGTACAAGCTCCTCCGTCACCCCGCGCTCATCTTCATGGCGTACTTCACGGTCTTCGGGATCGGGATGTGTGTCTCGCCCTTCCGTCGCAACCCGAAGAAGCATTGGGACTCGGCGCTCTCGATCGTGGTGCAGGTGGTGGGCAACGTCCTGACCTTCTGGCTCGGCGGCTGGGAGATCTGGCTGTGCTGCTGGTTCCTTCCGCTCTTCGTCGCCACGATGACCGGCGCGTACCTGTTCTATGCGCAGCACAACTTCCCCGAGATGAACGTCCAGCCCCGCGAGAGCTGGGAGTACACGCGCGCCGCCATCGAGTCCTCGAGCTACATGAAGCTCGGACCGGTGCTGAACTGGCTCACGGGCAACATCGGCTACCACCACGTGCATCACCTCAACCCCGGCATCCCGTTCTACCGGCTGCCCGAGGCGATGCAGGGGATCCCGGAGCTGCAGTCGCCGCTCGGCACCACCTCGCTGTCGCCCAGCGACATCGCCGCCTGCTTCCGCCAGAAGCTCTGGGATCAGGAGCAGGGCAAGATGGTGGGCTACCCGAGCGAGTGACGGGTTGACCCGCTCGGCGTCCTTTGTCACGCCGCGGCGATGACCG
The DNA here is from genome assembly GCA_964480175.1 of uncultured Sandaracinaceae bacterium. GTDB lineage: Bacteria > Myxococcota_A > Polyangia > Polyangiales > Sandaracinaceae > CAYZQM01. The sequence continues at coordinate 6,362 of CAYZQM010000074.1, forward strand.
CCGACATCCAGAGCCGCTTCGTCGACGCCAACGGGATCCGCTTGCAGGTCCACACGGCGGGCCAGAGCGACGAGCTCGCGCTGTGCCTGCATGGCTTTCCCGAGAACTGGTACTCGTGGCGGCATCAAATCCCGCTGCTCGTCGAGCTGGGCTATGAGGTCTGGGCGCCGGACCTTCGGGGCTACGGAGGCAGCGACAAGCCGCGCGACGTCAGCGAGTACCGCATGGACGTGCTGGTGCAAGACGTCGCGGGCCTGATCGACGCGGCCGGCAAGAAGAGCGTCACGATCCTCGCGCACGACTGGGGCGGCGCGGTCGCGTGGGAGTTCATGAGCCGAAAGCTCCGCCCGGTGGACCGGTTCGTCGCGATGAACATCCCCCACCCGCGCGCGTTCGCGCGGCATTTGCGCAAGCCCTTCGGCCCGCAGCTCCGCCGCAGCTGGTACATCCTGATGTTCCAGCTGCCGCGTATCCCCGAGTGGTTCCTCGCCCGCGGCAACTACGACGCGATCGCCAAGGCGTTCTCCTCGATGGCGATCGACAAGTCGCGCTTCCCCGAGGACGTCCTCGATCACTACCGCCGCGAGGCCGCGCGCCCCGGCGCGATCAACGGCATGCTCGCCTACTACCGCGCCGCGATCCGCCACCGCGCGCTGCCTCCCGGCGACGGAACGATCGACGCGCGGAGCATGATCGTGTGGGGCGAGGAGGACACCGCGCTGGGCAAGGAGACGGCCGAGGACTCGATGCCGTTCTTGCGCGACGGAGTCCTGCGCTGGATCCCCGGCTGCTCGCACTGGGTGCAACAAGAGGCGCCCGAGAAAGTGAACGAGCTGCTGCGCGCGTTCCTCAGCGGAGACGACATCCCCCGCTACCGCTGAGCCTCGCAACTGGCGCGGAGCCACATCGCCGCGCATCTTCCGGCGCGCATGTCGGAGCGTGAGCCCACCCAGGTCGGAGAGATCCTCGCCTTGCTCGGCAAGGGCACGTCGTTCCGGGGGACGCTCGCGTTCGAAGGACGCGCGCGGGTCGACGGAACGCTCAAGGGCGACGTGTTCGGCGACGGAATCTTGGTACTCGGCGAGGGTGCGGACGTCGACGGCAAGATCGAGGTCGGAACGCTGATCGTGCTCGGCGGCACGCTGCGCGGCACCGCGACGGCGCGGCAGCTCATCGAGGTCCATGCGGGCGCGCACGTGCACGCGGACATCCAGGCGCCCGAGATCGACATCGCCAAGGGCTGCGTGTTCGATGGGCGCTGCACGATGGCCGAGGTGATCCCGGCGCACTCCAGCGCCGGCCTGCTCGACGCGCCCGAGCTGGGCGCCGGCGGCGAGGGCGACGCCGCATCGCCGAGCGAGGCGCAGTCGACCGATCGAGGCGCCTGAAACCCGCGTAGGTGCGCTGGTTTCCGGTGTGCGCCGGACTACAACTGGCCCGGTGTCCGTCTCCGCCCGCCGCGCTGCGCTCGTGCTCCTCTGCTCGCTGGCTTGCGGCTCGCTCACGGCGTTCGACTGGGTGGGACGCCGCGGTCGCCTCGAGCGCGAGCTGCACAGCCCCGACGCCGAAGCGCGCAGCGCCGCGGTGCGCGAGCTCGCGGCGCATCCGGCGAGCGAGGTGGAAGCGTGGGTGCTCGCTGCGCTGGACGACGTCGACGAAGGGGTGCGCGCGGATGCGGCGTGGGCGGCCGGTCGGCTGCGCCTGGTCGCCGCCGCACCGATGCTCTTGGGCTGGCTCGCGAGCGAGGACGAGTACGTGCGCGCGAGCGCGGCCCGCGCGCTCGGTCCGATCCCGGAGCCCGACATCACCGACGCGCTCGTCCGTGCGCTGGGCGACGCGCGGGCCTCGGTGCGCATGGCGGCGATCGACGCCCTGCGCATGCGACCCGCCGATGGATCGGTGAGCACCGAGCGCACCCGCGGCTGGATCACCGCCCTCGCGGACTCGGACGCCAGCGTCCGAGAGGCCGCCGCAGAGGCGCTCGCGCTCGGCGCCGACGAGGGCGGGCCCGTCCTCTTCGCGCTCACCGCGGCCGCGGGCGACGACGCCCCGGAGGTGCGCGCCGCGGTCGCGCGCAGCCTGGGTGCGCTGAGCGACACCCGCGCGGGACCGACGCTGCGTCGCCTGCTCGGGGATCCGATCGCCGAGGTGCGCGTCGAAGCAGCGCTCGCGATCGGTCGGGTGCGCTACGACGGCGCCACGCCCGAGCTCGCAGCGCTCACGACCGCGCTGGCCAGCAGCGAAGAGCGCGAGGTGGCCAGCGCCGCCATCGCAGCGCTCGGTCGGGTCCCGGGCGCGGACGCGTTCTCTGCGCTCGCCTCGGCGGGCGAGCGCGCCGGGAGCGGCGCCCTCGCGAGCATGGCCGAAGCCGCGCTCCGAGAGCGCCTGCGCTCGAGCGGCGATGCGTGCCACGAAGAGATCCTCGAGGTGCTGCGGGCAGGGGAAGTCGGCCAAGCCCAGTGGGTCGTGGCGCTGCTCGCCGTCGGCGTGCTGCGCGGGCTGCCCGAGGCGAGCGCGCCGATCGTCGAGCGGATGACGTCGGGGCACGTCCCGCGCGAGCAGGCGCTGCGCGCGCTCGGCTACACCGCGGGGGACGTGGCCCTTCGCAGCCTGCTGGTCGCGCTCGACGACGCGCAGCGCGGCGGCACGTCGCTCGATGCGCCGCTCGCGGGCCTCAGCACCTACTTCGACGTCGAGGGCGCGGATGGACGCGCCGCCGACCCGCTCTTGGCCTGCCTCGAGCGCGCGAGCGAGCCCGCGGATCGCGAGCGGGTGCTGGCCCTGCTGGCCGCCACCCGGAGCGCCCGGAGCGCGGAGCTGCTGCTGCGGGAGCTCGACGTCGCGACGTTCTCGTCGGTGCGGCGGGCGCTGCTGACGGCGCTCGCGGCCGTGCCGCTCGGCACGCTGGGACCGACCGCGATCGCGAGCGTCTTGCCGCGCCTCAGGAGCCACGCCCCCCAAGAGCGCCGCGCGGCGGCCGACGTGATCGCCGCGCACGGGGATCGGGCTGCGTTGGACGCGCTGCTCGAAGCGTTCGCAGAAGAAGCGTCGATCGATCGCGTGCTGCTCGCGCGCACCATCGCGACGCTCGCACGACGCATCGCGCCCGACGACGCGTCCGTCGCGAGCGCGCTCGCGCGGCGCATCGACTCGCCCGACGCGCCGCTCGCCGACGGCTCCATCGACGCGCTGGCCCGCCTCGGGAGCACGGTCGCGCTCGACGCGCTGCTCGAGGCGCGAAGACGAGGGGTCGACGCGCAGCGCGACGCGACGATCACGCTGGCCCTCGGACGCTTCGATCAGCCCGCCGCGCTCGAGGCGCTGCGCGCGCTGCTGGCCTCCGACCCACCACGCGCAGTGCTCGCCGCCGCAGCGGCCACCGTCGGTGAGCGCGGCGACGTGAGCGACGCCGCGCTGATCCTCGATCGCTTCGAGTCGCTGCCGTGGCCCGCGAGCGCGAGCGCGAGCTTCTCCCTGGCCCGCATGGCGCGGCGTGGCGTGCTCGACGCGTCGATCGCCGAGCGCCTCTGCGCCCTCGGCGCGCGTCACGATCCGATCGTGCGCGCGAACGTCGCCGTCGCGATGGCGGCGATCGGCGCGCGCTGTCCCGACATCGAGCCCGCGGCGTGGCTGGATCGACCGCACGCGCCGATCGTGCGATCCGCGGCGGCGCGGTGGGCGATGGCGATCGGCGACGAGCTCGCGCTTCGGCGCTGCATCGACCGACTGCCGCCGCCCTCGGTGGTGCACGCGTGCACCGAGCCGGCGCTGAGCCCGCTGAGCGCGACCCTCGAGCTGCGCGCGGTCGACGCCGACGGGAGCGGTCTTCCGGCCACCGACGTCGCCCTCATCCTCGCCGACGGATCGGTCGCGCTGCTCCGCACGGACGCGAACGCGAACCTCTTCTTGGCGAGCGCGCCCGCGGGTGACGCGATCCTCGAGGCGCCGCAGAACCTCCCCTTGGAGCCATGACGCGCGTCGCTCGATCGCTGTTGCTCGGCGCCGCGGCGCTGCTGGCGATCGCCGCCGCGGCGTCGGGATGCGCGACGATCCCGCGCGGTCGCTGGGGCGTCGCCGACGTGCACGTCGCGGGTACTGAGCACCTCAACGCGGAGGCGCTCGAGGTCTGCTTGGCGACCCGGGAGCGCGGGCGCTTCCGGCTGCCGCTGGGCGCGCTCTCCGATCCCGCGTGCGGCGTGCCCCCCTTCGATGGCGGCCGCACGCTCCTCGACTTCTGGTCGTGGCCCTGGACCGAGTGGCCCCTCTTCGATCCCAGCGTGTACGCGCGCGACGAGGATCGGGTCGAGCGCTGGCTGCGCGCCCGCGGCTACTACGACGGACGCCTGATCGAGTCGCGGGTGGATCCCGTCGATGCCCTTCGTCCCGCGTCCCGCGAGGGAAGCGACGCCTGCGCGTCCGAGAGCGAAGGCTGCGAGGTCCGGGTCAGCCTCACGATCGAAGAAGGCGAGCCCGTGCGGGTACGCCGCATCGAGATCCACGGGCTCGACGAGATCCCCGCCGAGCTGCGCCGTCGCCTGCGCGACGCGCTCCCTTTCCACGCCGACGACATCTTCGACGAGGCGCTCTTCCAGCAAGCCCAGCAAGCGATGCTGCGGACGCTGGCGAACCAGAGCTACGTCGACGCGCAGGTCTTCGGGAACGCCAAGGTCGATCAGGAGCGTCACGAGGCGTACGTGGCGTTCGACGTGCGCACGGGGCTTCCGGCGGTGCTGGGTCGCATCTGCGTCTTCGGCAACGGCGAGCTTCCGGCCTCGCCCATCTTGGGCGCGACGTTCCTCGAGCCGGGTCACGACTTCTCGCTCTCGTCGCTCGAAGAAGCCCAGCGCGCGATCTATGCGCTCGGGGTCTTCTCCTCGGTCGAGATTCGGCACCGTCCCGTCGAGGAGCGCGTCGAGCCCGAGATGGTCGAGGCCGAGGACGGAACGGTGGAGATCAACACCGAGACCCACGTCCCCAACCCGGAGCCCGTCATCGATCCCGACGAGCCGCCCGAAGAGGCGGAGGACACCGACGGGGACGGGGTGCCGGACGCGACGACCGAGCGCGCCGAGGCGCCGAGCTTGTGCAGCAGCACCTACGCAGGCAGCGCCGAGCGGGTCGTCGACATCGAGATCCACGTGAGCCCCGGCCGCCTCTTCCGCCTCGGGTTCGGCCTCGGCTGGCAGGTCGGCAGCTCGCTCAGCCTGACCGCGACCAACTCGGCGGTCGCGTCCAACAACACCGCGGCGCTCAACCAGTGGGACTTGCACGCGCTCTTCGTGCTCGAAGATCGCAACCTCTTCGATCAGATGCTGCGCGCGCGCTTCGAGGCGCGGCCCCGGATCATCTTCCCGGATCAGTTCCCGAGCGGCGATCCCCGGCCCGGTATCCAGCTGCTCTCGACCTACCGATGGCCGGGCTTCCTCGAGCCGCGGACGGCGCTGATCGCATCGGTCACGTACGACTACGGCCCGGCGCCCCTGGTGCGCTTCTTCCGTCACGAGCTCGACGGCCGCTTGGGCCTCGAGCGCACGTTCTTCCTCGACGAGCGCAACAACCTCTACTTGGCCGGCTGGGTGCGAGGGAACTTCTTCTTCCCCGAGGATGATCAGGGGGTGCGCGTCGACTTTCAGCGCGAGTCGACGGGCGTGCTGATCCTGCAGGGCACCTCGTACCTCGATCTGCGCGACGACCCGCACAACCCGCACGAGGGCGCGTTCTTCGCGGTCGACGTGCAGGGCGGCGGCTTCGGCGGGCTCTCGTCGTGGGACTACTTGCGCGTCACCGGCGAGGCGCGCGGCTACATCCCGCTGCCCGCGGGCATCGTGATCGCGGCGCGCTTCGGCATCGGCTTCACCGAGGTCTTCTCCTCGTACGGGCTGAACCCGAACAACGTGTATCAGCTCGCTCACCTCGGGCCCTTCTCCGAGCAGCTCACGGGCGGCGGCGGCTCCAGCAACCGCGGCTTCCCCGCCGGCTACCTGGGCGACGTGCGGCTGGAGCCGATCGCCGAGCGCCCCACCCCCGACGGCACCGCGAGCGCCGCGCCCGTGCTCATCACCGGCGGCATCCGCCGCTGGGAGGCCTCCCTCGAACTGCGCATCCCGCTCACGCCCGACATCGGCGTGGTGGTCTTCGGCGACGCAGGCGACGTCACCCGCTCGTCGTATTACCGCTTCCATCATCCCCAGATCGCGATCGGCGGCGGGCTCCGCTTCCACACGTTCATCGGGACGCTGCGGCTCGACGTCGGCGTGCGACCCGACGTGCTGCAGGTGATCGGCGTCCCCGACGAGCGCGTCTCGACGATCTGCCCCTCGCAGACCGCGGGGATCACCACGACGTGTAGACCCCATCCCCAGTTCTTCGGCGACTTCGGCATCCCGGTCGACGGCGCGATCCACCTCACGATCGGCGAGGCCTTCTGATGGCCGAGACCGAGCAGCCGACCGAGCCGCCGACCGAGCCGCCGCGCGTCGCGAAGCGTCCGTCGCGCTTGGGTCGCCTGATCGCGGCCATCGCCTGGTTCGCGGTGTCCCTCGTCGCGCTCGTCCTCTCGATCGGCTACCACCTCGGTCTGCCGCAGACCCGCTCGTTCGCGCGCGTGCTCGTCGAGGACCTCGCCTCCGACGCGCTGCGGGGCAGCCTGGAGATCGGCAGGGTCGACGAGCTCGGCCTCTACCGCGCGCGCTTCACCGACGTCGTGCTCCGCGATCCCCAAGGGCGCGTGGTGATCCACGCGATGCACGTGACCGCGTGGCCCGATCTCGCGCGGCTGCTGACCGACGGGACGATCCGGATCGCAGCGGGCCACGTCGAGGACGGCGAGGTGATCCTCTACACGGAGGGTGAGGACGGTCTCGAAGTGTCGCTGGTGCAGGCGTTCCAGCCCGCGAGCCCGTCGACGCCGGGAGGCGAGCCGACCCACATCCTCATCGACGGACTGCGCGTCGATCGGGTGCTCCTGCACGGCGACGCGCCTCGCTACCCCGGGGTCCGCCTCGAGGACACCCACGTCGCTGGTCGAATCGACATCGAGGAGGAGGTCGTCATCGAGGTCTTCGAAGGGAGCGGCCGCATGACCGGCCCCTACGAAGGGGAGACGTCGATCGACACCATCGTGCTCTCGTTCACCACCGACCGCGCCGAGGGGCTCGACGCGTACGCCGAGGCCTCGCGCGGTGAGACCCGCGCGCGCGCCCGCGCGCTCGTCACCTGGCCTGGGGAGGAAGAGGACGCGCCACCGCACATCGTGATCACGGCGTCGGCCGAGCCGGTGTGCATGCACACGCTCGCCGAGATGGGTTTTCCGGGCCTCGACAACCTCGAAGGCTGCGCCAACGGCTTCGCGCGCATCGAGGGCCCACCGTCCCTGCTGGCGCTCAGCGCCGATCTCGCCACCGAGGCGGGTGCGGTGCACATCGTCGGCGGCCTGCCCGACGACGGGCGCTACTGGTTCGATGCGCGCACCGACGGGCTCGAGCTCGCGGAGCTGGTGCCCGCGTCCCCCGAGCTCCGCTTCCGAGGGCGCGGACGCATCGAGATCGACGTGGACGAGACCACGCCTGCCCTCGCGCACTTCGAGCTCGACTCGGACCCGCTGTCGGTCGCCGGCTACGACGTCCCCACCCTGTCGGCGCGCGGCTCGATCGAAGAGGACCGGATCGTGATCGACGAGCTCCGCTCGCCCCACCTGTCCGGATCGATCAGCGGCGGCGGCGTCGTGGGCTTCGATGGTTCGGTCACCCTCCACGTCGAGGTCGACGTCGCGGATGCGGGGATGGATCCCAACATCGCGCGCCTCGTGCCGGGCGCCCACGGTCCTGCGCGCGGTGGGATCGACGTGGTGCTCACCGCGGACGCCGAGGACCTCGATGTGCGCTGGAACCTGGTGTTCTCTCCGTTCCGCTACGGACCGGTGCGCGCGCGTCGGCTCGCCACCCGGGGTCGGGCCCACGGACCGACCAACGCGCTGCACATCGACGCGGACGCCGTCGCCGAAGGGACGACGGCGTCGGGTCTGTCGCTGGGTCACGTCGAGGCCGAGATCCACGGGGGCCCAGGCCCGTACACCATCCGCGCGCGCAGCCGCGGCGGCGAGCACATCCGCGAGGCGCGCACCGTGCTGACGATGCGCACCAGCGGCGGCGTGATCGATCTGGAGATCCCCGAGATCGCCGCGGACTTCGGCTTGGGGATGATCGCCGATCGAGCGCACCCGCTCGACGGGCGCAGCCCCGTCGACGTCCCACCCGCACAGATCCGGATGCGCGGCAGCGTCATCACGCTCGCCGACGTGGAGCTCGTGGGCGAGAGCCGGCGGCTCGCGGCGCGCGGCACCGTGGACACGCGCGGCGATGACTCCGATCTCCACGTCGAGGCCGAGGGCCTGGACATCGCGCTCCTGCGCCCCTTCCTCCCCGAGCGCTTCGCGCAGGTCGCCGGGGTCGGCAGCGCGACGCTGGATCTCGCGGGCGATCTGGACGATCCCGACGTCTCGCTCAGCGGGCGCGTGGTGGACGCCACGCTGGATGGCGACCGGATGTTCGCGCTCGCGCTGCGCTTCGAGTACAGCGACTCGAGCCTCTACGCGCACGTCGATGGGGATCTCGGCGACACGGGCCGCGTCCGCATCGACGGCCCCGTCGCGGTGTCGTGGGCCGCGCTCACGGACCCTGGCGATCGCCTGCTCGACGAGCTCCGCTTCGACGGGCTCGAGGTCGACATCGACCGCATCAACATCGCGTTCGTCACGCCGTTCTTGGGCGAGCAGGTCCGCGATCTCGGCATCGCCGGCAAGATCACCGTCGCGATGCAGCTCGCGGGGACCGTGCACGATCTCGAAGTGCCGTGGGGCGTCGTGATCCTCGACAACTTCGCGCTGCCGAACACCTCGACGGTTCGGATGAAGCTCGAGGGCTCGCTCACCGAGCACCTCCTCGCGCTCGATCAGGTCTGGCTCGCCGACGCCCAAGGGGAGCTCGCTCGCGCGCGCGCGGCCGTCACGCTGCCGCTCGACACGCTGCCCAGCGACGGCCCGGGCTGGATCCGCGCGATCGCGTCGGAGCCGTGGACGATGCACCTCGAGCTCGCCGATCGCCGCCTGGAGAACTGGCCTCGCCCGCTGCAGCGCTACATGCCGCGCGGGGTCTCGGTCGAGGGTGCGATCGATCTCTCGGGCGATCGCCGCGGGGTCATCGCGCACCTCGACACGGAGCTGCGCTGGGACGAGGCTGCGAACGGCGACGCCTGCGCGGCCGACGTGCGCCCCCGGATCGAGCTGACCGCCGACACCGACACCGAAGGGCACACGACCGGACAGGTGACCGTGCTGATCGACGAGGTCGTGGTCGCGACCGGCACCACCTCCGGCGAGACGCCGATCGGACAGTGGCTCCTCGACGGTGTCACGCCGGTCACCCCGGTGACCGAGCTCGCGCTGCACGTCGACGGAATGGCGCTCGAGCGCTTGCCGTGGACGTGCGCGGTCGTGAGCAGCGGCGAGGTCCGGGGCGACGTGGGCGCGACGCTCTTCGTGCCCGAGCCCAACCTGCACGGCGAGCTGGTCGTCGACGGTCTGAGGGTGCGCACGGCGGAGGACGCACCACCCTCGGCGGCCTACCACGCGGAGGTCCGCGTCGCGTCCGAGGGCTCGGGGCTCAACCAGCTGGAGACGTGCCTGATCCTCGGCCGCGAGGACGGAAGCCGCACGCCGATCGCGTCCTGTCCCAGCGCCGCGTCCCTTCGCACCGCAGGGACGGGCGCGGTCGCGGAGGACGGCGAGCTGATCGTGGTCGCCACCCTCCCCGTCACCGTGGGCGAAGGCGCGGTGGTCCCGGTGATCGAGTGGGAGCAGGAGATGTTCGCGGTGCTCGACGCGCAGCACGCGGCGATCGAGCCGTTGCTCGTGTGGATCCCGGGCGTGGCGCAGGCGAACGCGCTGGCGGACGGCACCGTGCGCGCGTCGGGCCCCTGGGAGTCGCTCGATCTCGACGGTGGCCTCCTCGTGCACGACGGAGAGGCGCGCATCGTCGCGCTCGGTCAGTACTTGCACGACGTCGGGGGACCGCTGCGCTTCGAGGGCAACCACATCATCCTCCCGGACGACCGCCCCTGGGAGGCGTGGGACGGAGATCACCTGCTCCGGGTGAGCGGCGATCTCACGATGCGAGGCCTGCTCCCCACGCACATCGAAGCGGTGGTGCAGCCGACGAGCTTCCCCATCCGCCGCGAGGGCGCGGTGCTCGCCTCGCTGACGGGCGACGCGAGCCTCAGCGCCGACCTCTACGAGGATCGCTTGGACGCCGAGGTCACGACGGGCTCGCTCACCGTCGAGCTCCCGCAGACGACCGCGGGCGCGACCCAAGACCTCGCGCTCTTGCCCGAGGTGATGGTCATCGGCGAGGACGCGCCCGAGCTGAACTCGCGCGGCATCATCACGTTCCCGTACCACATCCACATCGACGCCTCGCGCTCGTTCACCGTGCGCCGGAACGACTTCGAGGTGCAGGTGACCTCCAACCTCGACGTCACCTACCGCGATCCCGAGCTCTTGCTGAGCGGCGTCGCGGTGATCCGCCGCGGCACGTTCGAGATCCTGGGCAAGCGCTTCGCCGTGACCCGCGGCTCGCTCACGTTCGGTGGCGGACCCGAGCTCGATCCCGCGGTCGACCTGGTCGCCACCTACGAGCTGCCGGGACGCTCGGGCGCGAGCATCTCGGTGATCGCGTCGGGCACGCTGCTCGACATCCACATCGACTTCCAGTCGACCGAGAGCAGCGACACGGGGGAGATCCTCGCGCTCCTCGTGTCGGGGCGCGCGAGCCGCGCGACGGATCCCCAGGCCGCGCAGCAGGCCGGTGAGCAGACCGCGAACTTCGTCTCGGGCCTCTTGGCCGGCGTGCTCACGCTCGGTCTGCGCGAGCAGTTCGGCAGCGTCGTGCCCAACATCTCGCTGGAGACCGGCGGTCGCGGCAGCGTCGGACTGGATCATCCCCGACTTCCTCCGCGAGGTGGTGCTCGGCGCGTACTTCGAGGGCACGGTGGGCAGCGACGCGCGCAACGCGGCGAACTACGGCGGCGTCGGCCTCGGCGTCACGCTCGAGCTGCAGTTCCCCTACAACTTCGTCGGCACGGGGTCGTACTCGATCCCGCAGAACGGCGGCCTCGATCTTCTCTGGGACGCGTTCTGACGGAAGCCGCGTTCTGACGGAAGCCGCGTTCTGACGGAAGCCGCGTTCTGACGGAAGCAGAGCGCCCCGCGATCCGAGTGGATGGCGGGGCGTTCTGATGTCTTCGAGCGGAGCGCGCTGGCCAGCGATCAGGCCGCGAGCAGCTCGCTCTTCTGTCCCAGGCGCGCCTTCATCTTCTCCTTCGCGCGCGCCTCGAGCTGACGGGCGCGCTCTCGCGACACGCCGAGCGCGCGGCCGAGATCGGCGAGCGAGACGTCCGCGTCACCCATGTAGCGCTGCTCGAGGATGAAGCGCTCGCGCGCGTCGAGGACCTCGAGCGCGTCGCGCACCTTCTGCCTACGAAGGACGTCGACCTCTTCTGCAGCGGTCTGCTCCTCGGGGCCGGCGTCGAGGTTCGGCATCATCTCGAGCATCGTCGCGTCGCCGTCACTGCGAACCGGGGCGTCGAGCGCGACGTCGCGGGCATCGAGGCGAAAGAGCATGTGCTCCATCTTCTCCTCGGTGGTGTCGAAGCGGCTCGCGAGCTCCTTGATGCGCTCCTCGGGCGTCAGGTCGAGGTTGCCGACCATCGCCCGCTCCCGGCGCAGCCGGAAGAAGAGCTTGCTGCGGAGCGGACCCGAGCCCGCGCCGACCATCGTGGTCGAGCGCACCACCAGATCGAGGACCAGGGCGCGCACCCAGTAGCCGGCGTACGTCACGAAGCGCGTGCCCCGCTCCGGGTCGAACTTCCGCGACGCGATGGCGAGGCCGAGGTTGCCCTCCGCGATGAGATCCCCGAGGGGGATCCCGTAGCGGCGGTACTTGAGCGCGATGGCCACGACGAACCGGAGGTTCGCCTGCACCAAGGCGTCCCGCGCCTCCTGATCGCCGGCGGCCGCTTTGAGGGCCAGCTCGTGCTCGGCCTCGCGGTCGAGGAGGGGGATCTTGCGGACACGATCGATGTACCGGGAGGTTGTGCTGTCGTTCATGGCGAAGCTGACGTTACGTCACGGCAGACTCACCTGCCAGTCGCTTCACGTTTCTCATCACTCACCAGTCATTTGTGGCAATCGACCGACATCTGACGGTCAGAGTGGTGCCGTACACATTCCGTAATGTTAGTTCGACGGTCCGATCACTTCGTCCGGTACCACTGGAACCTCCATGGGGGGCGGCGCGACCTCTGGCGGCGGATCGCCGTGCACGGCGCCATCGAGCGCGCTCCGCAGGTACGCCACCACCGCGCCGAGCTCGTCCGCGTCCAGCTCGGCCGAGAGCACCAGCTCGCGGCGATCGACCTCGACCGCCACGTGGCTCAGCGCTGCCCCCACCAAGCTCAGGCGGACCAGCGGGCGATCGAGCGTCGCCGCCAGCCAGTCGGTGATCGCGCCGCGCAGATCCCGCGCGTCGTCCTCGTCGCCGAGCTCGAGGACGACGGTCGCGCCGAGGCCCTCGCGGATCGCGGCTCCGAGCCCGACCGCCTCGAGGCTCTGGACGGGCGCCCAGCTCGCATCGGGCGCCGCGCGCAGCAAGACCGCGCGCCAGCTCTCGGGGATCCGCGCCACCGCGATCAGCTCGCGTCGCGAGCGCACGCGCGCATAGAGCGACGCCAGCGCGGGATCGTTGGCCAGGCTCTCCCCCTCACCGTGTGCGCGCCGCAGGAGGTTGCGCACCAGGTCCTCGTCGCCGCCCACGATCGCGTCCGATCCCACGAAGGCCGCCCGGCTCGATCCGTGATCGCTCGCGATCGCTCGGACGCCCTCGATCTCCACCTCGTGGACCCCGCCTCCGCCCTCCTCCGAGACCCGCTCGACGCAGCGCACCAGCTCCTCGTGGTGCAGCGGGCCGCGCACGACGAAGCCCACTTGGTCCAGCGGCCGGCGCGTGGTCCCGACGACGTAGACGTCCGCGGTGCGCAGGTCGGCGAGCGGGTCGAAGCCGCACTCGGACACGATGCGCCTGTAGCCCGGCTCGCCGTCGCCCACCCACGCGGCCCAGAGCGGCGAGGCCATCAGCGCGGGCACGTCCACGCGGAGGACGGCGGTCGTCCCCGCGGGCGCGAGCTCGAGCGGGTCGTCGCTGAGCGCGCGCCCGTTCAGGAACGCCACCACGCCCGCGCCGCCCAGCGCCAAGGCGATCACCGACAGCATCACGAGGGGTCCACGCGACATCGGGCACGCTTCGCACGGGGCGCGCGCGGGATCAATGATCCGTCGGCGCCAAGATCTCGTGGAAGGCCAAGTCGTCGAGCTCGATGCGGAACGCGAGCTGCGCGAACGCGAGGTGCGCGCCCAGCGCGGGGAGATCCGAAGCCCAGGGCGGCAGGAACACCGGCGGCGCCACCCGCCCGTCCTCGAACGCCTCCTCCAGCAGCACGACGTCGCTCAGGTGCATGCGCCCCGCGAAGAGGCACGCGATGCGCGCGGGCTTCTGCGCGCTCAGCGCTTTGCGGAGGTACGTGTACACCGCGACCATGCCCTGCAGGTACACGACGTCCTTGGTGAACACGTGTCGCCCGCGCAGATCGCCTCCCCGGAAGATCCGCATCGCGGAGCGCACGCTTTCGTCCTCGCTCTGTCCTGCGTCGAGGAAGTAGCGGAACACGTCGACGAAGTCGGCGCCCTCGAGCGCCAGGTGCGTCGCGCGGATGCGGAGCGCGATGCGGCGCAGCCGCCCGACGTCGATCGTGCGCGTCACCAGCTCTGCGACGGTCGCGAGCCCTTCTTGCGTGAGCGTCGTCCGGGGCGCGCCGAGCGACATCGAGGTCAGGAGCGGCTGCGCCCGGCCGTTCAGCGCCGTCGCGCTGTGGATGAGCGCCTCGTGCTGCACCAGCTGATCGACGTCGCGCGCGGAGAAGCCGGTGCGCCCTCGGATGCGCACCCGCCTGCTCCCCGCGGCCGCCTTCGACGCGAGCTCCGGATCGATCTCCACCTCGACCTTGCCCGGCCCGAAGAACGCGTCGAGCTGCGCTTGGAACATCTGCTGCGCGACCTCGGCGGAGTGCACCAGCTCGGGCTCGCCGGCGAGCCCTGCGGTCGCGAGATCGTCCGTCTGCGCGAGGAGCTCGTCGGCGGCCTGCAGGTGCGTTCGATCGCTGCCCGGGAGGCGATCGGAGGGGCGCCCGTAGAGCGACGCCGAGAGATCGGAGAACTCCGCGGTGCCGGGGACCTCGAGCATGCGCGCGGCGCGCGCGTAGCTCCCAGCGGTCTCGTCGAGGTAGCGACCGAGGGGATCGTGGCTGTCGATGTCGGCCTTCAGCGCCGCGAGCTCGGCGCGGGCCTCGTGGTGATCGAGGGGCGTGTGCTCGACGTCCGGGAGCGCGATGGCGCCACGTCGATGGCCGGCGAGGAAGCCCTCGATCGCGGCCGGCGCCCAGCTCAGCGCGCTCAAGAGGCGGATGCCTCGGCTCGCCTCGACCACCCGTCGATCGAGCTCGGCGATGCGCTGCTCACGTCGCGTCACGAGCCTCGGGTGTACCACGCACGCTCGTCGGCGTTCATCTCGGCGACGGAATGACGAACGGGGCAGCGGCAGGCCCGCTGCCCCGTTCGGGGGCGCTACGAGCGCACGGGCCTCACTCCATCGTGGACGTGCTGGTGCCGGGCTCGCCGTCGATCTCGCGCACCCGCAGCTCGCCGCCCGACTCGACGCAGTACTCGAAGGTCCGCGGCGTCTTGTCCGTGGTGACCACGGTGTCGCCGCCCTCGATGGTGTAGCCGTTGGTCTCGTCGAGCTCGTTCACGAAGATCACCGAGCAGTGGCAGCGCCCATCGCCCGCATCGATCGCACACTCCGCTTCCGTTCCGGGCGCCATGCTCTCGACGATGCTCGCGACGGCTCCGCAGAGTACGGTGCATCCGGTGCCGAGCGCGACGACCGCGGTCACCGACGTCCCGATCTCGCGCCGAATGGTGGTCGGGCCCACCGTGAGGGTGCCGTACGCGGTGCCGCTCGATGCCAGGATCTCGCTGCCCGCGCAGCGCTCTTCGATCGGCCCGAGGATCTCCGCCTCCTCGATGCAGATCGACTCGTAGTGCCAGGTGCCCTCGATGTCGCCGCCACACGCTGCGAAGGCGGGGCACGTCTCCTCGAGCGTGATGGTCGCCATGCCGATCGGCTCGCCCGCGTCGGGCAGCATCACGGGCGCGTCGCTCGCGCCGCCCGCGTCGGTACCGCCTCCCGCGTCCACGCCGCCGCCGTCGATGGGCGTGCCGGTGTCCACCATGCCGCCGGTGTCGACGGGGGTGCCGGTGTCCACGCCGCTGTCCATCCCCGGATCCTCGCCACCGCAGCCCCACATCAGGGTCGCCATCACCAGAATGAGTCCATGCTTCTTCACGCGCGCCTCCAGGGAGTAAGAGGGCGCGACGCTATCACGCGAGCCGCGCTGGGCGAAAGATGGCGGCGATTCAAGCCGCGAGCTGACGCTCGACGAGCCGCTTGTACAACCCGCCCGCGCGCAGGAGCTCGTCGTGCTTGCCCGACTCCACGACGACGCCGCCGTCGAGCACCAGCACCCGGTCCGCGTCCCGCACCGTCGAGAGGCGGTGCGCGATCACCAGCACGGTCCGCCCTGCCGACAGCCGATCGAGCGCGTCCTTCACCAAGTGCTCGCTCTCGGCGTCGAGCGCGCTGGTCGCCTCGTCCAAGATCAACACCGGCGGGTTCTTCAGCAGCGCGCGCGCGATCGCGATGCGCTGCTTCTGTCCGCCGGAGAGCTGCGCGCCGCGCTCGCCGACCTGGGTCCCGTAGCCCTCGGGGAAGCCGCGGATGAAGGCGTCCGCGTTGGCCGCACGGCACGCGGTCTCGATCTCTTCCTGCGTCGCGTCGGAGCGCCCGTAGCGCACGTTGTCCGCGATGCTCGTGCTGAAGAGGATCGGCTCCTGCGACACCACGCCGACCTGCTTGCGCAGCCAGCTCGGCAAGAGCTCGCGCACGTCGTGTCCATCGAGGCGAACGGTGCCCTCCTCGGGATCGTAGAGGCGCGCCACCAAGCCGGCGATCGTGCTCTTGCCCGCGCCCGACGGTCCGACCAGCGCCACCTGCTCGCCCGCGGCGATCGTGAGATCGATCCCCTTGAGCACCTCCACTTCCGGGCGCGCAGGGTAGCGAAAGCGCACGCCCTCCAGCGCCAAGGTGCCCTCGACGCGCGGCAGCGTGACCCCGCGCTCCTGCATCGCGGGGGTGCGCTCGAGGATGTCGAAGATGCGCTCCGCGGCGCCAGCAGCCTTCGTGAGATCCGCGTACAGGTCGGCGAGCGCGCCGAGCGAGACGCCGACGAGCAGGGTGAAGATGAGGAACGACGTCAGGTCGCTCACCTCCATCTGGTGCTCCAGCACGAGGTGCCCGCCGTACCAGAGCACCAGCGACGCCGCGCCGAGCGCGAGCACCCCGACCAAGCTGATGAAGAGCCCGCCGAGCCGGATGCGCGCTTGGGCGAGCGACAGGCTCCGCTCGACGGCGCCGCCGTAGCGGGCGAGCTCGAGCGGCTCGGCCGCGAAGCTCCGAACGGTGCGCACCCCCGCGAGGCTCTCCTCCGCGATCTCCGAGGCCCCGCCCAGCGCATCTTGGACCGCGCGCGAGAGCTTCCGAAGCCGCCGCCCATAGAGCACCGCGCCGAGGGCGATGGGCGGCACCACCGCGAGCATCACCAGCGTGAGCTGCGCGGACGTGTAGAAGAGCAGCGCGATGCCCCCGATCACCGTCGCGACGTTCCGCAGCGCCATCGAGACGTTCACGGAGAGCGTGTTCTGCAGCACCGTGGCGTCGGCCGCGAGCGTGCTCCCGAGATCGCCCGTGCGGCGCGCGTCGAAGTACGCGACCTCTTGCTTCATCAAGCTCGCGTAGAGATCGCGTCGCAGCCCGGCCACGATGCGCTCACCCGCCGTGGTGAAGAGCACGTAGCGGAGCGCGCTGGTCACCGCTTGCACCACGAGGACCGCGCCCATCGCGAGCGCGATGCGGTCGACGGCGCCCGGATCGTCCCCCTCGATCGCCGCATCCAAGAGGCGACCGATGGCCAGCGGGAAGACGAGACCCGCGCCGCTCGAGATCGCCAGGAAGACGACGCCGAGCGCGACGCGCCCGCGCTCGCGTCGACCCAAGCCCAAGAGCTTTCGG
>CAYZQM010000074.1:23662-26107 GCA_964480175.1 uncultured Sandaracinaceae bacterium
CGCGCGGCGCGTCGCTCACCGCGCGGTTGTGCTGCCGCTCAGCCCGAGATTCCAGCCCAAACGCGCCCGTGCGCGTGAAAAAGGATGACGGTGGACATCGCCGTCGCCGGCTCGTCATCCTTCTTCTCCGAACGTTCGTGTCGGGTCACCCGGCGGGCGCGAACATCGAGACCGCATGCCGCACACCGACCTCGCGAGGCCCATGACCGCTCCCCTCCCCCATGCCGCCACCCTCGTCGATCGCGAGAGCGCCGTGGCCGTCTCGCTCGGAGAGACGCTCGCAGCGCCGCTCCCCGACGTGGAGCCGCTCGCCTCGCCGATCACGACGAGCCTCTCGACGTCGGTGCTCCCGCGCGTCGAGTCGTCGGCCGCGGGCAACCGGCTCGTTCCATCGGAGGGTCCGCGCTACGAGCGAGCGCGGGTGCTGGGCGCGGGCGGCATGGGCGAGGTCGCGCTCGCCCAGGACCGCGACATCGGTCGCAAGGTCGCGCTCAAGCGGCTGCACTCGCCGCACGAGCCGTCGGGGACGCCCTCCGCCGCGTCGCTCGCGCGCTTCGTCGACGAGGTGCGCACCGTCGGGCAGCTCGAGCACCCGAACATCGTCCCGATCCACGACGTCGGGGTCGACGAAGCCGGCAACTACTTCTTCGTCATGAAGTACGTCGACGGGATCACCCTCGAAGACGTGATCGCCAAGCTGAAGTCCGGCGACGCCGACGCGCGCTCGCGCTATCCGATCGCGCGCAGGGTCGAGCTCTTCGTCGGCATCGTGCGCGCGCTCGAGTACGCGCACCAGCGCGGGATCATCCACCGGGACATCAAGCCCGCGAACGTGATGGTGGGCGACAACGGTGAAGTGGTCCTGATGGACTGGGGCGTGGCGCGGCCCATCGCGCGGCCCGAGCCCGACGCACCGGCCCTCGATCTCGCGGCGACCGACCCCAGCCGCGCGAGCGCGACCCACGCGGGCGCGCTGATCGGCACCCCGCTCTACATGTCGCCAGAGCAGGCGTCGGGCCGCAACGCGT
Source organism: uncultured Sandaracinaceae bacterium (assembly GCA_964480175.1). Taxonomy (GTDB): domain Bacteria; phylum Myxococcota_A; class Polyangia; order Polyangiales; family Sandaracinaceae; genus CAYZQM01. The sequence goes on from CAYZQM010000074.1 coordinate 24,691, forward strand.
CGCTCGACGCGCGCAGCGATCTCTACGCGGCGTGCCAGGTCTTCTACGAGCTGCTCTCGCTGCATCACCGCTTCGAGGATCAGCAGAACCTCGTGCAGCTCTTGGCCGCGATCCAGCTCACCGACAGCGGCCCGAACGTGCACGTGTTCGCCAAGCAGCACCTGGCGGGCGTCCCGCCCGAGCTCATGCACTTCCTTCGACGGGGTCTGGCGCTGAAGCCGGAGGATCGCTGGCAGAGCGCCTCCGACATGCTCTTCGAGCTCGCGATGATCCAGGACGGGCGCTGCCGGGTGCAGTGCGCAGCGACCGGGATGAAGCGGTCCACCCGCGAGTTCACGCTGCTGGTCGATCGGAGCCCGGCCAAGGCGATCGCGATGGTCTCCAGCGTCGGTCTCGCGCTGCTGGCCCTGGTCGGCGTGGCCATCTACGGCCTCGTGACCTGAGGGCCAAGCGCGACGAGCGGGGGGCGCCGAAGTTGCCCGCCTCGGGGGCGGGCGGTCATCCTCCGCGGGTGCGCCTTCAGGTCAACGTCGATCACGTCGCCACGCTCCGCCAAGCGCGCGGCACCCCCTACCCCGACCCGGTCGAGATCGCCCTCGCGTGCGAGCGGGCCGGGGCGCACGGGATCACGGTGCACCTGCGCGAGGACCGGCGGCACATCCAAGACCACGACGTCGAGCGCATGCGAGCAGCGATCGGGACGATCCTGAACCTCGAGATGGCCGCGACCCCCGAGCTGGTCGCGATCGCCAAGCGGGTGCGCCCGGAGCTCGTCACCCTCGTGCCCGAGCGCCGGCAGGAGCGCACGACCGAGGGCGGCCTCGACGTGGTGGGGCGGCAGGGCGAGCTCGCGCCGATGGTCGCCGAGCTGGTCGCGGCGGGCATCGAGGTCTCGCTGTTCATCGCGCCCGAGCTCGGGCAGGTCGACGCGTCGGTGGCGATCGGCGCGCACGCGATCGAGCTTCACACGGGCGAGCTCGCGCACGTGACCCTGCCCGGCAGGGTCAGCGAAGACCGACGAATCGAGCTCGACCGGCTCGCCGAAGCCGCGCAGCACGCGCGCAAGGTGGCGCCCAAGCTACGTATCGCGGCGGGACACGGGCTCACGGTCGATAACGTCCCGTTGTTGCTGAGCTCGGTCCCCGAGATCGTGGAGCTCAACATCGGCCACGCGCTCATCGCCGACGCCGTCCTGCACGGGATCGAGGGCGCCGTGAAGCGCTTCTTGGCCGCGATGGGGCTCCGATGATCGTGGGGTTGGGGCTCGACGTGTGCGACATCGAGCGGATGCGCCGGAACCTCGAAAAACACGGGCCCGCCTTCATGGACAAGGTCCTCACCGACGCGGAGAAGGCGTACTGCGAGCGCAAGCGGGATCCGGCCGTGCCCTTCGCAGGGCGGTGGGCCGCGAAGGAGG
>CAYZQM010000075.1:0-24035 GCA_964480175.1 uncultured Sandaracinaceae bacterium
CTCGTTCTTTTTCTTTGGTCTGGGTTTTGGCTTCGGTTCGGTGCGCGTCGGCTTCTGCTTCGTGCTCGGTGGCGAGGTCGGTCTCGTGATTACCGACGAGCTGACCGTCGGTACGGTGGCGGACTGTGGTGAGCGCCTCGACACCGAGGACGCGATCACCGCGTGCGGCTCGATGTCGCGCACCATCACGCCCTTCTTCGCGTTCACCGCCGAGATCGAGGGCGGCATCGACATCCGCATCGCCCGCGCCGGCGTGCTCGCCGAGCTGCGCATCGTGCAGACCGACTTCCCCCTCACCGCGTCGCTCGCGTGGGGCCTGCGCGACGACGGCCGCATCTTGGTGCGCGGCAACGTGAACTGGGAGCTCGGCCTCACCCTCATCCAGGGTCAGGTCGCGATCGTCGGCCGCGTCGGCATCCGCCGCTTCAGCCGCTCGCTCCGGGTCAACCTCTTCAGCTTCAGCTCGCCGCGGTTCAGCCGGACCTTGGTCGACCAGTCGCTCGAGCTGGGGCTCCTGGATTGATGAAGACCGAACGCATCGTCCACGGCGCGGCCGTGGCCCTGGCGGTGGTGGGTGCGGTGGCGAGCGCTGCGATGAGCAGCGCCGCCATCGAGCCGGCCGAGCTCGGCTCGGCAGACACGGTCACCGAGCACGCGGTCCCGCGCTGCGCGTTCACGACCGGTGACGACGACGCGTTCACCTTCGAGTCGGTGGTGAGCTCGGACGACGCGACGGCGGAGGCTGCGAGTGATCGCTTCGCGGGCGTCCTCAGCTGGGTGGTCGAGCGCGGCAGCGAGGGTGACGAGCCCGCGCGTCTGCGCGCGGCGCTGAGCGAGGTCGAGCTCACCCAGGCGCTGACCCCAGAAGGGGCGCGCGCCAGCGCCGCCGAGCTGAGCGGGACGCCGTTCTTCGTCGAGGTGGATGGGCGCTGCCGCCTCGGCGCGCTCGGCTTCTCCCCGGCGTTCAGCCCCGCGAGCCGGCAGCTCGTCGCGACGCTGTTGACCAGCGCCGAGCTCGTGCTGCCGGAAGACGAGACCAGCGAGACCTGGGAGGTCGCGCAGCGCGACGGTGTGGGCGACTACACCGGGCGCTACACCCTCGGTCGCGACAGCGGCGACACCGTCCGCGTGGTGCGGACCAAGGACGGCTACGACGTCGATCCCGAGGTCGCGCGCATGGGCCTGCGCATCCAGGTGCTGGGCTCGATCGCCGAGGCGCGCTTCGATGCGCATCACCCCGGCTGGATGGCGCGCGTCGCGCTCCGCGAGCACGTCCGCTTCGACGTCCCGGGGCAGGCGCCTCAGGGCCTCGGCGCGGTGCTCGTCATCGAGCGCGATGCGAGCCGACACCACGCGGTCGCCGCCGCCTCGCGGACGGACGCGGACTTCACCGACGCGTTCGCCTCGGGTGAGGTCCTCGATCGGCCGAGCGATCCCGCGCTCGCAACCATGAGCCACGACGACGCGCTCGCGGCCTTCCTCGATCGCATCCGCGACGACGGCTCGGCCGGCGTCTTCGGTGCGGCGCGCGTGCTCGCCGACTGGATGCGTCAGCACCCTGACGGCGCGGCCATGCTGCTGACGGATCTGCGCGACGGCGTGCTCGATCCCGAGGCCCACGCGGCGCTCTTTCTGGCCTTCGAGCTCGCGGGCGACGCACCGTCGCGTGTCGTGCTGCTCGAGGCGCTGGGAGACGACGCGCTCGGCGAGGTGGATCGGGCGCGCGCGGCCGCGGCGCTCGCCAGCCACGGCGAGCCCACGGACGCGGCGATGCAGGCGTTGCTCGCGCAGGCCCACGGTGACACGTCACCCTTGGTCGCGAACGTGAGCCTGCTCGGGCTCGGCAGCATGACCGGTCGTGCGCCGGAGGACGGCGCGCTTCGGGGCGCGCTGCGCACCGCGCTCAGCGAGGAGCTCGCGGGCGCGACGAGCCTCGACGCGGAGGTCGCGGCGATCGACGCGCTGGGCAACAGCCGCGACGTCGCGTTCGAGGGCGCGCTGAGCGAGCGTTTCGGCAGCGAGCGTCCGGTGGTCCGGGCGCACGCGGCCGCCGCGCTCGGACATCTGCCGCGCGAGACGGCGCGTCCCCGGCTGCTCGCGCAGCTCGGGGACGAGGAGAGCCCGCGGGTCACCACCGCGATCCTCCGCAGCCTGCACACGATGGACGACGGCGCGACGCTCGCCTCCTCCGAGCTGGACTTGGCGCGCACCCTGCTCGCCTCGGACGACGCGGAGGTGCGCGGCAGCGCGATCGACTGGCTGGGCCACTCGGCGCGCGGGCCCGAGGTGCGCTCGCTGCTCGCGGCCCACTTCGGCGAGGAGCCCTCGGCGCAGCTGCAGCAGCGCATCGGCTCGTACGTGTCCGCCAGCGATCTGGCGGAGGTCCTCTGATGGCAAGGCGCGCCGCGCTCCTCGTCCTCGCGCTCGCGGGGATGCTGGGGTGCGGCGCGCCCTTCGTCTCGCAGCATGAGGGACCCAGCGGACCCGCGCGCCTCGAGGAGACGAGCGAGCGAGCGAGCCTCGCGTTCGGCGCCGACGGCCTGAGCGAGGCGCTCACCGTGCCGCCCTTCGAGGGCAACTCGCTCGCGCTCTGGGCCCGGGTGAGCGACGGGTGTTTTCAGATCGATGGCCTGACCGACGGAGAAGGCCGCCCCGGTCCTTCGCGGGCGCTGTCTCACGAGGCCGCGCTCGTGGTGCTCGATGCGCGCGATGCGTTCGCGCCGAGCACGGGCGTCTCGCTCCGCGTGCGCCGCGTCGACTGTCTGACCGCGAGCACGCTGCGCAGCGACGACGGTGGGCCGATCGAAGTGGGCTGGGCGGTGCAGCCGGCGGCGCCTGCCGTGGGTGAGCTCGCGCTGCGCTTCGTGATCAGCCGCCACTCGATGCTCTTCGAGCGAGCCGAGCTGCGCGAAGCGCTGGCCGAGCGCGTCGAAGACGAGCTGCGCGCGGCCGACGTCGACGTGTCGCTGGTGGCGATCGAGACGATCGAAGGCGTGGCCGACGAGCAGACCTTCTCCTACGCCGATCTGTCCGAGCTCGCCGCGGTGCGCGCGCTCGCGCCCGAGGGTCCGCGCGGCGCGGTCGACGTCGTGTTCGCCGGGTGCCTGCGCTTCGACGATCCGTTCTTCGGACCGCCCGTCGCGGTGGACGGCTTCACTCCGCAGATCGGCGGCGGCGGAGGCGGCGCAGCGGATGCCGTGTTCATGCCGGGGCTGCGCTGCGACAGCTTCGATCCCGGCCCCGAGGACTTTCCGATCGATCGCTACGCGCACGTGCTCGCGCACGAGCTGGGCCACTACCTGGGTCTGTCGCACAGCGTCGAGGCCGACGGCGCGACCGACGATCTCGACGACACGGGCGAGGCCAACCTCATGCACTTCAACCCGGGGCTCGCGATCGCCCGCGGCATCAGCGCCTCGCAAGCAGAGAGGATGCGCAGCCACCCCTGGTTGCGGCCCGCCATTCCGTAGTCGTCGCGCTATATCTGCGGCGATGCAGGACCCGGAGATGCTGCGACGGCTGCTCCGCGCCAAGGACCGGATGGACGCGGCGTCGCACGAGGCGTGGCCCGTGGGCCGCCTCGCGAAGGTGAGCGGGGTCTCCGAGGCGCACTTCGCTCGCTCGTTCAAGGAGGCCTTCGGGGTGCCGCCGCACCGGTATCTGTTGACCCGCCGCATGGAGCGCGCGGCCTCGATGCTGCGCGACACCGATCTGCCGATCATCGAGATCGCGCTGCAGAGCGGGTATGCGAGCCTGGGCACGTTCGGCCGGACGTTCCGGGACGTGATGGGCAAGAGCCCGAGCGAGCAACGCAAGGGCGGCAAGGCCTCGCCGCCCCAGCGCGCGTTCCCCGAGTGCTATCTCGCCGCCGCGCACCGGCCTGCGCTCACGATCGCAGTTTCGGAGAAGCGACGAACGGACGCGGAAGGTAGCCCTGACTCCGGCAACGAAACGGAGGTCACGACATGAGCGAGTCCAAGAGTGGTGTGCAGGTGGTCGGCATCTACGTCCGCGATCAGGACGAGGCGCTCGACTTCTACGTGAACAAGGTGGGATTTTCGGTGCACACCGACGCGCGCAACGGCAACTACCGTTGGCTCACTGTGCAGCACCCCGAGCAGCCGTCGTTTCAGCTGGGGCTCTTCGTGCCGCAGCCCCCGACGGTGGACGAGGCGACCGCGCAGACCCTGTGCGAGGCGGTCGCGAAGGGCGCGATGCCGCCGCTGGTGATGGTCGTGAGCGACATCCACGCGGCCTGCGAGCGGATGAAGGCGAACGGGGTGGAGTTCACCCAGGAGCCCATCGCGCGCTTCGGCGCGATCGACGCGGGCTTCCGCGATCCCTCCGGCAACGGCTGGAAGCTGATCCAGCTCGCTTCCCGGAGGGTCTGAGCAGACCCTCCCCCCGCCTGGCGAAGCCAGATCGGGGCCCCCACCCGCCTCCGCTCGCTCCGCTCGCGCTGCGCGGGGCCCCTTACGTCCCCTTGCCTCGCGTGCATTCGCCGAACGAAGTGACAGCCCCGGAGACTCCGATCGATGACGTCCAAGAAGCCCACGAGAGACCAGAGCCCGCACGACGTGATCCGCGTCGAGGGTGCGCGCGAGAACAACCTGAAGGACATCACGGTCTCGATCCCCAAGCGCAAGCTGACGGTGTTCACCGGGGTGTCGGGCTCGGGCAAGAGCTCGCTCGTCTTCGGCACCATCGCCGCCGAGTCCCAGCGGCTGATCAACGAGACCTACAGCGCGTTCTTGCAGGGGATGATGCCGACGATGGCGCGCCCCGACGTGGACGTGCTCTCGGGGCTGACCACCGCGATCTCGGTCGACCAAGAGCGCATGGGCGCGAACGCGCGATCGACCGTGGGCACCGCGACCGACGCGGACGCGATGCTGCGCGTCTTGTTCAGTCGGCTCGGCAAGCCGAGCGCCGGATCGCCCAAGGCGTACTCGTTCAACATCCCGTCGGTGAGCGGCGTCGGCGCGGTCTCGGTGGAGAAGGGCGCGGGCAAGAAGGTCGAGCGCAAGACGTTCTCGATCACCGGCGGCATGTGCCCGCGCTGCGAGGGCATGGGCCGGGTGAGCGACATCGACCTCACCCAGCTCTACGACCGCAAGAAGTCACTCAACGGCGGCGCGCTAACGATCCCGGGCTTCTCGATGGAGGGCTGGTACGGGCGGATCTTCAACGGGTGCGGCTTCTTCGACGCCGACAAGCCGATCGAGAAGTTCAGCAAGAAGGAGCTCGACGCGCTGCTCCACAAGGAGGCGACGAAGATCAAGATCGACGGGATCAACCTCACGTACATGGGCCTCATCCCGCAGATTCAGAAGTCGTACCTGTCCAAGGACGTGGACGCGCTGCAGCCGCACATCCGCGCGTTCGTCGAGCGGGCGATCACGTTCCAGACCTGCCCCGACTGCGGCGGCAGTCGCCTGAGCGAGGGCGCCCGCAAGTCCAAGATCGGCGGCAAGAGCATCGCGGACGTCTCCGCGATGCAGATCACCGATCTCGCCAAGTGGATCCGCTCGCTGAAGGAGCCGAGCGTGCAGCCCTTGCTCGAGGCGCTCGGTCACACGCTCGACTCGTTCGTCGACATCGGGCTCGGGTACCTGAGCCTGAACCGACCGAGCGGGACGCTGTCGGGCGGCGAGTCGCAGCGGACCAAGATGATCCGCCACCTCGGCTCGGCCCTGACCGACGTGACGTACGTGTTCGACGAGCCGACCATCGGCCTCCACCCCCACGACATCCAGCGCATGAACGAGCTCCTGCTGCGGCTGCGTGACAAGGGCAACACCGTGCTCGTCGTCGAGCACAAGCCCGAGGCGATCGCGATCGCAGATCACGTGATCGATCTCGGGCCCGGCGCGGGCACCGCCGGCGGTGAGGTGATGTTCGAGGGCGCCGTGTCGGGTCTGAAGAAGAGCGGGACCATCACCGGCAAGCACCTCGATCGGCGGACGGCGCTGAAGAAGACGGTGCGCAAAGCCACCGGCGCGATCGCGGTGCGGGGCGCGAGCACCCACAACCTGAAGAAGGTGAGCGTGGACATCCCGCTCGGGGTCCTCGTGGTGATCACCGGCGTCGCCGGCTCGGGCAAGAGCTCACTCATCCACGGATCGGTCTCGAAGCGCGAGGGCGTGGTCGCGATCGATCAGAGCGCGATCGGCGGCTCGCGGCGCAGCAACCCCGCGACGTACACCGGGCTGCTCGAGCCCATCCGCAAGGCGTTCGCGAAGGAGAACGACGTGAAGCCCGCACTCTTCTCCGCGAACTCGGAGGGCGCGTGCCCCACCTGCAACGGCGCGGGCGTCATCTACACCGATCTCGGGATGATGGCGGGCGTGACCTCGGTGTGTGAGGACTGCGGCGGCAAGCGCTTCGCGCCCGACGTGCTCGGCTACCGCTTGGGCGGGCGCAACATCGCGCAGGTCCTCGACATGCCGGTGGCCGAGGCGCTCGCGTTCTTCGCCGAGGGCGACGCGGCGCTCCCCGCGGCGCACGCGATCGTGCAACGCCTGAACGACGTGGGGCTGGGCTACGTGCGCCTGGGCCAGCCGCTGACCACGCTGTCCGGCGGCGAGCGACAGCGGCTGAAGCTCGCGGTGCACCTCGGGGAGGACGGCGGGATCTACGTGCTCGACGAGCCCACCACGGGCCTGCACCTCGCCGATCTGTCGCAGCTCCTCGGGCTGCTCGATCGCCTGGTGGACGCGGGTAAGTCGGTGATCGTGATCGAGCACCACCAGGCGGTGATGGCGCACGCGGACTGGATCATCGATCTCGGACCGGGCGCGGGCCACGAGGGCGGCAAGGTGGTCTTCGAAGGCACGCCTAGTGAGCTGGTGAAGAAGAAGTCGACGCTCACAGGCGAGCACCTGGCCGACTACGTGGGCTGAGACGCTGCGCTACCGAACGACTCAGCGCCGCCGGGCCCACCTCGAAAGGTGCTTCGCGCACCACGCGTCGCGATCGGCGTCTCGCACGCGGTCCCGATCGTACCGCTCGCCTGCGGAAGCCCACTCCATCGAGAACTCGGTGACGTAGGCCTCGCGGAGCCGCACGAGCGTGGCGTCGATGACCGCGTCGTCGGTGAGCGTCGCGCTGCCGGCGAAGACGTGATGGTCATACCAGTCCGAGCCGGACTGGGTGCCGTGGAGGACCAGAAAGTCGAAGACGAACCACACGGCCGTGTGTCCCGTGACCGGATCGCGGATCGTGTCGAGGATCTCGGTGGTGGTCGCCGGTACCTCGAGGAGTGTCCCGCCGGTGCGCTTCGCATCGGCCATCGCCTGATGCTTCGCCAGCGCCTCGATCAGCTCGACCATGCTCGTCGGTCGAACGGTACCACCCTCGAGCGCGGGCCGAGTGCGAGCCTCAGAGGTTCATGCCGCCGGAGAACTCGATGCGCTGGCCGTTGAGCCAGCGGCTCTCGGGGGAGAGGAGCATCGCGACGGCGCCGCCGATGTCGTCGGCCTCGCCGACGCGACCGAGCGCGGTCATGGACGCGACCATGCGGTTCACCTCGGGGTTGTCGCGCACCATGCCGCCGCTGAAGTCGGTGGCGATCGCGCCTGGCGCGATCACGTTCGCGGTGATCTGCCGCGCGCCGAGCTCCTTGGCTTGGTAGCGGGTGAGGACCTCGACCGCGCCCTTCATCGCGGCGTACGCCGACGAGCCGGGGACGCTGAAGCGTGCCAGGCCGCTCGAGACGTTGAGAATCCGGCCGCCGTCGGCCATGAGCGGGAGCAGCTGCTGGGTGAGCAGGTACGGCGCCTTCAGATGCGTCCGATAGAGCTCGTCGAGCTGCGCTTCGGTGGTGTCGGCGATGCCCGCGTGCAGGCCGCCGCCCGCGTTGTTCACCAGGAAGTCGAACGTCGTGCGCCCGAAGGTGCGCTGGAGCTCGGCGGCGACGCTCTTCTGGAACGCGGGGAAGCTCGAGGCGTCGCCCACCTCGAGCCGGAGGGCGGCGGCCTTGCGGCCCTGGGCGACGATCTGCTCGCGCACCGCGGCCGCCTCGGCTTCGGCGGCGCGGTAGGTGAAGATCACGTCGGTGCCGCGCGCCGCGAGGTGCAGCGCCATGCTGCGGCCCAGGCCGCGGCTGCCGCCGGTGATGATCGCGATGGGGTTCTTCTGCTCGGTCATGGGGTCTCCTCGTCGTTCGGGTTCTAGGAACGAAGGAGACGATGGCTGCGGGGGCCTTGCCCCGGTAGACCGAGATCCTTCGACAGACTGTTCCGTGATACGGAACAGCGATGGACCTCGAAGCGGTGCGGACGTTCGTGAAGGTCGCGGAGCTCGCGAGCTTCACGCTGGCCGCCGATCACCTGGGGCTCTCCAAAGCGCGGGTCTCGACGCGGGTGCGCGAGCTCGAAGCGGCGGTGGGCAGCACGCTCTTGCATCGCTCGACGCGCGCGGTGCGCCTGACCCCCGACGGCGAGCGCTTCCTGGCTCGCGCGCGTCAGCTCGTGGCGGACGGCGACGAGCTCGCCAGCATGTTCCACGCGCCGAGCGATCTGCGCGGGCGGGTGCGCATCGATTTGCCGCAGGGGCTCGCACGCTCGCTGTTGATCCCGCGCCTGCCCGAGCTGCTCACGGCGCACCCCGAGCTCGAGGTGCAGCTGAGCACCACCGATCGCCGGGTCGATCTGGTGCGCGAGGGCTTCGACTGCGTGCTCCGCGTCGGCAAGCTCGCCGACTCGCACTTGGTCGCGCGGCGCTTGGGCGAGATGCGGATGATGAACTGCGCGAGCCCGAGCTACCTCGAGCGCCACGGCACGCCGCGCACGCTGAGCGATCTCGATCGCCACGTGGTGGTGCACTACGCGCTGCGCTGGGGCAACGACACGCCGGCGTTCGAGTACCGCGAGGGGAGCACCTACCGCGAGCGCCCGATGCGCGCGGTCGTCAGCGTGAACAGCACCGACGCGTACAACGCGGCGTGCGTCGCGGGCCTCGGGATCATCCAGGCGCCGCGCTGGGGCGTGCTCGGACAGATCGCCAAGGGCGAGCTGGTGGAGATCCTGCCGCGCCATCCCTGTGCGCCCCTGCCCGTGTCGCTGGTCCACGCGCACGGAAGAAGGGTGCCGCCGCACACGCGGGCCGTGATGGGCTGGATCACGTCGGTGTTGAAGCCGCACTTGGACTGAGTCGAAGCGCGTCTCTGTACGGGAGAGCGATCGAGCGGCGCGGAGACAGAACGGGCCGCGATGAAGAGCGCCGCGTCAGCGGTAGCCCCCGCGATCGAGCAGCGCGCGGCGCACGCGCTCCATCCGCGCGGCGAAGTGGCGGGCGGCGGCCCAGGTGGGGACCGTGAAGTCCAGGGGCGCGGCGTCGGCGATCGCGGGCACGGCGCGCACCACGCTGCGCACCACGAGCGTCTTGCCGCTGCCCGATCGCTCCCAGTCGAAGATCGCGACCGGGATGATCCGCGCGATGTCCCGCAGCGGCAGGCGCGCATCGCCCGCCTTCGACGCGACGCCTTCGTCGTCGAGCGCGAGCGTCGGTCGGGCTCGCAGGAAGCGGGTCTTGCCGCGCAGCTCGAGGTGACGCCCGCCCGCGCGCTCCGACACGCTGATGCCCTCGGCCCACGGCGCCCTCCGCTCGACGACGTCGAGCTGGCCAGCGACCTCCGAGCGCTCCCAGCGCGGCACGACGTCGCCGAGCAGACCCACCGTCAGCGAACACCCGCGGCACGTCGCGCTCTCCGCGACGAGATCGACCCAGCTCGGATCCCAGGGAACCAAGCAACGAGGGCAGCGCATCGCGCTCGCATCGATCGACTCGTCGTAGGCCGCCATGAGCGCGCGAGCGTGCCTCACCTCCGCGCGAGAAGCACTCCGCCTTCGGGGATCAGCGCTCGTGCACGTCGGTCACGTCGGGTTGGCGACGCGGCCCGCGAAGAGGATCGCGCCGGTGGTGTCGTCGCGCAGGAAGAAGAGAAACGGGTGATCGGCGGTGAAGCGCGGGGGCTCCGAGATCATCGCGCTCTCGGTCGTCATCACCACGCCGGTGGCCGCCGCGGCCTCGGTGCCTTCTTCGTTCAGCTCGACGAAGACCTGATGGAACACGTCGCTGACGTAGAGCGACTCCTCGGCCGGGGCGAACATCCCGGAGAAGTCGGCGCCGTCCACGAAGATCGGGCCCATGCCCATCGCGCTCAGCGCGGACCGAAGCGAGAACGCTTCGATGTCCAGACGAAAGCGCGGCAGCGCGACCTCGACGTCGCGCGTCTCGTGCAGCGCGGACGTCCAGCGAGAGAGGGTGTCCGGATCGAGCGCGGCCTCGATCGCCCTCAGGCCGTCCGCCTGGCGGGGCAGCACGAAGAGCATCGACATCGCGTCGTGTCCATCCTCGGACGCGGCGTACGGCAGCGCGTAGATCTGCACCTCGTCCACTTCGCCGTAGCGCCCGCCGAGCCGGTGCATCGTCGGCGCGGTCACGTCGCCGGTCGGCGCGTGAAAAGGCGCGTCGTAGGTCGCGTCCGGATCGAAGGGCTGCGCCCAGCGGCCGTGGAAGTAGACCGCGTTCACGAGCACCAAGCGGGTGTCGCTGGTGAGCGAGCCCGAGGGCAAGAGCTCGTCGATGCGCTCGTGGGTGCGCTCGCTGACCCAGCCGTTGATGGTGCCGCGCGCATCCTCGGCGGCGCCGCGGAAGTCGACGATCGCCAGGTCGGCGCCGAACGCGTCGCCGGTGCGCTGGATGAACGACGGCTCGAAGCGGTAGGCGCCGTCGCCGAAGAGTCGGTTCGCGACGGAGAGCTCGTACGCGGTGCGCGACGGGTCGTTGAACGAGCGCACCGCGGCGCCCGCGAGGTCGGCTGCCTCGTCGGGCGTGCTCGACAGATGAAGGCCGCGCGCCATCGCATCCGCGGTGTCGCCGCGTGCGCCGAGGTACGTCATCGCGAGCGCGGTCGAGATGCTCGCGGGCGAGATCGCGAGGTTGCCGGGCTGCTCGGCGGCGAGGCGGCGGTAGACGTCGAGGCCCGTCGCGTTGCTGGCGGTCGCGAACGAGCGCGCGTCGCGGGCGTCGATGGGCGGCGTGGTGGAGCGGGCGGGTGCGCTGGCGCCACAGGCAGAGGTGAGGGCGATGGAGGCGGCGAGGAGGAGGCGGTTCATGTGGGGCGGTCTGACGTATCAGTTCGGGAAACGGTGTAGGGGTGCTCGTCGAGGTGGGGGGCTCGATGGCGTGGTGCTCTGAGAACGTCGTTCATGGCCGCGCATCTGAATCGGGCGCGGGCACGAGCGCGGGCGCGGGTTTGGGCACGGTCGCGGAGGACGGCGGAGCGTTGGTGCGCTCGATCGCGTGGTCAGTGCGCCAGCGATCGCATCCGCTCCTCCACCGTCGCGTTCGGTCGGGCTTCGAGCGAGCGCTCGTAGTAGCGCCTCGCGGCGGCTGCATCGCCGTCGAGCTCGGACAGCCGGCCGCGGTTGTAGAGGCACGCGCCGAGCGTGCGCCTCGCCGCCGCGTCGGTCGCGCGCGTCAGCACCGTGAGCGCGTGATCGATCGCCGTCCTCGCTCGCTCCGTATCGCCTCGCGAGAGCGCGGCGAAGCCCTCGTTGCACTCCGCGCGCGCGGCGCTCACTTCGTCTTCGCTCGGCGCGTCGGTCGCATCGCTCGCTCCCGCGGCGGGCGGCGCTTCGGGGGGCGGCGCTTCGGCGATCGGCGCGACGCTCGGTGGCGCTGCGCGCTCGCCCGCGGTGTAGCGGTCCGTCGCCGTGCTCGGGATCGGGTAGCGCCCGCGCCCACCGCACGCCCAGAGCTCGATCTCCGCGCCGTCCAGGCGCGCGTCTGGAAGCCGATCGAGCTGCCCGCCTGCGCGGCGCATCCGCAGCAGATCCGCGCGCGCCCGCACCTCGACGAAGTCGCCCTCGGGCGTCTCGAGCACCACCACCGCGTCGCGCGCCACCTCACCGGGGCTGATCCCGAGGTCGGGATCGTCCGTCGGCTCGCCGCGCGAGGTGATCATCGCCAGACGAAGCGGGTGCGCCGAGCGCAGCGACCATCGCTCGAGCACGTCGAACTCCTCGGTGCCGCTCCAGTCGGCCGCCACCCGGGACAAGAGCCGCGCTTGCAGAGCAGGCAGCGGCACCACCACGGACACGGCCCCGACATCGGTGCCCAGCCCCAACCACGGTCCTGCGTACGGACAGTTCGGATCGCCGACCGTGACGCGCATCGAGGCGCACAGATCACCGGGGACGAGACCAGGCGTGTCCTCGTGCAGCGCGGCGGCCACCGCTGCATCGAGTGACATCCGCGGTGGCGCGGCGATGCGCTCGACCTCGACGCGGCACCAGCGCGGCATCGGTCCGTCGGGCAGCGCGGGCTCGGGCGCGTCTGCGTCCGGTGCGGGCAGCGCGATCTCCGTCGGGAGGTACACGCCCTCGCGGGGCGCGGTGTCCCACGCGAGCACCCGGCCATCGCGGGTGATCGCGGTGAGGTGCGAGCCCAGCCCGCGACCCAGCGCGACGAGCGCATCGCTCTCGGCGAAGCGGTCCGTCGACCCGGCGTAGTACGAGAACACGAGCAAGCGCCCGTCTCGCAGCCCTGCGATCAGACCACCGCGCGGGAAGACGAGGGTCTCGGTGCCCGCGAGCGCTTCGGGGATCCGCTCCTCGACGCCGCTGCCGGTGTGCAGCGTGCAGCGCACCACGCCCGCGCGATCACCGAGGCACGTCCCACCCGACGACGACGTCGCGACCACCACGTCCTCGAGGCGCTCGACGGCGCCTCGCTCCCAGCCCCACGCGCTCGCGTGCCCGTCGCGATGGAGCGCGATGCGATCGCGGCCCGTCTCGATGCGCACGACGTCCCGCAAGCGGGTGCGTCGTGGCGCGGCGTCCGACCGCTCGCTCGCCTCGTCGATCCGCGAATCGGGCGCGCCCCACGCAAGCACCACTCCGTCGTCGCCCCACGCGAAGAAGGTGCCGCCACCGACGTCGAGGCCCCGCACGTCGTGCAGCCCGGGAACGGTCACGACGCCGCTGCGCGCGCCCCCTTCGAGGCCCAGTCCGCCGCCCGTGTTGCTCCCCCAGCACACCACCTCGCCGGAGCGCCGCAGGGCACACGCCGTGGCGCTGCTCGCCGCGATCGCGATCGCGTCCTCGAGCCCCGCGACGTGCACCGCGCCTTCCACGGGCTCGCGATGCAGCTGACCGAGCTGCCCTTCGACGTTGCTGCCCCAGCACGCGACGCGACCGCCTTCGCGCAGCGCGCACGCGAAGACCGATCCGGTCGCGATCGCGAGCGGCGTACCCCGGGCTGGATCGGGGGTCGCTGGCTCGATCGCAGCGGGCTCGGTCGCAGCCGGCTCCGTCGCAGCGGGCTCGGTCGCAGCAGGCGCGCTCGGGGGCGTCTCGGGCGCGGCTTCCCCGCAGCTCGAAAGGACACCGACCAGGAGCCACACCGCCGCGCTTCGCACCGCGTGAGGGTGGCACGTTGCGGGCCTCGGTTGCCAAGCACGCGCCGCGCGAGCGAGAGTCGCGGCTCCCCGAGCCCGAGGAAGACGATGCGCTGGACCCCCGAGAGACTCCCCGACCTGAGCGGCAAGACCTACGCGATCACCGGCGGCAACAGCGGCTTGGGCCTCGAGGCCGCGAAGATCCTCACCAAGAAGGGCGCGCGCGTCGTCATCACCGCGCGCTCACCGGGCAAGGCCAAAGAGGCGCTCGAGGTGGTGAAGGCCCACTCGCCGGGCGCGAGCGTGGACTTCGTGCTGCTCGATCTCGCGGACGAAGGCAGCGTGAAGAGCGCGGCCGCGGCGCTGAAGGAGGCGTGCCCCACGATCGCTGCGCTCATCAACAACGCGGGCGTGATGCAGCCGCCGGAGACGCGGACCAAGGAGGGCTTCGAGCTGCAGTTCGCGACGAACCACCTCGGGCACTTCCGGCTCAACTCGCAGCTCTTCACCCACCTCGAGGCGAACGCGGCGCGCATCGTGCCGGTCTCCTCGATCGCGCACCGCATGTACCGGATTCAGTTCGAGGACCTGCAGTTCGAGAAGAAGTACAACCCGACCGACTCGTACGCGCAGAGCAAGCTCGCGAACCTGCTGTACGGCTTCGAGCTCCAGCGACGCCTGAGCGCGCGCGGCAGCAAGGTCGTCAGCATCCCCTGCCACCCCGGCTACTCGGCGACCAACCTGCAGACCGCGGGCGTGGGCCAGGAGGGCGGCAGCAAGTTCTATCGATTCCTCTACGGCATCACGAACAAGATCGTGGCGCAGTCCGCGGAGCACGGCGCGTATCCCCTCGTGCTCGCGGCCGCCGATCCCACCGCCGAGCCGGGCGCCTACTACGGGCCGACCGGCATCGGTCAGGCGCGCGGTCCCGTGGGCAAGTCGTACGTCGATCCCAAGGGCCTCGATCAGGACGTCGCCCGACGCCTCTGGGAGGTCACCGAAGCGCTCGTCGGCCCCTTCTTCCCTACCTGAGCTCGTCCCCGAGCAGCGAGTCAGCTCCCGGCGCGGAAGCGCTGCGCGAGCTTCTGCTGCTTGAAGTGAGCGGTGAGCAGATCGATGAAGATGCGAGTACGCGCCGGTAGGAGGCGCTGGCTCGAGAAGTAGATCATCACCGGGCCGCCCTCGGCGTACCAGCTGGGCATCACCCGCACGAGCGCGCCGCGCTCGAGATCGGGCAGCACCTGCGAGGTCGGCATCAGCGCGACGCCGAGACCTGCGCGCAGCGCGCTCAGCATCGGATCGAGCTCGTTCATCACCACGCGCGGCACTGGGTCGGCCGTGGCCTGCTTGCCGCTGCGCGTCTTCATCGCCCACACCCGCAGCTTGTTCGTGCGGCTGGTGCGGAACGCGATCACGTCGTGCGCGGCGAGCTCGTCCGGGTGGCTGGGCGCGCCGTGACGCGCGACGTAGCCCTTCGAGGCGACGGCGATCACGTCGATGCGCGCCAGCTCGCGCGCGACCAAGCCCGCGCTCAGCTCGTAGCCCACGCCGATCGCGGCGTCGTAGCCCTCGCCGATCAGATCGACCTGCCGGTTCTCGAAGCGCAGATCCGGCACGACGCGAGGGCACGCCTTCAGGTACGCCGGGAGCATCGGCAGCACGTAGTCGCGGCCGAACGCGGGCGCGAGGCTGAGCTTGAACGTGCCCGTCGGCTCCTCGCTCCCACCCGCGGCGCGTGCGAGCGCGTTCTGCAAGGCGCCGAGCCCGGGCGCGGCGTCGCGGTACAGCGCCTCGCCCGCCTCGGTGAGCGTGAGCTGCCGCGTCGTGCGCTGGAAGAGGCGCACCCCGAGCGAGTCCTCGAGCTTCGCGACGCTCTTGCTGACGGCGGCAGGGGTCAGCGCGAGCTGCCGGGCGGCCGCGGAGAAGCTCCGCAGCTCCGCGCTCCGTACGAACGCCTCGATGGCGGCGAGCTTCTCCATGGGCCGATTCTGCGCAGAGCCTGAGCGTGGTTTCAACCGTCGGTTGAAAGTGTTGCGAGCCACCTCGGTCTACCGGGAACAGCTCGACGTCGCCATCTTCAACCCATCGAACGACGCCGCACGACGCGGCGCCAAAAGGGAGAAGCGACCATGACGAACATCGAGACGACCCCGCGCACCACGACCGTGAACGCCGACACCATCGTCCTCATCCACGGCCTCTGGATGACGCCCCGCAGCTGGGAGCACTGGGTTCGCTTCTACGAGCAGCGTGGCTTTCGGGTGCTCGCGCCCGCCTACCCCGGCCTCGAGGTCGAGGTCGACGCGCTCCGTGAGGACGCCTCGCCCATCGCCGCGCTGAGCGTGCAGCGCGTCGTCGATCACTACGACGCGATCATCCGCGCGCTGCCCACCGCGCCCATCCTCATCGGCCACTCGTTCGGCGGGACCGTGGTGCAGCTCCTGCTCGATCGGGGCCTGGGCGCCGCGGGCGTGGTGATCGACTCGGCCCCCGTGAAGGGCGTCTACCCGATCCCCTTCACCCAGGTGCGCTCGACGTTCCCCATCCTGAAGAACCCGGCGAACCGGACCCGCGCGGTGCCCTTCACCCACGCGCAGTTCCACTACGCGTTCACCAACACGCTGAGCGAGGAGGAGAGCCAGGAGGCCTATGCGCGCTACGCGATCGCGGCGCCCGGCCGGGTGCTCTTCGAGGGCGCGAGCATCAACCTCGACCCGCGCTCGGCGGCCAAGGTCGACTTCGACAAGGCGGACCGCGCGCCGCTCTTCTTCATCGCCGGCGAGAAGGATCACATCATGCCGGCGTCGCTGAACCGGGCGAACGCGGCCAAGTACCGCTCGGGCATCGTCGCGTTCGCCGAGCTCGCGGGCCGCGATCACTACACGGTCGGTGAGCCCGGCTGGGAGGACGTCGCGCAGCTCGCGATCGACTGGGCCCGCGAGCCCATCGCGCTCGGCCTCGCGTGAGCGTGCCTCGTCCGACGGCGCACGCGATACCCCAAGGCACGGCGCCGACGATGCGTCACGCTGGGCCGCGTGCTGCCCGCTTCGATCGAGATCGCATCGACCCTCCCCGTCGGGGGACGGATCCAACCCGCGACGGCCATCCGCGCGTCGGTGATCGCCACGTCGCGGCTCGCGATCCGTAGCCTGGGTCACGACGAGGCGTACTTCGCGCTGCTCGATCCGGTGCACCGCGCAGCCATCACGTCGATCACCGGCATCGGCTGGGTGCCCATCGAGACCGCGCACGCGCATTACGCGGCGGCCGACGGACTGGGCCTGAGCGCGGAGCGGCAGCGCGACATCGGACGTCAGGTCGCGCACCGGCTGCGCGAGTCGTACGCGGGCGCGATCATTCGCTCGCTGCGGCTCATCGGTGCGCTCACGCCGCGGGAAGTGCTCGAGCGCTTCCCGACGGCGTGGGAGCGGCTGGTGCAAGGCGGCGGTGCGCGGGTCTTCGAGCTCGGCCCCAAGGAGATCCGAATCGAGTGCCTGCGTACGGACATCGCGCAGTTCGGATACGTCCGCGAGGGCTGGGCGGGTATGTTCGAGGGCACGCTCTCGCTCGTGTCGCGATCGCTGCACGTCACCGAACTCCCGTCCTACCGCGGGCCGGATCGCTGCGGGTACCTCATCGCCTGGGTGTGACGCCGCGACGAGCTCAGGTGCCGAGAAGGCGCGCGAGCACGCCCACGAGCGCGCCGAGCGCCAGCAGCCACGTCGATCCGACCTGGAAGCGGATCGTGAGCACGGCGGCCAGCACCGCGAGGGCGACGGTGGGGAGATCGATCAGCGCGACGGCGCCGAGCTCGAGGGTCACGGACGCCATCAGCGCGAGCGAGGCGACGTTCACTCCGTCGAGGAAGGCGCCCGCGCGAGGGTTCGCTCGAATGCGCGGCACGAGCGGCCCGCTGAGCGCGACGAAGACGAACGCGGGCACGAAGATCCCCAAAGTGGCGGCCGCCGCTCCGCCGTGGCCGGCGAGCACGTAGCCGATGAAGGTCACGGTGGTGAACACGGGGCCCGGCGTGACCTGTCCGACCGCGATGGCGTCGAGCAGCTGATCCTCGGTGAGCCAGCCGCGCTGCTCGACGAGATCGGCGCGCAAGAACGCGAGCAGCACGTAGCCGCTGCCGAAGAGCACCGAGCCGATCTTGAGAAAGACCCAGAAGATGGACGACGCCGAGATCGCGCCCCCCGCAGCGCTCGTGCCGAGGATCGGGAGCCACTGCTCGGCGCTCGGGCTACGGCTCGAGGTCGGCGGCGAGGTGCTCGGCGGCGAAGTGGTCGGTGGCGAGGTGGAGGGCGGCGAGGTGCTCGGCGGCGAGGTGGACGGCGAAGAGGTGGACGGCGGCGAGGTGCGCGCGCCGAGCACCGCGAAGAACAGACCGCTCGCGAGCATGAGCACGAGCGGGTCGAACGCGGCCAGCGCGAGGGCGAGGAGCACCACGCCCGCGATGCGCTGCGGGGTGGTGCGTACAGCGGTCGGCGCGAGGCCCACGATCGCCTTGAGCACGATCGCGAGGATCACGGGCTGCACGCCGTAGAAAATCCAGCCGACCTCCGGCAGCGCGCCCCAGGTGACGTACGCGGCGGCGCAGGCCCAGGTGATCGCCATCGCGGGCGCGATGAACGCGACGCCTGCGACCACGAGCCCCGCCCACCCGCGTCGATCGAAGCCGACGTGGATCGCCATCTCGGTCGAGTTGGGCCCAGGGATGAGCTGGGTGGCGCCGAGGAGATCGAGGAAGCGCGCCTCGCTCATCCATCCGCGCTTGGTGACCACCTCTTCGCGCAGCATCGCGATGTGCGCCGCCGGCCCGCCGAACGCGGTGGTGCCCAAGCGAAAGAAGAGGCGCGCGAGCTCCAGCAGCGAGGTCGGCGCGTCCGCAGACACGGGCTGACTCCCCCGCTCCTGCTGGGAGGGCTCGTCACGGACGCTCGCGGCGTCGTCGCTCGGCGGTCGCGCGGACACGGCCGCGTGCATAGCAGAGCGCGGGCGCGGCGAGCGGCGCCGAACGGCGGGTCGCGATCGACGACGGGGTCAGGGGCAGTTGCCGCTGGTCACCGTCACCGGCGCGCGGGGGCTGCCCACGTCGCTGAAGGTGAACGGGATCGTGTTGCAGTAGACGGTGGTCGGGCAGCCCGAGCGCACCTCGACGTGCAGGTGCGGTCCGGTCGAGTAGCCCGTGTTCCCCGAGCGGGCGATCACGTCGCCGCGCTGCACGTTCTGACCGACGGTGACACTCGCCGTGTTGATGTGCTTGTAGACCGACGTGTTGCCGTCCGCGTGCTGGATGATGACGAGGTTCGACGCGGAGCCGCAGTCGGAGCCGCCGCCGTTGTAGCAGCGGTCGCCTGGGCCGGTCGCCGTCGAGACGTACGTCACGCGTCCCGGGGCCATCGCGCGCACCTCGGTGTTCAGCGCCGCGGCGAAGTCGTACGCGTACATCGCTCGCCCGGTGTGGCTCACCCCGCCGCCGGGCGACTGCGTCACGCGCATCGACGCGCCGCACGCGAACGGCACCCGGTAGCCCTCGATCACCGGGATCGGGTCTTCGGTGCACGACGCGAAGCTGGAGAACACGAAGCCGGTCCCACCCGAGCGGCGGATCTCGAACCACAGATCGACCCCACCGATCGACTCGCCCCGCACCTGGCTCACGACCTCGACGATCGCGCCGTCCGGCAGCGTGCCGATCGCCGCCATCGCGGTCGACGGACTGGGGCGGATGTTGAGCACCTCGCCCGGCGTGACGACGCGGATGCGAGGACACGGCGTAGGCGGAGGGCCGGCGTCCGGCATGGCCGGCGGCGCGTCGATCGGATCGACGACGGGGGCGTCGAGGGCGGGCGCGTCGGCGAGCCTCGAGGCGTCCTCTCGGAGCCGCATCCCCGCGTCGTCGTCGCCGCCGGTGCGCGGCGTGGTCGACTCCGCGCACCCGACGAGCGCGAGCAACGAGAGCGCAGCGACGATCCCCGATCGCCGACGCGCGCTCCGAGCCATACGACCTTCGCCTCGAACGACCGTGGAGGGTGCCCCGAGCTGCATGCATCGACGCTAGCCGGCGGGGCGCGCAGATCGGCGCCAAGCGTCGGCAACGTCGCGCCATCCCGAGCCCCGAGCACACTTCGTTCCGCGCTACCCTCGCGCACCGGGCTCAGGATGATCGAGACCGACTACGACACGTTCCTCGGCTCGACCGTCGGCCGCTACACCGTGACCGGGTCGTCGTTCGTGTGGTGCGCCTCGCGGGAGCTGTGCGGCGCCTTTCTCTGGGGCGAGCCCGGCGACGAGGAGACCGAGCGCATCCTGCGCATCTTCGACACCTACCCGATCCACATGGCGGAGCGCTTCGACATCGTGCTCGACACGCGCGGCGTGGTGCAGGTGGATCCCACGGCGCTCTCGCGTCTCTTCGCCTGGCTCGTCGAGCACCGCGCAGGGCTGAAGCAGCGCCTGCGCATGCAGGCGAACGTCATCCGCGAAGGACCGATCGCGTTCTTGCTCACCGGCCTCTTGCCCGTGGCCGGCTGGCCCGTGCCCTACCAGCTGCACCATCTGCCCGAGCCGGCGTTCCGCGCGCTGGGCGCTGAGCGCTGGTCGAGCGAGGTCGAGGCGATCGCCGAGCGCCTGCGCGGCAGCAGCCGCGAGCTCGAGCAGACCCGCGCGATGCTCGCCGACGATCTCGACGCGACGATCGGCGCGGTCAGCCGCTCACTGGGCGTCTCGTCGCGATCGCTCCAGCGCATCCTGCGGCGGCACGGCACGTCCTTTCACGCCGAGCTCACGACCGCCCGGCTGCGCCGCGCGCAGGTGCTGCTCTCCTCGGGCGACGACAAGGTCGCGACGATCGCCAAGCGGGTCGGGATCTCGGAGCGCGCGCTCGCGCTGCTCTTCCGCGATCGCACGGGGATGAGCCCGGCCGCGTGGCGCCGAGAGCACCCGCGGTGAGCGATCAGCGGCGCGCCGCGGGCCTGCGGGCTCGGCGGCGTGCATGGAACATCCCGAGGACCGCGAGCGCCGCGAGCAAGGGCCACGGGCGCGTGCGGCCCGCGACGCCGCAGCTGCAGCCCGTCGCCGCGATCGCTTCGCCCGCGTCGGACGCGCCACCGTCGGACGTGCCCGCGTCGGGCCCACCTCCGTCGAGCACGCACGCATTCACCTCGGCAGGGCACGTGACCGACACTCCGTCGCAGGTCTCGGTCGGATCGCAGCTCGGATCGATCGACGCGCGGCACGTCGTGCCCGACGACGCGGGCACGTCCGGAGGACACAGCTCGCTGCCGCCGGAGCACACCTCGCTCGCGTCGCACGCGTCCGTCCCCTCGCGGCACACGACGCCCGCCAAGAAGCGCTCCACGCAGTCGGCCGACGTGCCCGAGCAGGTGTCCGGGGCGTCGCATACCGCGCCGCTCGCAGGCCGACAGACGGTCGTCGGGGGCTCGAAGAGATCGGGCGGGCAGAGCGCGCTCGCGCCCGTGCAGAGCTCGGCGCGATCGCACGACGAGATCGCGGCGCGGCACGTCACGCTGGGCGGTCGGAAGTCGTCGATGGGACAGATCGGCGAGCTGCCCGTGCACACCTCTTCCACGTCGCACGGCCCGCCGGTGCTGCGGCAGACGCTGCCTGCCGGGAGGATCGCGTCGGGCGGGCAGTCGAGCTGCACGCCGTCGCAGCGCTCTTCGAGATCGCACGCGCCCGCCGAGGCCCGGCACGGGGTCCCTGCGGCGGCCCGCACATCGGACGGGCAGGCCGAGCTCGCCCCGTCGCACACCTCGGAGACATCGCAGCCGCGCGTGCTCGCGCGGCACACGGCGCCGGAGGGGCGCACGACATCCGCCGGGCACGCGTCCGAGAGACCGGAGCACGCTTCTGCGGCGTCGCAGTCGCCGCTCGCCGCGCGACACACCGTGCCCGCAGGCGCGCGCGCGTCGGCGGGGCAAGCGAGCACGCCCGCGGTACACGACTCGGGCGCATCGCAGACGTCGCGAGCGGCGCGGCACACCGTGCTCGCCGCAGCCGTGGGGGTCAGCGGTGCGCACGTTCCGTCGACGCCGCCGGTGCGCGCCGCGCTGCACGCTTGGCACGTCGTAGCGCCCGCGCAGCGGCTCGAGCAGCACACGCCGTCGGCGCAGAAGCCCGAGGAGCACGCCGCATCCACGCTGCACGCGGCGCCCACCGGAGAAGGCGCGACGGCGAAGACGCGCGCGCTGCCGGTGATGCCTCGCGGCGTCGTGTCGTTGTAGGCGCCCGCGACGATGCGCGATCCGTCGCCCGAGATCGCGACCGAGCGACCCAAGAAGTCGCTCGCCTCCGCGTCGGGCGCGTAGAGCGCGGCCTCCTCGGCCCAGATCGACCCGGTGCGCAGAAAAACCCGTGCGCTGCCGATCAACGCGCCCAGCGTGGGAACGCTGTCTTGCGACGCGCCGATCACCGCGTGCGATCCGTCGGCAGAGAGCGACACGGCCTGACCGAACACGTCGGTGGCCGCCCCGCCTTCGGCGAGCAGCAGATCACCCTCCATGGTCCACGACGTGCCGCGGTCCACGAACACCGCGGCGCTCCCCGAGCTGTCCGCCGGGGCGTCGTCGTACTGCGCCCCGATCAGCACTCGGTCGCCCGCCCCCGAGAGCGACACCGCGCTCCCGAAGAAGTCGTTGGCCGCGGGCGCCGGATGCACCAGCCGCGCGATCTCGGACCAGCTGGCCCCGACCCGCGCGAAGACGGTGACGAAGCCCGCGTTGCCGATGCCCATCACGTCACCGAACTCGGTCCCGACGGCGGCGATGCTTCCGTCGAAGGACAGCGACACCGCGCCGCCGGTCCCGTCGTTCGGCGCGGGCGACGAAGGGGTGAGCAGGGCCTCCTCGGTCCACGTGGGGCCCGCGCGCGAGAAGACCCGCGCGCTGCCCGAGTTCAGGCCGCCGATCGTGTCGTCTTGCGACACGCCCACGATCACCCGCTGCCCATCGCCGGAGATCCCGACATCGAGACCGAACCAGTCGTTCGCGGCGGGGGCGGTGTGCGCGAGCGTGGCCTCGTAGCTCCACGAGGTGCCGTCACGCACGAAGACGAACGCCGTGCCGGCGTCGGCGATCGGACCGGGAAGATCGGCCTGGTAGGCCCCGATCACCGCGCGCGACCCGGTCGCATCGAGGCTCACCGCGTAGCCCAAGAACGCGCGCGCCTGGCTCCCGACGAACACCGCTTCTTGCACCCAGGTGCCCCCACCCGCGTGGCGAAAGATGCGGAAGCTCCCCGCGGTCTGACCGCCGATGGCGGTGTCGTCGTTCGGCGCGCCGACGATCACCCGCAGACCGTCGTCGCTGATGTCCGCCGCGAGGCCGAAAGCGTCGCTGTTGGCTCCGTCCGATGCGAGCAACGTCGCTTGCTGGCTGGTCACCAGCGACGCGAGCGCGCTGTCTGCGCCCTCCGTGCCTCCGCACGCGGCGAGCGCGAGCGCGAACAGGGAGACCTGGGCGTAGGAGCGCATCCACCGACCCTACGCGACGGAAGGCTCGATCCCCCGTCCAAGCGCCGTCCATTCGAAGTCGAATCGCGTAGCAAGCCCGCGACGATCGCCGAGTGATCGCCGGCAGCCGCGACGGTCGTGAACGTGAACCTGAACGTGATCGTGGTCGTGAACGCTCTCGAGATCGGCAAGCGAGGTCAGAGGCCGACGCAGAGACAGAGAGAGAGACAGAGACAGAGACAGAGCCGGACGCAGAGACAGAGCCAGACGCAGACGCAGACGCAGAGCCAGCGACAGAGCCAGAGCCGGACACAGACGCAGAGCCAGCGACAGCACCAGACGCCGACGCCGCCGCACCGACCGACGCGAGGGGACACGATCGGCACACCCAAGCCGGCCGTTCGGTCCTCGGGGCGCGGCCTCCGATCGGCGCTACACCTGCGCGCGATGCGTCTGGCCGTGCTCTCGCTCTCGTTGGTCTCGCTGCTCGTGGGCGGGCGTGCGCACGCGCAGGCGGGCTACGAGATGCACGAGGGCGCGCGCATCATCGCGACCGCGGGCGTCGGGGGTCGCTTCGGGGAGCCGCGCTGCCACGAGGAGACGCCGCAGCTCGTGCCCCACGCGATCGCTGGCTTCACCGGGCCCCTCACGCGGCGGGGCGCCGACGCGCTGGTGCTCGACACCGGAGGCCTGCTCGCGCCGCACGGTGTGATGCGCTTCGCCAACGACGAGGTCCCCGACGCGGTCGCCGCGCTGGTGAGCGCGCTCGGCTACCAGGCGCTCGCGTTCGGGGAGTCCGATCTCGGCGCGCCGCGCGCCCGCACGCTCGAGGTCGCGCTCGCGCTGCGCATCACCGGCATCGACTACATCGCGAGCAACCTGCGCTGCGAGCCGACCAACGCGCTCTGCGACGTGGTGCGCGACGTCGATGATCTGCCGCTGCCCATCGACGTCGGCATCGAGCGCGCCGCGGTGCTCTCGTTCCTCGATCCCGGCGCGCTCGGACGGGTGGCCCCCGATCGGCGCGAGGGGCTGAGCATCGAGCCGATCGCCGATCGACTCCCCACCGCGGTGCGGGTGGCGCGGGCGACCGGCGCGACGCTGGTGATCGCGGTGCTCGACGTCGGCAGCCCCGAGGCGTTCGCGATCGCG
>CAYZQM010000075.1:24045-25762 GCA_964480175.1 uncultured Sandaracinaceae bacterium
TGCCCGAAGACGCGCGGCCCGATCTGATGTTGCTCGCCGAGGGCGGCGCCGACCTGCTCTTCGCGCGGCCCGCGACGCTGGTGCCCGCCGTGGTCGCGCCGCCGCCGGGCAACGGCGTCGAGGTCTCGGTCGGACGGAGCGATCGCTTCGCCGCGGGCTTCGAGCTCTTGGCGACCCCGCTCACCGAGCCCTGGGTCGCGCCCGCGCTCAACACGTTCTTGAGCGTCGTGGGGCCGCACTACTGCGAGCGCTGGGGCGCGCCGCTCCCGGGCGGACACCTCGAGCGCCCGCTCGACGGCGAAGGGATGACCGCGCTGATCTCGAGCGTGGTGCGGGAGCACGCGAGCGCGGACGTCGCGCTGATGAACCGAGGCGCGATCGCGCGCGAGTTCGCGCCCGCCGACGCCACGCAGCTGAGCGCGAGCGACCTCTACCTCGCGATCCCCTACGACGAGCCGCTGATGGTCGCCGACGTCCCCGCGAGCTGGCTGCGCCTCGCCTACGATCGCGCCGCGGGCCACGGGCTCTTGACGACGGGGCTCACCAGCTTGGAGGGCACGACGGTGGACGTGCTGCGCATCCGCGGGCGCGCCCCGGTCACGGGCGCGATGTACCGCGTGGTGACGCTGCGCTTCCTCGCCGAGGGCGGCGACGACGCGCTACCGCCCTTGCCCGCGGGCACGAGCTGGGCGCCGATGACGCACGATGAGGACGGCGAGCGCCTCGCCGACACGCTGCGCGACGTGGTGCTCGAGACGCTCGCGTTGCCCGACGGACGCGACGTCCGCGACGCGCGTCCCTCGCCCGCCGAGACGCCGGAGTGGGTGCTGCGCGGCACCGTCGACGGATCGTTCTCGGGATCGACCGTGGAGAACGCCGCGGGCTACACCGCCGCGCAGCTCTCCACGATCCCCTCGCTCGCGATGGGGATCTTGATCGACATCCAAGGCAACGCGACCGCGCCCGACTGGAGCTGGGAGAACCGGGTGATGGGGAACTTCCGCACCCAGTGGGCGCCCTCCGCAGAGCCTGGCGTCGCCGGCACGTTCATCGAAGCGCAGGACCAGCTCCAGATCCGCAGCCTCGGCAGCTACCGCGGCTTTCGCAGCAGCGATCCCAGCGCCGTCTACATCCCCGACGTGTACATCGAGGCCTTCGTCGAGTCCGAGCTCTCGCGGCCCGACACGCGCGACTTTCACTGGCTGCTCTTGCGGCCGACCGTCGGCACGCGCTTCCCGCTCCTGCCCGAGTTCGAAGTGAAGCTGCAGGTCGGTCTGCAAGCGCAGCTCCTGCAGCACGGCGCCGAAGCCGAGTTCGGCGCGGGCGGCTCGCTCCTCTTGAATCGGTGGACCGTGTTCACCGACGACATCCGGAGCCTCACCGCCGAGGGCAGCGCCGACTTCTTCTGCGCCGACCTGTTCGATCAGAACCGGTGGCAGCTGCGGAGCAACCTCCGCATCGCGCTCGACCTCGCGGGGCCGCTCGCGCTCACCTTCGGCGCGACGCTGTACATGCAAGAAGAGTCCGCGATGGGCGTGGCGCTCGCGTTCAGCGCGACGGCGGGTCTGCGGATCGCGGCGGTGACGCGCGCGATCGGCCCCTGAGCTCGCTCGCCGTCGCCCCACGACGTCACACGCAGATCGACGGAGAGACGCGCAGTGAGAGACGCCTGGACGCTCAGGGCCTGCGTAAGAACAACTGCGTCAGCACCGAGGGC
>CAYZQM010000076.1:0-24639 GCA_964480175.1 uncultured Sandaracinaceae bacterium
GGGTGTCCTTGCCGATCTTCTCCCGCTCCTGCTGCACCGCGGTCGGCACCTTCTCCCCGCGCGCTTCGGTCTTGAGGCGCCGCACCACGCGCATGAGCTGCGAGGCCGAGATGGTCTTGGCGAGCGAGCGCGCCGGCGGCAGGTCGGTGCCAGCGATGCGCTCGTTCTTCGCGAGGATCTCCGCGGCCTTGCCGGCACGTCCGGTCACCTTGGCATACAGCGTGAGCGCGTAGCACTTCTCGATACCGGTGCTCCGGGCAGTCTCCCGATCGAACGAGCGGGCCACCATCAGGAACTTCTGTGCGGTGAAGTGCGAGATGCCGAGCTGGTACTGCTCGATCACCGCCTTGATGTCCTTGAATCCAAGCAGGGCCTTGGTGGGCATCAAGAATCCAAGCAGGTGCCCGGTGTCCCAGAACGAGCCCGCGCGCAGCGACTCTTGCTCGATCAGGCGCTCGCTCACCCAGCGCGCCAAGGCGACCCCGCTCAGGCCCGCCGGGGGGGTACTTGGATTGGCGATCGGCCCATTTTGTACGGGTCCGCGCGGCGGCGTGACCACCACCGTGTCCACCGGCGCGGGCTTGGGCGGGGTAAAGATCACCCGGCCCTTCAGGAGGTTGCCCGCGAGGATGGGAGAAGGAGGTGTGACCTTCGGCATCCGGTGATGGTGCCCGGAGGGGATCGGAAATCCAAGTACCCCCGGTGAGGCTCGCGCGGCCCGACCCCGCGGACGTTCGCGTTCACGCTCTGAGTACACGACGACGTGCGAGCTGCCCTTCGGCCGGTGTTCCCCCTGACGGCGCGGAGCGCCGGATTTGGGGGAACAGCCCGCCCGCAGGACCGAAGGGCGAGGACCGGGCGGATGGGGGCATCCACGGATTCGAACTCTCGATCAGACCCGCGCCCGAGCCCGTGCCCGAGCCCGATTCAGAGACAGAACCAGAGACAGAACCAGAGACAGAACCAGAGACAGAACCAGAACCAGAACCAGAACCAGAGACAGAGACAGAACCAGAACCAGAACCAGAGACAGCGCCAGCTCGGGGCGCGATTCGCTCAGAACTGGAAGTAGATGAACGGTACCGTCCGCACCTCGCCCCAGGCGGCGACGAGGAGGACGGCGGCGAAGGCGGTCAGCACTCGGCCGCGGAGCGTGGTGCGGCGGAGGGTCAGCCCGTGCGCTTCGCGGCGGTTCCACCACTCCCACGCGACGAGCGGCACCAGGATGGGCAAGAGCGGATCGAAGACGCCGACGGGGATCGTCGTGGTGAACAGGTGCGTGAAGCTCGTCAGGATCGTGAACGCCTCGTCGATGCTGGCGGCGCGGAAGAACACCCAGCCGATGCACGCGATCTGGAACATCACGAACGCCTTCAGCACGTGCGACAGACGCGGGATGCGGCCCTTGCCCATCGGACGATCGATGTCCGTGCGGCCGGCGCGGGGGAAGAGCGCGACGAGCGCGCCCCAGTACGCGCCCCAGGCGACGAAGGTCCAGTTGGCGCCGTGCCAGATGCCGCTCACCAGGAACGTGAGGAACACGTTGAAGCGACGTCGGATCGGCCCCGCGCGGTTGCCGCCCAGCGGGATGTAGAGGTAGTCGCGGAACCAGGTGGACAGCGAGATGTGCCAGCGATCCCAGAACTCGACGGGGCTCAGCGCGAAGTAGGGATAGGCGAAGTTGCGCATGAGCGAGAAGCCGAAGAGACGCGCGGCGCCGATCGCGATGTGGGAGTAGCCCGCGAAGTCGCCGTAGATCTGGAACGCGAAGGCCCACGTCGCGACGAGCAGCGACCACGGGTTCGCCGTGTCGGCCTCGGCGTAGATGGGGTTCACGATCGCCGCGAGCCGATCGGCGACCACGACCTTGATGATCAGGCCGTAGAGCATCTGCAGCGCGCCGTCGGTGGCCTTGCGCGAGTCGAACGTGCGCGGACCGAGGAACTGCGGAAGGAGCTGGGTCGCGCGCTCGATGGGGCCGGCGACGAGCTGCGGGAAGAACGCGACGAACGCCAAGAAGGCGACGAAGTCGTGGGTGGGCTTCAGCTCCTTGCGGTAGACGTCGAAGCCGTAGCTCAGGGTCTGGAACGTGTAGAACGAGATCCCCACGGGCAGGATCCAGCCCAGCGTCGCGACGTCGGATTCGATCCCGAAGCGGCCCATCAGCGCCGCGAACGAGGCGATGCCCCAGTCGAGGTACTTGAAGGCCAACAGAATCCCGAGGTTGTTGACCAGCGTGAGCGCGAGCCACGCCTTGGCATGCTTGCCCCGGTAGATCCCGAGCCCCGCGAAGTAGTCGACGCAGCTCGCCAGAAAGAGCAGCCCCAAGAAACGCCAGTCCCACGCGCCGTAGAACACGTAGCTCGCGACCAGCAAGAGCAGGTTCTGCGCGCGCACCGTCGGCAGCGACCAGTAGATCGCGAAGACCAGCGGCAAGAAACAGAGGAACGTGACGGAGTCGAAGGTCAACGGAGGCGCGCGAGCATGCCGGACCTCGCTGGGCGGAGCAAAGACCGGGCGCTACTCGCACGCGCTCGCGAGGTGGGCGAGCC
Source organism: uncultured Sandaracinaceae bacterium (assembly GCA_964480175.1). Lineage (GTDB taxonomy): Bacteria > Myxococcota_A > Polyangia > Polyangiales > Sandaracinaceae > CAYZQM01. Next base: position 2,553 of record CAYZQM010000076.1, read on the forward strand.
GGCGGCTTCCCTTCTTCGTGAGCGCCGGGCCGAGCACGACGTCTCGGCCGTCCACGCGAACCTCTTTCGTGTTCACGGTCTCCTTGAAGATCCAGCGGGTCGAATCATCGCGGGCGACACCGACGTAGAGCTTGCCCGGATGCGCCGTCAGCACGACGTAGGCGCCGAGCTCGTGGATCGGGAGAAGCGCGCGCGCGCTCGGGACCTTGGCGACGTGCAGGAGCTCTGCCGTGTCACCGTTCCTGAGCCGAAGCAGATAGAGCGCCTTCGAGCTCGAGAACGCGACCAATCCGCCGGACAGGCCCATGACGCCGAATCCGAACTCCTTGCTGGGCAGCGAGAACGCTCTCGACGGCTCGCCGAGCTCGCCCCCGTCGATGGACGCTACCTCCAGACCTTCGTGCGCCGCGAGCAAGACCGTCGTGCCGTCGTACGCGAGATCCACTCCCCGGTACGACTGCGTCAGGACGAGCCGCGGCGCGCTCGGCGCCACACGAAGCCGCACCTCTCCGTAGGTGCCCGGTGCGAGCCGGGGATGCTGCTTCAGGCCGAGTTGCACGCCGTCCGGCCGCGCCCACACGAGCCCATCGTCGATCTCGAGAGACGCCCGCAGCGCGCTGTCATCCTCGGGCTTCAGAAAGTCCTCATCGGGGAGCTCCACCAATTCGGGCTTGCGCTTCCGGGTAGGCACGCTCCTGTCGGCTCGCTTCGTCGCGGGCGTCCGCCCCTCGTTCTCGTCACCCTTCTCGCCACCGCCCGCCGTCCTCGCTCGCTTGCCCTTCTTGGAGGCGAACGCGTCGAAGAGCGGCTCGAGGTGGGTGATCTCGTAGACCCGATCTGCCACCGACACGAGGAGTCGCCCCCCCTCGGTCTCCGTTGGATGGCCGACGGGCGCGGAGATCGTTCCGAGCCGCTTCATCTCGCGGTTGGCGATGGCGACGATCGAAGTCTGTCTACCACCGAGCACGACGAGGCTCCCTTCGCGGTAGACCTGCGGCGGACGCAGGCGGTCGACGGCTGCCTTGAGCGTGGCGAGCTGTTCGCCCGTGGCCGCGTCGAAGAGGCGCAGTTGCTTCTCGGAGGCGATGAGCCATGTGTCGTTCGCCGTGAAGAGCGCCGCGACCAGTGGGCTACGATCGTCGGTCGTGCCTCGACTGCACACGACCCGATGCACGCCACGTTTCAGGTCGAGCCACGAGACCTGATGGAGAGACGCCGTGGGCTCGGACACGAGCAGCACCGCGTCGCCGTCGGGCGACAGCGTGAAGCGGCTGATTTGGTAGTGGGGGGTGGTGAACGCTTCGCGCCGCTGGCCGTGCTCGTCGAGCCACGCGAGGTTGATGCGTCGCGTTCCAGGCCCGTACACCCATGCCATCGGCGGTGCTGTGGGCGTGAGCCGACCGAACGGGTGATCGCCCGGCGCCGCCGCTTTGTAGGTGCCTCGATCGATCTCCCGCGGCTCCGGCACGGCGAAGCCAACCTCGTCTTCTGCGGGCCAGGTTCGCAGCGGCGCATCGGGCGGCTTGGGCAGCCCACTGAGGGCGAGCCCGATCTTGCCCGGGAGCTGCACCGCGATCGCATCGTCGACGCGCTGCTGCAGCCGCGCGGCGCGACCGTCCTGTCGGCCTGCGACGAACGCCGCCGAGATCGAGCCCGCACCGATCGCCGCGAGCGAAGGATCGACCGCGCGCCGATACGGCGCGAAGAGCACGCCTGCGAGGCCAGCCGGACCCGGATCGGGCGACTGCTGCGCGAGCGACCACGCGCTCCAGCGATCCGCGGCGTCCTGGGCGTTGTGATAGACGACGTCGACGATCGGGACGACGTCGCCGGCCGCAACGAAGAAGTCGGTCAGCGCTCCGAGGAATCCATGTCCGCTCGGCCAGCGCTCACCGATCGCGAACGTCGAGAAGCGCTCCGACCAGTGCCACCCGCCACTCGGGTCGGCTGGCCCCGACGCCAACGTGATCTCGAACAGGCGGCCGAGCGCGCGAAGCGCCTCGTCGTTCGGCGCGTGCGCCCACTGCACGGTGAACCGGTGGCCTTCGTTCGCGCCCTCCGCGAACTCGTCGGGACGACGTCCATAAAATCGGAATGCGTATACCATGCTGCCGAGGACTCTATCTGCAGTGCGGGCCCGACCAACACCACGAACGTCGCGGTGTGTGCCGCGCTCTCGGCGGCTGCTTGCGGGTGCGCCACTACTCACCAGGCGAGACGAGGCTTCGTGAAGCCCGCCCCAGGATGTACCCTCGGGCGATGCTGGATGTGCGGCGTACCAAGACGTTCGTTGGGCTCGGGGTGATCGGCGCGATGCTCGCCGCCTGCAGCGGCAGGATGCCGAGCGAGGACGTCGTGCACGCGAGCGTCGGCAGCGAGAACGCGGCGCCGGCCGAGACGGTGCTCCTGCGCTACCAGCCATCCGTCGGCGCGGTCTTGCGGACCGAGTCGCGCTTCACCGTGCTGGCGGGAGAGCGCGTGTGGATGGTGATGACGGGCTCGCGGCGCACGACCATCACGCGGGTCATCGACGGAATCGTGGAGAGCACCCACGTCGAGCTCGGCGACCACGGCACGCGCGACCGCAACGTCGCGAGCGCGAGCGCAGACGCTGGCGCGGCCGACGCCGCGGCGAGCACGGAGCCCACCTCCATCGAGTACCGCGACGCGCGCCGGCGGACTGCAACGCCCAGCTGGGGCTCGACCGACGCGGCGGGTCGGCCGGGCTCCGCGTTCCCGGATCACGCCGTGCGCATCGGAGATCGCTGGGACGACGAAGCCCCTGTGGCGCCGAACGATCCTGAGGTGCGCTACCACGTCTTCTACCGGCTGGTCGGGCTCGAGGGTGAGGGCGACGCGCGACGCGCGATCGTCGAGGGCATCGCGACGCGCAGCTTCGAGGTCGACGGGGTCCCTCGCACCAGCGTGTACGAGAGCCGCAGCGTCTACGACGTCGACACCGGCGTGGAGCTGTCGTTCGTGTTCCACATCCGCACCAGCGACGCGAGCGGCTTTCTGGGCGGCGCCGACCTCGAGGTCACGACGGAGATCGTCGCGCGCCCCTGAGCGGCGCTACTCGTAGGGCGCGAAGGGCTCGTCGCCGAGGCGGGTCGCATCGAGCCGTCGGATCTCGCCGCGCCGAAACGCGTGCCGGCTGCCTTCGGGTAGCTCGGCGCGGATGAACGCGATCACCGCGTCGCGCCCCTCGCGGTAGGCGGGATCGGTGGAGAGCTCGTTCCACTCTTCGAAGAGCGCGGCGCGCCGCGCGCTGGCGCGACCGTGTCCATGCCAGATGCGGAGCAGGCGCGCGCGCAGGCGGTCGAGCGAGTGGCTCAGATCGCGGATGCGCGCAGCGTCGTCGAGGCGCTCGATGAGCTCTCGGTTGTCGTCGTAGAAGCGCTGCCGCTCGTACGCGTACGGATCGGCGCCCGCGCCCCGCATGATCGCGTCGTTCAGATCGAAGCTGCCTTCGCCGCTCGCGAGGTCGTACTCGACCGCGCCGCGATCGGAGAACGTGACCGCGCCGTCGGGGTGGATGGTCGCGGTGAAGCTGCTGCTCTGCCAGGTGTAGGTGCCGTCGGGATGGGGGCTCAGCACGATCGCGGTCTCGACGAGCCACGGGCGCTCGGCGGCGCGCTCGCCGAGGTAGCTGCCGTGTCGCTCCTCGGCGGCGGCGGTCGTGAGTGGCGCGACGGACGCGATCGCCGCGAGGCCCGCGCCTTCGCTCGGGTGGGTGGGCCCGGGATCGTCGCGCAGGGTCATGCGCTCGGCCGCGATGCGGGGCGCGATCGCGACCGTGCTGAGGCGAGCGCGCCGCGCGGCGGGAGACTCGGAGTCTTCGGTCAGAGGGACGTCCGACGGCGCAGAAGGTGCGGCGACGGCGGGGGATGGGGCGGAGTCGGACTCGGCAGAGTCAGATTCGGATTCAGGCGTGGTTGCAGAGGCAGATTCAGACTCAGGTGGAGAGTCGGACTCGGACTCAGGTGCAGAGTCCGATTCGAGGGCGGGTACAGAGTCGGACTCGGGTGCGGAGTCGGGCTCGGGTGCGGCGTCGGGCTCGGGTGCGGCGTCGGGCTCGGGTGCGGCGTCGCGCTCGGGTACAGAGTCGGGCACGGGCGCGGGCACGGGCTCGGACACGGATTCAGGCGCAGTCGCCGGCTCGGGCTCGGGCTCGGACGCGACGAGCGCAGGCGCGCGTTGCAGCGTCAGCTCCACGCGCACGGCCTCGGGTGCATGCACCGCGAGCCGCTCGGGGATCGCCCAGACGCCCGCCACCAAGAGTCCGTGTACCCCGATCGAGAACGTCACGCCCCAACGGAGATCGCGGCGCAGATCCGGCTCGGGCGGAGGCATGCGGGCGCCTCAACCCGCGATCGTTCCCGTTCATGCCCGCCGCGCCGTTCGTCCCGTGCGCGCCGTGTCCGATGCCGGGGTAGCCTCTCGCCGTGCGTGCCCTGCTCGTTTCTGCCGTTCTACTCTCGCTCTGCAGTGAACCCAGCACGGAGCCGCCGAGCGCGCCGCCGCCTGCGCCGAGCGTGCCCATCGTGACGAGCACGCTCGACTACGATCGCGTCCGACTCACCGCGCCGCCCACCCACCGCGCGACGTCCGAAGAGGTCGATGCGGCCGAGCGCGCCCTCGGCGTCACCTTCCCTGCGGGATACCGCGAGTACGTCACCCGCTTCGGAGCGGGTGTGCTCGGCGGAACGCTCGTGCGCGTCTACGTCCCCGAGCGGATCTTGCACGGCGCCAACAACGTCACGGAGTGGCGCGCGCGTATCGAGCGGTTCTGGTTCTGGGACGAGGGACGCGACGTGCTGAGCCGCGACGAGGTCCGCGCGAGCGTCATCATCGGAGACACGCTGCAGGGCGACGAGCTCATCGTGAGCCCCGCCCACCCCGGGCGCATCTACGTGCTGCCCCACGACGACGAGCGCATCTACGTCGCAGGCGAGGACCTGCCCGCCGCCCTCGAGTGGCTCTGTGGATCCGGCGTCATCACCGAGCCCTTCGCCGAGCGCACCTTCGAGCCCGACCCGCCCTGAGCGCTCGCACTGCGATCGGCATTCGCGACCGTCTCACGGTTCGCGCTCGCGTGGAGGCAGCGCATCCCACGCCTCTTGGGTGAAGACGGGGACCCCCGCCGCTCGCATGCGCTCCTCGATCTGCTTTCCGAGGGTCTCGTCGCACTCCAGCAGCCCGATGGTCCGCCCGGCCACGTTGACGACGAGACAACCGCCTCCCTGCAGCTCGAGGAGTCCGCAGCCGGACGCCGGGTCCCACAGGTGCTCGTAGTCTTCGAGTCGATCCTCGACGAGATCGTCGCGCAGCGGGTCGTCCCACGGCGGAGGCAGGGGAATCGTGGCCTCCCACGGACGCGCGCGCGTCACCTCGGTGACCACGCTGTCTTCCACGACGACGTCGTACTCGAAGCAGACGCCACAGCGCCGACAGTCACCGATCCCATAGGCGATGCCCGTCGTGCTGGGCGGGCGACCGCCGCGCTCGACGTGGGGCGAGCCGCTCCAAGGGATGACGTGCCCCAAGCGCATGACCGCGCAATCGGCGACGCCGACGAAGATCTGAACGTCCCGGCGACCGAGCGCGCCGCATGCCGAACACGTCTCGCGAACCTGGATGACGCGATGGAATGCCATCGGTCAACAGACCAGCGACGTCATCTGCTCGGCCTCGTCGCGCGGCGGCTTCGTGCGAGTTGGGTGGCCGAGGGACCGCGCATCAACCGCTCGGGAAGCAGATAGGGAACACCGGGCTGGGCGCACAGCACACGTCTACCTCGGGAGGAGGGTCCAGCACCGAAGTCGGCGTTCGGATGCACACCCCGTCGTCGGGACACGCTGCGCATGCGCAGCTCGCATTGCTGTTGTTCACGCATGCTCCGGCGCAGCAGCTCTGACCGAGCGACGAGCTGGTCGTCGGGGCGCAGCGCAGCGAGGGGTCGTCGCCGCACTGGCATGCACCCGCAGCGCACGTCTCACCGACCGCGCACGTCGTACCGCACGCACCGCAGTGGTCCACGTTCTCCGAGAGGTCTGCGCATCGACCGCTACAGCACGCCTCCCCCGCCTCGCAGTCGACGGCGGCGCCCCCACAACCGCACACGCCGTCGAAGCATCCATACCCAGGCTCGCAGGCGTTCCCGATGGCGCCGCAATTGGCCGCGTTCGAGCGCAGATCGATGCACTCACACGTGCCGCTCCGGCAGTCACACGCTTCGCCGACGCCGCACGCTGCGCTCGCACCGCACGCACAACCGAAGGCGCCGCCGCTGCGCACCGCACAGGACTCGCCCGCAGCGCATGCAGCCCCGGCGCCGCAGCTGCAGCTCGGATCGGCCAGGCCGGGGCGGACGCTGCACGAACTCGCGGAGGCCGGGTCACACGCAAGGCCGCAGCCGCCGCAATGATCGAACGACGGGTCCTCTCGCCCGTCGCTCCCCGCGACCACTCCGTCGCCATCCACACACACGCCGCCGCAGCAGAGCTCGTCGCTCTCACAGTCGGGATCACACTCGATCGATCCCGCATCCGGCGATGCGTCGAGACTTGCATCGGTCCCGACGTCGAGACCTGCTTCAGCCCCCACGTCGTCGCCCTCGGGCGCATCCGAGGTCGGCGCGTCGACGCCTCCAGCGTCGATGCCGGCGTCCATTCCCTCACACGCGCACGCCCCGTAACCGCTTCCGTCCGACAGGCAAACTTGCCCGCCGCTGCAGCCCCCCGTGCCTACGCACGCGATCGACATCCCGGGCGTGCACGCCGGCTCCGACCCAGGACACCCCGCGAGAAACCCACACACCGCAACCAGCGTCCCGATCCATCGTCGCATCGCGCGGACGCTACTCGATGTCCCGTCGAGCGTCTACGGTGTCGCAGCTGCGCTCGAGCGTGCGACGCATGCGGTTCAGCGCGGCGAATCAGCGAGGCAGCAGCGCCGTGAGCTCGGCTTCGCTCTGTACGGGCTTGGGGCGGGCGCGGAAGGCCGCGATGGGGCCGACGACGGCGCAGACCAGCGCGAGGATCATCCCGCGCGTCTGGAATTGCGGCGCGTCGATCACCCCGAGATACAGCAGCGCGCCGAGCGCGCCCAGCACCACGCAGATGACTGCGATGAGCACCACGATGAACGTCGAGCCGCCGACGAAGGGCACGCCGCGTGAGGCCAGCGCCCGGTAGAGCGCGAGCACGAGCGCTGCGTACGCCGCGCGCGAGCCCGCCTCGTCGGTCGCGAGCGTCGACTCCTTGCCGCCGTCGAGACCGAGCGCGCACATCTCGAGGTTGCCGATGCGCGCGACGCGCACCGTGCGGATCGCGTCGAGCTCGATGCGCCGCGCGTTGCCCTCGACGGTGATCGTGAGCGCGCGCTCGTCGAGCACGTGCTCGACGTCGCGACCCAGATGGCGCAGCACGTGCCGCTCGCTCATGGGCCGCGACGCTACCACGGCCTCGGGCCGCGATCGGATCGCGGGCCTCAGCTCAGCCCAAGAACGATCCGCCCGAGACCTCGATGGACTGCCCCGTGATCCAGCGGGCGTCGCGCGAGGCGAGGAACGCGACGACGTCGGCGACGTCGGACGGCTCGCCCACGCGATCGAAGACCGAGAGCGAGCCCATCGCGCGGCGCCCTTCGGGGCTCGCGAGCGACGCGGCGTTCATGTCGGTGTCGATCACCCCGGGCGAGACCGCGTTCACCCGGATGCCGCGCGGGGCGAGCTCCTTGGCGAGCCAGCGCGTCATCGTGTCGATCGCGCCCTTCGTCATCGAGTACGCGCCCACGACCGGCATCGCCACGCGGGTGACGAAGGAGGTGATGTGGACGATCCGCGCGCCGTCGGAGAGCTTCGGCGCGAGGGCCTGCATGAGAAAGAATGGCGCCTTCACGTTGATCGCGAACACGCGATCGAACGACGCCTCGCTCGTCTCCTCGAGGCGCTCGATCAGCCCGACGCCCGCGTTGCTCACCACGACGTCGAGCCCCGCGCGGCCCTGCTCGGCGAGCAGCCGCTCGATCTGCGCGCTGAGTTGCGCGGCGGCCCCCGAGCGCTCGAGGTCCACCGTGATCACCGCGCCCTGCCCGCCTGCGCGCTCGATCTCGCGCAGCACGTCGGTGGCGCCCGCGGTGTCACGGCCGCAGTGCAAGATCGTGAACGCGCCGCGCTGCGCGATCCGCAGCGCGGTGGCCCGCCCGATGCCGCGGCTCGCTCCGGTGATCAGCGCCGTCTCGTTCGTCCCGTTCGTCTTCGATGTCGTCATGCGTGTCGTCTCCTTCGGTCCGACAACGTGGGCGCGCGCAGTCCGAGGTGCTGGCCGCTTTGGGACCCGACAGCACCTTCGCGTCGGAACGTCCTACGAGGTAGCGAAGCGACGAAGAGGACGGTTCACGTTCACGACCACGATCAAGTTCACGTTCACGACGGTCGCCTCCAACCACGACCACTCGACGAGCAGCGCACGCCCGACCGCCACCTGATCTCTCACTTCTTCTCCCCCCAAGCGCGGTGCTCTGTAGTGACCGTGCAGCAAGGGGCCGGGGTGGGGGTTCCGAGTAGAACGCGTCGGAACGACCTACGAGGTAGCGAAGCTCGAGCAAGGGTGTTCGAGTTCCGATGCTGACCGAGCGAGGAGCCCCCACCCCGGCCCCGCTCTCGCGACGTTCTCCCCACACCGCGCGACAAAAACTCGCCCCGCGCAGCGGACTGGTTCTCACAAAGCCAAGCGCAGCGGAAGCCAGCGCAGCGAAAGCCAGCGCAGCGAAGGAGCAAGCGCAGCGAAGAAGGCCCCTTCGGCCTAGGAGAAGAGCGCGTAGCTGTCGCTGTAGATCGTCTGGATCGCCGCCCAGATCCCCCAGCCCGGGAAGAAGATCCAGATCCCATTCGACAGACCCACGAAGAGCGCGAGATCGCCCGTGCGGTGGCCCACGTGGTTCTTGTTGAAGAAGAACGCGCAGAAGTAGATCAGCGCGCCGTAGCCCATCTGGTAGCAAGCGATCAGCAGCACGAGGCCGAACGCGCGCGCGGGCATGAACTGATACGTCATGCCGAAGAGACAGAGCAGCGACGCGATCGATGTGGAGAAGCCGTTGCCCGTGTCGATCCAGAAGCCGAACGACTTGCGGTCGGCGTACGCAGGATCGAAGAGCGCGTAGCTCGACCAGATCTCCGACCACGTCGTCGGCGAGAAGATCTGCGCGACGGAGATCTTGCTGAAGAACAGATCCTTCACCCGATCGAGCGGGCGACCGACGTACTCGCCCTTGAAGCGCGCGTAGTCGGTCTCGATGCGATCGATCCGGAGGAAGAGACAGATCTCCCAGAGCGCGATGATGAAGTTCAGCCAGAGGAAGAACGCGAGCGCCATCTGGTGCACGTTCCACCCGCCGTGGGTCTGGTGATGCAGCGCGATGGGCGCGAGCGTGCCGGCGACCACGGTGAAGACGACGACCTGGTAGATGCGCACGGCGCGCCGCATAGCACGCCGGCCCAACGACGCGGGTCCGCGAAGCCGTACGGCCTCTGGCCCCCTGTCGATCGCAGATCGCGCCAGCCTGGCGCGAACGTGGGGCGGGCAAACCCCAGCGGATTCCGAGATCACGCGCGATCCTGCGTGACTGCAACCGGCCCGGGCATTGCTCGCCCACGCCGCATGCCGGACCAACGGACCCACGGCGCATGGCCCCCGACGAGCTCCGGGGTGCGGTCGCTGTCAGTGCTATTGGCGTGCGCGCTCGGAGGCTGCATGGGCAACCTCGACTCGGGCGGCGCGCCCAACCGCGACTACTCGGGGCCGCTGCTCTGCGGAGAGGCCACCGGCGCCGCGACCCCGATGCGCCGCTTGAGCCGCGTCGAGTACGACTACGTGATCGAAGACCTGCTGGGGATCGACTCGCGCCACGCCGCTGCGTTCCCTGCGGACGACTCGACCATCGGCTTCGAGGTCGGGGTCACCGTCTCCGATCGCCTGGCGCGCGACTACCTGGGCGCCGGCGAAGCCATCGCGCGCGAGGTGGTGGGCACGGAGAACCGGCCGGCCGATCTCGAGGACCTCGACGCCGCGCTCGCGCGCTGCGCCGCCGACCTGCCGGCCGGCACCACGGCGGACGCGTGCGCCGCGGACTTCGTGCGTCGCTTCGGGCGCCGCGCCTACCGACGCCCGCTCGACGACGAGGAGATCACCGCGCTCGTCGATCTCTTCCGCACCGGGCGTGAGCTGGCCGACTTCAACACCGGCGTGCAGCTCGTGCTGAACGCGATCCTGGTCTCGCCCAACTTCCTCTACCGCTTCGAGGACACCCCCGACGGCGCGGCGGTGGGCGACGTCATCGCGATCCGGGACTACGAGCTCGCCTCGCGCCTCTCGTTTTATCTCTGGCGCTCGATGCCCGACGACGTCCTGCTCGACGCGGCCGAGGCCGGCGAGCTGCGCACCGCCGAGGACGTCGAAGCCCAGGCGCGGCGCATGATGGACGACGCGCGCTTCTCGCGGAGCTACGAGGACTTCTTCCGCCAGTGGCTCGGCCTCGATCGCCTCGCGAACCTCGAGAAGGATCCCGAGCTCTACGACGCCTGGAACCCTGCCCTGCGCACCTCGCTGACCCACTCGCTGAACGCGTTCCTCGCGAGCACCGTCGAGAGCGGCTCGGTCGAAGATCTCTTGCTCGGCGGCTACGCGTTCGTGGACGAGCCCACCGCCGCGCTCCTCGGCGTGAGCATCCCGAGCGGCGCGCCGATGCGCGAAGACGGCCTCGTGCGCGTCGCGCTCCCCGAAGGCGAGCGCGCGGGCTTGCTCACCCACCCGGCGCTGCTCGCGCTGCTCGGCAAGACCAACCAGAGCGATCCCATCCACCGCGGCATCTTCGTCCGCACCCGCATGCTCTGCGAGCAGCTCGAGCCCGCGCCGAACGACGTCGACACCACGCCGCCCGATCTCGCGCCCGGGCTCACCACGCGCGAGCGCTTCGACATGCACCGCGACGAGCCGCGCTGCGCGAGCTGCCACAACCTCATCGATCCCATCGGCTTCGGCTTCGAGAACTACGACGGCATCGGCCGCTTCCGGACCTTCGAGGAGGGTCACGCGATCGACGCGAGCGGCATGGTCAACGCGGGCGGCGACGCGAACGGCCCCTTCGACGGCGCCATCGAGCTCAGCGAGCGCCTCGCCGAGAGCCGCACCTTCCACGCGTGCATGACCTCGCAGATGTTCCGCTTCGCGAGCGGCCGCATCGAGACCCGCAGCGACGGCTGCTCCACCACGGACCTGCGCGCCCGCTTCGAGGACTCGGGGTGGGATCTGCGCGAGCTCATCGTGGGCATCACCCAGACCGACGACTTCTTGCATCGAGAGATCGCTGCGCTTCCGGAGGCGCCATGAGAAAGCCCGCCATCGCGAACCATCGGCCCAAGCCCGCGACCTGGGGCAGGCGCTCGTTCTTGGCGAGCGCAGGCGCCGCGACGCTGCTCGCGCCCTTCGCTCACCACCTGGTGCGCGGCAGTCGAGCCCGCGCCCAAGACACGGTGCCGCAGCGCCTCTTGGTCGTCTTCTCCCCCAACGGCACGGTCGCCGAGGAGTGGACGCCCGACGGAGGCGAGACCGACTTCACCTTCCGCCGCATCCTCGCCCCGCTCGAGCGCCACCGCAGCAAGCTCATGGTGCTCTCGGGCATCGACATGCTCTCGACCAACGTCGGCCCGGGCGACGGACACCAGAAGGGCATGGGCCACATCCTCACCGGGGTGCCGCTCTTGCCGGGCGACGTCGCGGGCGGCTGCGACTCGTGTCCTCCCGTGAGCTGGTCGAGCGGCGCGTCGATCGATCAGGCCATCGCGCGGCGCATCTGCGAGAGCAGTCGCCTGCCCTCGCTCGAGCTCGGCTGCCGGGTCTCCAACGCGGAGAACGTCTGGACCCGCATGTCGTACACCGCGGCCTCCGCGCCGCTGCCTCCGCAGAACGATCCGGTGCGCGCGTACGCCGACGTGTTCGGCGATCCCAACCTCGACCCGGAGGAAGTGCGGCGGCGCCTGGCGCTGCAGGAGAGCATCCTCGATCACAACCTCGCCGACTTCGCGCGCAGCCGGCGTCGCCTGGGCGGCGAGGATCTCGAGCGCTTCGATCGCCACATGGAGACGATCCGCGACATCGAGGCGCGGCTCGGGGCGAGCACCAGCGTGGGCGCGGCGTGCATGCGCCCGACGGTGCCCGCGACGATCGACTTCCGCAGCACCGACGCCTACCCCGAGGTCGTCGATCTGCAGAGCGAGATCATGGCGATGACGTTCGCGTGCGACATCACCCGGGTCGGCTCGATCATGTGGACCAACTCGGTGGGCAACGTGCCCTTCCCGTGGCTGGGCTTCTCGGACAACCACCACGACCTGTCCCACGAGGGCGACTCGAACACCGAGGCCATCGGCAAGATCACCGCGATCAACGAGTGGTATGCCCAGCGCTTCGCGGATCTGCTCGACAAGCTCGACGCGATCCCCGAGGGCGAAGGCGAGACGGTGCTCGATCACACGCTGGTGGTGTGGGTGAACGAGCTCGGGCGCGGCAACAGCCACACCCTGCGCAACATCCCCTTCGTGCTCGCGGGCAATGTGCCCGACGCCGAGGGCCTCGCGCAGTACCGCATGGGCCGGCACGTCCGCTTCGACGGCGACCGCACCCACAACGACCTCTGGACGACGCTGGCGCAGAGCTTCGGGCTCGACGTGGCCCGCTGGGGCGACCCGGACTTCTCCAACGGTGCGCTGAGCCAGCTCCTCGTCGGCTGAGTTCGGTCTCGACGGCGGGCGAGCCGGGGCCTTGCGAAAGGGGTCCGGCCTCTTGCTGCCCACGGAACCCGCGTGCTAGTCCCCGCGCGTGAAGCGGCGCCTCGCCTATCTCCTCTTGTTCTCGACGATCGCGTCGGTCGCGGTCGCGTGCGGGGACGACGATGACGAGACCCCCGTGACCACGGGTGGCGACGGCGAGCGCGTCCACGGGCTGACGGAAGAAGAGCGCGCCGCGGTCCTCGCCAAGGTCGGCGAGCGCGAGATCACCGTCGGCGAGTTCGGCGAGATCGTCGCGAGCAAGGGCCCCTTCCTCTCGGTCCGCTACAACAGCCCCGAGCGCCGCCGCGAGCTGCTCGATCAGCTGGTGCGCTTCGAGCTCTTGGCCCACGAGGCCGACGAGCGGGGCTACGACGAGCTCCCCGAGGTCCGCAGGGCCCGCAAGCAGATCATCATCCGGCGCTTCTTGAAGCGGGAGTACGAGGACGCGTTCTCGCCCGACGACATCTCGGACGAAGAGGTGCGCACCTACTACGAGGCGCACACGGACGAGTTCAACAAGCCGGCGCAGGTCCGCATCAGCCACATCCTCTTCACCAACGAGGCGACGGCGCGGCGGGTGTTGCGGCAGCTCTTGGCGTCGCCGACCGACATGCGCCTCTTCCGCGCGCTCGCCGAGCAGCACAACACCGACCCGGCCACGCGCGATCGCTTCGGCGACGTGGGCTTCGTCTCGGCGCCCGAGGAGCGGCAGGCCGGCGAGCCCGAGATCCCGCCCGAGGTCGCGACCGCCGCGTTCGCCATCCCCACGATCGGCGGCATCGCGTCAGAGCTCATCCACAGCAGCGCGGGCTGGCACGTCGTGAAGCTCACCGGGCGCCGCGCGCCGCTCTCGCGCACCCTCGAGGAGGCCGCGCGGCCCATCCGCCATCGCCTCTTCCGCGAGCGCCGCGAGGCCGCGATCGAGGAGCTGATCGAGCGCCTGCACGCGGCGGCCGACGTGCACGAGGATCTGTCGCTCCTCGAGAACATCCACATCGATCTGCCGCCCGAGGGCGTCACGCCGGGCGGGGGCGCGCTCGATCCGGTGCTGCCCAGCGACGCGCACGACGACGTGCACGGCGACGGCGAGCTCGGCTCGCCTGGAGGACACGAATGAAGCGCTCGAGAAGCGTGGCGAGCCGCGCGGGCGCGTTCGTGATCGCGACGGCCCTGCTCGCGTTCGCGGGCAGCTCGCTGGTCGCTGCCCGCGGGCGCGCCGAGGTCGTCGAGCGGGTGGTCGCGGTGGTGAACGACGACGCGATCTTCCTCTCCGAGCTGCGCACCAAGGCGGGCCCCTACTTGGCGCGGGCGATGAGCCTGCCCACCGAGGCCCAGCGCCTGGCCGCGATCGATCAGATCTACGCGCAGGTCCTCGAGGTGCTCATCCAGCAGCGCCTGGTGGTGCAGGCGGCCGAGGACGAGAACATCACGGTCACGAGCGCCGACGTCGAGCAGGCGATCACCACGGTGCGCACCGAGGCGGGGCTCTCGGAGGCGGAGTTCTGGGAGGCCGTGGGTCTGCAGGGCTTCGCGACCCGCGAGGAGTACCGCCGCGACATCCGCAACCAGCTCATCCAGTACCGGGTGCTGAACGCGCGGGTGCGGGGCCGGGTGAACATCACGATCGAGGACGTGCGGCGGGTCTACGACGAGCGCCTCGCGCGCTCGCGGCGCTCGCTCGCGTACGTCGCGGCCGACATCATCGTGCGCTTCCCCCGCGACGCCGGCGCGACGGACGTGCTGCGCGCGCGGCGCGAGGCCGAGGCCATCCACGCGCGCCTGACCGACGCGGACAGCTTCGACGACGCGATGGAGGCGCACGACGGGATCGAGCTCGGCCGCATGGCCGAGGGTGATCTCGAGCCCGCGCTCGAGGAGGCGATCGCGGTGCTCGACGAGGGCGAGTACACCGCGCCGATCCAGGGCTCCCGAGGCTTTCACATCCTGCTCTTGCGCGCGCGTGAGTACGCCGAGAGCGACATGGAGAGCTTCGAGGCGCTGCAGAACGAGATCTATCAAGAGATGCTGCGTGAGGCGATGGAGACCCAGCAGCGGCTCTTCCTCTCCGAGCTTCGCCGCGAAGCCCACATCGAAGTCCGGCTCTGAGCGACCCGCTGCAGCTGGATGGGGGCCCGGCGCACCGAGTGCGCATCGCAGCGCGCGCGCCGGAGGCCGAGGGGCAGCTCCGCATCTCGCTCGACGTCGCGCCCGAGCCGCGCGCGCGGCACCGCTTCCCCGGTCAGTTCATCGAGCTCGTCCTCGGGACCAGCGCGAGCGAGCGCGGCTACTTCGCGCTGTTGAACGCGCCCGGCGAGGGATCGACCTTCGAGCTCTTGGTGCGCACCGACGCCGCCGACGGGGGCGACGCGGCCGCGCTGCTCGGCGCGCTGCCGATCGGCGCGAGCGTGCCTGCGTCGGGACCGCTCGGCAGCGGCTTTCCCCTCGAGCGCATCGGCAAGCGCTCCGTGCGTGTGGTCGCGACGGGCACCGCGATCGCGCCTGCGCGCGCCGCGATCGATCACCTCCTGCGCCACCGCGTCGAGGTGCTCTCGCTCGACTACGGCGTCCGCAGCGCGGCGCACGTCGCGCTCGCGTCTGAGCTGGCGCGCTTCTCGGAGGCCGGCGTCGAGGTCGCCGTGCACTTCTCTGGGCTGCGGGACGGCGCGCTGGTCGGTACGCTCGCGCACCGCGCGCTGATGCACCGCTGGAGCGAGGTCGCGGCCGAAGAGGAAGTGATCGTCGCGGTCGGTCAGCTGGAGATGGTCGCGGACCTCAGGCTGCGATGGCAGGCCCTAGGCGGCGATCCGGCGGACGTGCTGCACAACTACTGAAGCCCCTCGTTCACCACCACGACCACGTTCACGATCGAGAACGGCCCCCGGCGGGACGAACGGCTCGCGTGCGCCGCGAGGGCCGTGAACGTGGACTTGAACGTGAACGTGGTCGTGAACCGTCGTGGTTCGAGCCCCCCACCCGACAACTGCGCGGCTTCACGCTTCGTTCACGTTCACGACCACGACCACGTTCACGATCGAGAACGGCCCCCGGCGGGCCCGTCGCGAGACGAACCGCTCGCGTTCGCCGCGAGGGTCGTGATCGAGAACGGCCCCCGGCGGGCCCGTCGTGAGACGAACGGCTCGCGTGCGCCGCGAGGTCGTGAACGGGTGAATCGTCGCGGTTCAGTCCGCGATGGTGTCGCGGTGGTAGAGGAACCGCATGCAGTGCTGGCACTGCAGGATCTCCTCGCCCTTCACGATCCGGATGAAGCGCTGCGGCGCGATCGCCATGCGGCAGCCGGAGCACGTCTCGCCTGCGACCTCGCAGACGACGGGGCTCAGCTTCGGGCGCAGGCGCTCGTAGGTCTTCACCTTGTCCTTGTCGATCTTCTTGAGGAAGACCTCGCGGCCCGCGACGGTGGTCGCGCGCTCGCCCTCGAGGCTCGACAGGAGCGCGCCGGACGCGCCCTCGGCCTCGGCCAGCTCGGCCTTCTGCTCTTCGAGCGACTGGCGCGGACCGTCGAGCGCGCTGCGGGTGCGCTCGATGCGCTCCTTCAGCTTCTCGCGCTCGCCCTCGCCGTCCTTGATCGAGCGGCGTACGGACTCGAGCTCGCGCTCCGCCGCCTCGGCCTCGCGCGCGTTCTTCGCCTTGGCGCCCTTGCTCTTGGCCTTGGCGATCGCGTCGTTACGTCCCGCGATGTCCCGCTCTTGGCTCCCCAGGAGCGCCTCGGCCTCCGTCAGCGCCGCCTCTTGTCGGGCGACCAGATCCGTCAGCTTTCGTACCGCGACCCGGCGGGCCTCGAGGTCGGCGGGGATCGCCGCGAGGCGACCATCGATCTCTTTCGCCTTCGTGTCGATCGCCGTCAGCTCAACCAGCGCTCGAAGTTGCTCTCGCAAGTGCGACGTCTCCTTTGTCTCCGCTGCAGCCGATGCCACTTCGATCGACCTCATCGGAGGCGCAGCGTCCTATCCGAGACCCGGCGCCCGCGCAACCGAACGCTGCGCCTCACTCGATCGAGATCGCGCGACCTGCCTCGGCGGGTCGAGGGCCGGTGGCCGAGCCTCGCCGCTGTGGCTGCACGAACGAAGAGAGCCCGGGCGCCTGAGGGGCCCGGGCTCGTTCCGTGTGTCGTGTCGCGAGGCGACTACATGATCTCGATCAGGCAGGTCGAGCTGCAGCCGTCGCCGTCGATGCGGTTGCCGTCGTCGCATTGCTCGAAGGGATCGAGGCGGCCGTCGCCGCAGCGCTGCTCGCACGCGACGTGGACCGCGAGGGTGCCGCCCTCGCCGTCCGCCTCGACGACGTCGCACGTCGCGGGGCAGAGCTCGATGCGGTTGTCGGCGACGTAGAAGTCCCCGCCGCCCGCGCAGGCTGCCTCGTCGGCGACGCGGATCAGCGAGCGCGGCGCGACGGTGCTTCCGTCATAGACCACCACGACGCGCTCGAAGTCCGGCGACTCACCGCCCGGCGGCCGGGTCGGCTCGAAGCTGCAGCCGAGCGAGACGCCGCGGATCACGTCGTCCGCGAGTTGCTGGAAGATGACGTCGAACGAGTCGTTGTTGCAGAGCGGGAAGCGCAGGCCGCCAGTGAGGATGCTGAGCTCCTGGTAGTCGGGGCCGGGGTTCACCGAGCCGGGGCTGCACTGGCCGGTCTGGCGGGGCTCGGTGGGCGGCCACGCCGCGGTCGCGGGCACGTTGGCCGCCATGCCGACGATCGAGTGGAACGTGTAGTTGCGCTCCTCCGCGGTGCCGAAGTGCTCGGCCGAGAGCGCGAGCAGATCACGATCGAAGTTCATCCACGCGTTGGATCCCGTCGCGTCGTCGTCCGAGATCTCGAGGAACGCGCGCGCCGCGCCGGGACGAAGCAGGCTGCTCCAGCCGCCGGGCGCGACGCCGTTGGGGTCGGACGTGTTGTAGGTCGACAGGATCAGGTTGAGCGAGTTGGTGCTCCCGATCGTGCGGTCGTAGTGGAAGAAGCGCGCGCCCGACGTGGGGGTCGAGGGGCGACCCGAGGTGCAGCTCGCGATGCCGGAGAGCGGTGCCTCGATGCAGATGGCGGGGTAGTCGCCGATCAAGATGACCCGGTAGTCCACGCCCGCGGCGTCGAGGATCGCAGCGAGGTTGGTGTTGATGTTCCGCTGCACCGCGGCGATCTCACCGCTCATGCTGCCCGAGCTGTCGATCACGATGATGATGTCGACGGGCACGCTCACGCGCGTCGCCTCGGCGGCGGTGTCGGCGCACGCGGAGTCCATCATGGTGGGATCGGTGCCGAGGAAGACCTCGTCGCCATCCGGCACGCCATCGCCGTCGCTGTCCCACGCGAGCGGGTTGCTGCCGAGCGCGACCTCCTCGCCGTCGGTCAGGCCGTCGTCGTCGCTGTCCGGATCGTCGGGGTCGGTTCCGTGGATCGCCTCGTCGTCGTCGGAGAGGCCATCGCCGTCGCGATCGGGCGGCGGCGGGCCAGCATCGACGCCGGTGTCGCGCACACCCGCGTCGGGCATGCCGTCGCCGGTGTCCTCTCCGGGCATCTCCATCACACAGCGTCCGTCGACGCACTCGAGCCCTCCGCGACACGGCTGCGTCGCCGAGCATCGCGTGGTGGTCATCTCGGCATCGCAGCCGGCGACGAGCGCCATCAGAGCCATCCCCCAGAACACCACCCAACTCGAGCTGCGGTACGTCATCGCCGCAGGATAGAGGAGTGGGGTGCGTGGTGGAAAGAGGCGCGGCACTCGGCCGCGGGGATGTCACCCGCGCGACGCGAGCGGCCCCGAGGGCAGCGGCTACGCGCTCGGGGCGCCCGCGGGCGCGCCCGACTCGGCGGGAGGCAAGCTGCCCATGTCGAGCACGTGGGTCAGGATCTCGTCGACCTTGCTCACGTAGTGGAAGGTGAGGTCCTTGCGGATGGGCTCGGGCACCTCTTCCACGTCGGGCTGGTTGCGCTTGGGCAGCACGAGGTGGCGCAGGCCCGCGCGGTGCGCCGCGAGCGCCTTCTCCTTGATGCCGGTCACCGGGAGCACCGCGCCGCGCAGGGTGATCTCGCCGGTCATGCCGACGTCGGGCCGCACCTTCAGGCGACTGAGCATCGAGGCGAGCGCGACGAAGATCGGGATGCCCGCAGCGGGGCCGTCCTTCGGGAAGCCCCCGCCGGGCAGGTGCAGGTGCACGTCGATCTTGGAGACGAAGTCCGTCGGCAGGCCGAGCTGATCGGGGCGCGCCCGGATGTACGTCATCGCCGCGGCGACCGACTCCTTCATCACGTCGCCCACCTTGCCGGTGATGTGCATCGCGCCCTTGCCGGGCATCTGCGAGGCCTCGATGAACATCAGCTCGCCGCCCGCAGGGGCCCACGCCAAGCCCGTGGCCACGCCCGGCCGACCGACCCGCTCCGCGACCGACTTCTCGAAGCGCGGCGCGCCGAGCGCCTCGGCCACCCAGGCCTCGGTCGCCAGCTGCCGCACGTCCTCGCCCTCGGCCAAGCGCACCGCGACCGCGCGACAGAGCGCGGCGATCTTCTGCTCGAGGTTCCGGACGCCGGCCTCGCGCGTGTAGAAGTCGACCAGGGTGTCGATCGCCTCGTCGGTGAAGTCCAGGCGACCCGGCGACAGACCGTGATCGCTCATCTGCCGCGGGATGAGGAAGCTCTTGGCGATCGAGACCTTCTCGGCGCGGGTGTAGCCCGCGAGATCGATGACCTCCATCCGGTCGAGCAGCGCGCGGGGGATGGTGTCCTTGCGGTTCGCCGTGGCGACGAAGAGCACCTGCGTCAGATCGAGCGGCACCTCGAGGTAGTGATCGGTGAACGTCCCGTTCTGCTCGGGATCGAGCACCTCGAGCAGGGCCGCGCCCGGATCACCGCGCCCGTCGGAGGCGAGCTTGTCGACCTCGTCGAGCAGCATCACCGGGTTGCGCGCGCCGGCGGTCTTCATCGCGCCGACGATGCGCCCGGGGTACGCGCCGACGTAGGTGCGGCGATGGCCCCGGATCTCGGCCTCGTCCTGCACGCCGCCGAGCGCGACGCGGGTGAAGTTGCGCCCCGTCGCGCGCGCGATCGACTTCGCGAGCGAGGTCTTGCCCACGCCGGGCGGACCGACGAAGCAGAGGATCGGCCCCTTGATGTCGGTCTTGAGGCGGCGCACCGCGATGTACTCGACGATGCGGCGCTTGATCTTCTCGAGGCCGTGGTGGTCGGTCTCGAGCACCCGCCGCGCCTCGACGACGTCGAGCCGGTCGGGCGTGGTGCGGCCCCAGGGCAGCTCGGTGATCCACTCGACGTAGTTGCGCGCGACCTGGAACTCGGCGCCGTTCGGCGACATCGAGCGCATGCGCGCGAGCTGCTTCTTCGCGGCCTTGTCGGCCTCGATCGTCAGGTCCGCGCGCGCGAGCTTGTCGCGGAGGTTCTCGATCTCGTCGTCGTCGTCGCCCTCGCCGAGCTCCTTCTTGATCGACTTCATCTGCTGACGCAGCAGGATCTCGCGCTGCGACTTGCTCATCTCCTCCTGCACCATCGTCGAGATCTCTTTCTTGACGCGGTACACCTGCGACTGACGCCCGACGAGCTCGAGCACCCGACGGATGCGGGTCTGCACCTCGAGCACCTCGAGCACCTCCTGCTTCTGCAGGGTGTTGATCGGCAGGCTCGAGGCCACGAGATCGGCGAGCGCGCCGGCGTCGTGGATGTTGTCGAGCACGGTCACCGTCTCGCGCGGCGGATGAGGCAAGAGCTCGAGCAGCTTGCGGGCGCCGTCGCGGAGCTGGAGCACCAGCGCGTCGAGCTCGAGGTTCTTGAACGGCGGCTCCTCGATGCGCTGCACCCGCGCCCGCATGAAGGGCTGCCGGCCGACGGGCTCGAGCACGCGCATGCGCGCGATGCCCTGCAGCACCACCGAGTAGTTGCCCGAGCTGAGGCGGATGACCTTCAGCACGCGTGCGACCGTGCCGAGCGAGAAGACCTGCTCGAACTCGGGATCCTCGATCGCGGCGTCCCGCTGGGCGACGACGGCGACGGTAGGGCGATCGCGCCCGAAGGACTCCTCGATGAGCCGCACCGAGCGGGGCCGTCCGACGTTCACCGGCACCACCGAGGCGGGAAAGAGCACGGAGTTGCGGAGCGGCAGGACGGGCAGGATCTCCGGCCCCTCGGGGGGCGGAATGGAGGCGGTCATGCGCGGAGTGTCGGGAAAGGGGCGCGTTCGTGCAAGCGCCGTGAGAAGCACTCTCGACCGCCCCGTTCTCTTGCTCGCTGCAATGCCCACCGGCTAGCGTGCGCGCCCATGGACAACGCACGTCGCTCGTTTCTTCAGGCAGTGGTCATCCTCGGCGGCGCAGGCGTCGCGGCACAGCTCGTGGGCTGCGGCGGAGAGGATCCCGGGACCGACTCCGGCACCGGCGGCACCGACTCCGGCACCGGCGGCACCGACTCCGGCACCGGCGGCACCGACACGGGCGGCGGCGGCGGCTGCGCCCCGGAGGCGAGCATCGGGACCAACCACGGTCACACGCTGGTCGTGCCCGCTGCCGACGTGACGGCCGCCGCCGATCGCACCTACTCGATCCGCGGCGCGTCCGCGCACGATCACATGGTGACGATCACCGCAGCGGACTTCGCGACGCTCGCCGGCGGCGGGACCCTCTCGCTCGAGTCGACCTCGTCGGGCCACACGCACACGGTCTCCGTCACCTGCGCCTGAGGGAACTTCGGCGCGCGCCGCTGCTCTAGCCGCGCATGCGCTGGTGGCTCGTCGGTGTCTCCCTCCTCGGCCTCGCGGCGTGCGCGCATGCACGTCCCGAGGCCGAGCCCGTGCTCGCGAGCGAGCGAGCACCTTCGCCGGAAGCAGCCGCGCACGCGGCGCCGCGCGAGGCCATCGCAGTCGCCGGGCGCAGCTCGACCGAGCTGCTGGAGCGGGCGGGCGACGCGACGTTCCTCGCCGACCGCGGGCTGAGCGCCTCGCTGATCGACGAGGACGCGATGGAGCACTGGTTCGTGCGGCCGCCCGCGCGGGTCTACCTCTACACCGAGCGCTCGATCGACGTGAGCGGCGACGAGGAAGCCGCGGTGCGCGGCGTCTGCCAGCCGGTGCGCCGGTACGACGGCGGCGTGCTCAACGAGCTCGCGGTGATCCTCACGCAGCGAGGGCGCGACCGCGCCGTGCTGGTGCTGGGTCAGAGCTCGGTGCGCGTCGAGATGCAGATGCGCGCGGGTGGTGGGTGGGAGACCGACGGAATCCGAGCCCTCCCGCTCCAGGCGATCGCGTGGGAC
>CAYZQM010000076.1:24649-25299 GCA_964480175.1 uncultured Sandaracinaceae bacterium
CGAGGAGTCCGTGCGCTACGCCGAGGGCGCGGAGCGCTACGAGCGCGCGTGCATACCAGTCCTGCGGAGCGCGCCGTGTACCGCGGAGAGCGGCGAGGGGTACTGCGTCGATCGCGAGCTGGTGATTCGCCCCTGGCGCGCATCGTTCGTCCCGCACGTGGGTCCGGTGTCGCCGGGATACGCCGACGCGGAGCCGCTCGTGCCCGCGGGCGCGTGCGACGCGACCTGCGAGCCGAGCGACTGCGATCGAGCGTTCGCGACGAGCCGGCTGCCGCGCGAGCCGCTGTACGACGAGGCCGCGGCGGTGATCGCGGCATTTCGGGAGCAGAGCGGGTGTCGGGCGTTCGAGCGGGCGCGGGAGGGGGTGTGGAGTGGGGATGCGCGGGCCTGGTAGAGCGGACACGTTCGGAGGTCGCTGCGGGACGACTGGCTTGCGAACTGCGAGCCGGTGAGTCTGCTGCTGCTCGCCGAGATCGTTCACGTTCACGACCACGTTCAGGTTCACGTTCACGACGGTCGCGTCGGGCTGCCGCCCCCGTCTCGGTCTCGGTCTCCGCCTCGGTCTCCGTCTCCGTCTCCGTCTCCGTCTCCGTCTCCGTCTCCGTCTCCGTCTCGGTCTCCGTCTCGGTCTCCGTCTCGGTCTCCGTCTC
>CAYZQM010000077.1:0-25181 GCA_964480175.1 uncultured Sandaracinaceae bacterium
AAAATGGCTCCGGGACCTGGACTCGAACCAGGGACCATTCGGTTAACAGCCGAACGCTCTACCAACTGAGCTATCCCGGAAAGGGCGCCGAATCTAGCGGGATGAGCGCGGGCGTCAAGTGCGACCTCGGGTCCGACGTCTCGTGCCCGTGCGAGCGGGCGCTGGGGCCCCGCGCGCAGCACAACACGCAGCGCAGGCAAGCGGGCGCTGGGGCCCCGCGCGCAGCGGAACGCAGGGCGAAGCCGCTCGCGTTCCGGCCGGGTCTGGGGCGCAGCCCCAGGGCGATCAGGGAAACGCAGTGCCGTCGATGTACGTGCTCGCGAGATCGAAGCTCGCGGTGCCGATCGCATCACCCGTGCGGCGGCCGATGAAGTCGTCGGAGCCGATGTGGATGCCGCCCCAGAGGCGCGACTGCCCCGCCTGATCGGCGGCGTCGTAGTAGGTCGCCCACTGCAGGCGCACGTCCACGCTCGGGCCGCGCTCGAAGCGGGAGTACTCGCCGGCGACCGCGACGTACTCACCGAGGCCGCCGGGGAAGTACGCGCTGCCGGTGATGCGGGTGAGGACCTCGGCCGCGGCGCGGCTGAACGTGCTGTGGCCCGAGACGAAGCCGGGGAAGGCCGGGGTCACGAAGGTGCGGAGCTGATACGGCATCCAGAGCACGCCGCGGATCCAACCGACGCCGCCGATCTGCACCGCGCGATCTCCGGGCTCGCCGCGCCAGCTGCGGATCGCGATCTCGCCTACGTAGGCGGCGAGGTGTTCGTGGCGCTCGCCGGGCGCCGAGCTCGCCTCGGTGATCACCTCGATGAGCCCGTCGGTGAGCGGCAGCCCGTTCGGATCGTAGGAGGGCCCGCTGGGATCGCTCGACTGCCCGAGCGAGGCCATGTAGCGGATGAGCGTGATGGGGCGCGCGGAGGTGAACTCGCGCTTGATCTCCCAGGCCGCGATCGCGGCGTCGTGCACCGCGCCGTTGATCGCGAGGTAGGTGCGCACGTCCCACTCGAGCGGATCGAGCTCTTCGCCCGCGCCCTCCCAGAGGCGCTGGTGCATCGGGTGATCGGAGACGTAGTTGGCGAGCGTGTTCCAGTGGCCGGGCGGGGTCTCGGAGTGCGGGCCGTCGGCCCAGAACTCGGCGAGCACGCGGCCGAAGTCGCCGCGCGGGACCATGACCGCGGCGTACGGCGCAGAGGTGACCGGGTTGATGTCGTAGCCGTCGCCGTCGTTCGCGCCGAGGCTGTTGTTGCCGACGCCGCCGGGCGAGCTGTCCATCATCACGCCGTCGGTGGGATCGAGCTCGGCGCTGCGCGCGATCACCTCGACCGCCTCGTCGGCGAGCAGCGGACCGAAGGGCGGGACCGTGCCGAGCGCGTAGTAGGGCTCGCCGGGCGCGGGGCGCACCATCGAGAAGGGCGTGACGTCGCGCCAGTGCGCGCCGATGTACGGCTGGGTGCCGCTGCCGAGCGGGATGCCGTTCTGCGCGATCGAGACCGCCAGATCGAGCTGCTGCCAGATGTTCGGATCGATCACGTCGATGACGGGCTGATCGACGTAGAGCACCGGGTTCACCGGCATCCACGTGGTGGTGTCCGCGTAGTTGGCGGCCTCGTTCGCGCCGTCGGTGGCGCCGAACGCGATGATGGCCTCGCCGATGCGGTTGCCGAGCGCGCGCGGCGTGTCGCCCGTGGTGGTGGTGTCGTCCGGGTCGTAGCCCAGCACGTTCATGAACTCGCGGAAGCACACCTCGGAGACCGGGCCGCCCGTCGAGAGCGAGGGCTGGTAGCGATGCGCCAGCACGCGGTAGGCGGCGTAGCTGATCGCTTCTTCACGCGCAGCCTCGACGTCGGCGGCGGTGTGGCGTTCGCGGATGAAGTAGCCGTCGGCGGTGTCGTCGTAGGCGGCCCACGCGTCCCACATGCCGGCGCTCAGGTGGAAGAGGTTGCGCGCGTGCACGGTGGGGCGGGGGACGTCGCGGCGGATCGCGTTCAGGATCTGCTCGTTCCAGCGGCGCGCGATCGACTCGTCCGGCGCGATGTCGATGCCGTCGGCCGGGCAGGTAGGCATCGGCATCGAGGTGTCGACGCCCGCGTCGGCGACGGGCGGATGCGGATCGTAGACGGGCACGACCGGGCCGCGGTGGATGATGGCGCCCGCGTCGAGCGCGGCCGAGAGCACGCCGCCGCCGACGGCCCAGACGCCACCGTCGGGATCGATCCAGGTCGCGTGCAGCGAGGCGACGTCGATCGAGAGGCCGTGATCGACCTCGGTCCAGGTGCCGTTCTGGCGCTCGAACATCGTGCCGTTGAGGCCGCTGGCCCACGCGCTGCTGCCGCGCACCGAGACGCCTTGGAGCAAGCCGGCGAGGCTCGGGGTGTGATCGCTGACCGACGTGCTGCCATCGACCTCGAGCAGGCGGCCGCTGCCGCCGCCGCCCACGACGCAGAGCAGGTCGCCGCTGCCGCTCACGGTGAAGAGGCGATCGTTGAGACCCGTGGGGATCACCTCGAAGGTGACGCCGTCCACCGAGTGAAGGAGCACGCCAGCGTTGCCCACGACCCAGAGATCGGTCTCGTCGCCCCACACCTTGAAGAGACCGGGCACTTCGCGCTCTGCGTCGAGCTGCAGATCGCGGGGCAAGCTCAGCTCGGTCCACTCGGTTCCGTCGTAGCGCCAGATGAAGCCGCTGCGCCCAGAGACCGCGCCGACGGCCCACGCTTCGCTCGGGGAGCGCGCCCAGATCCCGAACACGGTCTGGTTGGCCAGGCCCGGGGTGCGCATGCGGGTGAAGGAGCCGCCATCGTAGCGGACGATCGCGCCGCGGGCGCCGCCCATCAGCGCGCTGTTCGGTCCGAGGGAGTGCACCCACCAGAGATCGACGCTGCGCAGGCCGGAGTCGAGCGCGGTCCAGGCGTCACCGTCGTAGTGCAGCACGGTGGGGCCGCTGCCGTGATCGGCGCCGACGACGAAGACGTCGCTGCTCGAGCTGCCGCCGATCGAGAGCAGCGCGGAGGGGAGCTCTTCGGAGACCACCTGCCACTCGGCGGTGGGCTCGGGGCAGCCCGCGAGCACGAGCAGCGCGGTGAGTGGAGCGAGACGGAGAGCGAGGCGGAGAGAGGTCATGCGTGCATCCCGGGCGCGGTGTGGCGCTGTGCAAGACTGGGCCGAGCCGCACGCAGAGCAAGCGACGGGCCGTCATGCGGAGCGCCATGCGACGATTCACCGCGGCGGCGGCGCGCGGGTCCTCAGCGGGTGCGGATGAGGCGCACGAGGTGCAGCTCGGTGGCGCTGTCGGGCTGCCAGTTCGCGTAGGTCTCGACCTCGTAGTTGCCCTCTTCGAGGGTGACGAGGATCCAGCGGGCGCGGTGGCGCGCGAGCTCGCGGCCCGCGAGCGCGCCGTCGAAGAGCGCGAAGTCGGTGTTCTCGGCGGTGAAGCGCTCGTCGAGGAGGTTCCAGCCGCTGACGGGCAACAGGTCGAGGTGCGCGGAGAGCGACTCTTCGCTGTCGCAGCGCAGCGAGCTGACGAGCAACAGACCGCCGAGCTCGAGGGGCACGGCGGCGGCGGGGCCCTCGCCCGAGAGCTGCAGCAGCGAGCCGTGGCCCGAGGTGCCGAGCTTCACGATGTGCTCGCCGGCGGGCGACGCCCCGCCATCCCAAGCGTCGAGGTCGCGAGCGTTCAGGAGTTGCGGGGCGGAGCCATCGAGCCAGTCGAACATCAGGTGACGCAGTGTCGCGGGCCCGGCGAGATCTGAAAAGAAAACGACCTTTCGGTGGGGGTGGATCGGCCGGCGTGCGGGCTCGCGGGGAGGGCGCCCGAAAAAAGATCGGCGGGGGTCGAGAACTTCGTCGGGCTGCCTCCACCCACCGTGAACCTGGAGGTCTCCCCGATGCGTCTCGCTCTTCGTCTGGTGTTCTCGCTCGCGCTCTCGACGTCGCTCTCGCTGTCTCCCCGCCTCGTCGCTGCCCAAGAGGAGGCGCGCGAAGAAGAAGGCGCGTCCGAGGGATCGATCTTCGATGACGCCGAGCGCAACGCGTTCGATCGACCGTTCACGTTCTCGGGCTATGCGTCGGGGTGGGCGGGCAGCTACTTGGCCGGGGGCATCGGCGGGCGCGTGGGATGGGAGCCCTTCCCCGAGCTCGGGGTCGAGGTGTTCGGCGAGGGGCTGCTCGTCGAGTGGCCGACGGGCATTCGCCACGACTACCAGATCGGCTTCAACCTCTACGCGCCCTTCGAGGTGCTCCCGAACTTCCGGATCCGTCCGCTCTTCGGGTTCTGCACCGTGTTCTCGCTCATCGAGCCCGAGAACAGCAGCGCGCCCCGCGCGGACGACGTGCTCTTCGGGGCGCACCTCGGCGTGGGCATCCAAGTGGGGATCGAGCAGTGGGGCTCGTTCTTCGTCGAGGCGCAGGGCGCAGTGTGGGCGGGGCACGATCGCTCGCAGACGCGCTGGACGGGCATCGTCGAGGACACGTACGCGCCCTTCGGCACGGCGCAGCTGATCACGGGCTTCACCGTGCACTTCGGCGACTTCTGATGCGCGCGCTCGTCATCGGGTTGCTGTGGATCGCGAGCGGCTGCGCGAGAGAGCGAGGTGAGGGGCTGCCGTTCGGCGCGAGCAATGGAACGTGCGCCAGCTGCCACGCGCAGGCCGACGACTTCGAGGCCTCCGCGCACGCGAGCGCGGCGAGCTCGCCCGTCTTCGTCGCGATGCTGCCGCGCATCGAAGCGGCGTGGGGAACGGTCGCGCGCGATCGCTGCGTGGGCTGCCATGCGCCGTCGCACGTGCCTGCGGACGAGATGACGGCTGCCCCCGAGGGGATCGCGTGCGTGTCGTGCCACGCGGCGGTGGGCAACCGCGGGAGCTTCGACGGGCGCTTGGTGATCGATCTGGGCGCGCCGCTCGATGGGCCCTTCGCCGATCCGGAGGAGACGCCGGCGCACGCGTCGGAGAACCGCGGCTTCGTGTCCGACGCGCAGTCTTGTTTGACCTGCCACGACGTCCGCGGGCCCGAGCTCTTCGTCGAGCCCATGGGGATGGAGCACGCCGAGGCAGTCGCGCTGCTGGACGCGCCGAGCTGCGCGAGCTGTCACATGCCGGCGATGGGGGAGGCGCCGGTCGCGGATGGAGCGTCGCGTGATCGGCCGCGCAGATCGCACCGCGTGGTGGGGCCCACACCGCCTGCGGACGGTGACCTCGATCGCTACGCGGCGGACTTGCGCGCGCTGTTCGCCGGGCGGGTGACGCTCGAGGTGATCGAGGACGGCGATGTGCTCGAGGTGCGGCTGAGCAACGTGGGGATGGGGCACGCGCTGCCGACGGGGGTGACGTTCTTGCGCGAGCTGCGGGTGGAGCTGACGGTGCGCGACGCGCGGGGCGAGCGGACCGAGGTGGTGATGTCGCTCGGTGATCGATCGATGCGCGGTGATGAAGCCGTGGCGCTGCCGACGGACGCCGATCGGGTGGAGCGACATCGGGTGGATCCGGGCGAGACCGAAGCGGTGCGGATCGCGGTCGATGGGTGGATGGAGGCGGAGGCGCGCTTGGTGTTCGCGGCGTATCGGCCGGAGGTGATGGATGCGCTGGGGCTGGACGCTGCGCCGGAGGTGGTGGTGCTCGAGGCGGGGCTGTGAGCGCGCGCGGCTGCGGGGGCAGATCGTCGAACCGGGTATGCTCCCGCGCTCGATGGCTTCGCTGCGGTTCGCTTTGCTGCTCTGGGCTTGGCTCGCGATGAGCTCGGTCGCTTCGGCGCAAGGCGAGGATCGCGGGGTGGCCTCCACGTTGAGCTGGACGCGCTCGGCGGGGGCCGAGGCGTGTCCCACCGTGGTGCAGGTGGCGACCGAGCTCGAGGCGCTCTTGGGACGGAGCGTGCTCGTCGATGCGAGCGTGGCGGATCGGATCGTCGAGGTGTCGGTGGCGCCCGGGACCGACGCGCCGTTCGTCGCGCGCATCCAGGTCTCGACGCCGACGGGCGAGGTGCTCGGGCTGCGCGAGCTTCAGGCGCACCGCGCGGACTGCAGCGATCTGCTCGAGGGCGCGTCGATGGCGATCGCGCTGATGATCGATCCCGACGCGCTCGCGCGGACGCCGGATGAGGAAGAGGAGGAGGAGATCCAGGAGGGAGAGGAGGAGGAGGAGGAGGAGGAGGACGAGCGGCGGCCCCCGCCGGTCGAAGCGCCAGTGATGCCGCCCGCACCTTCGCCGCCCACCCGCTTCTCGCTGGACGTCGGCGGCGCGGCGACGTTCGCGGTGGGGCCCTTCGTGTCGGGCGCGGGCTACACCCGCGCGCTCTTGTCGCTGCCGGGCTTCGTGCCCTTCGGTGTGCTCGGGATGCTGCAGCCGTTCAGTCGCGCGGAGGCGATGGGCGGCGCCGTCGATTTTCTCACCGTGCTCGGTGGGGTCACGATCTGCCCGCTGTACTTTCATGGGCCGCGCTTCTCGGTCGAGGGCTGCGCCGGGGTCGATCTCGGCGGGGCGCTGGTGGTAGGAAACGCTCGGACGATGACGTTGCGAGAGAACGAGCGCTTCTTGGTGCAGCTCGACGTGCAGGCGGCGGCGCGCGTGGTGCTCGTCGGGCCGCTCGCGCTGAACTTCTTGGCGGCGCTGCTCGTGCCCTTCCGCAACGACGCGTGGCTCGAGAGCGACAGCGCGGTGTTCTTCTCGCCCGAGCCCGTCGGCGCGATGGTGGGGCTCGGGGTGTCGCTGGACCTCACGCTCGCGGGTGACCCGTCGATGGAGCAGCACCTGCCGTGAGCGCCGCGGCCGAAGTGCAGGCTCCTCAGGACTTCGCGCGCATCGTGCGGGAGCACGGACCGCGCGTGCTGCGCTCGCTGCGGAGGCTCGGGGTGCGCGAGGCCGACGTGCCCGACGTGGCGCAGGACGTGTTCGTCACGCTGCACCGAAAGCTCCCCGAGTTCGAGGGGCGGAGCGCGCTGCACACGTTCGTGTACGGCATCGCGCTGCGCGTGGCCTCGGACTACCGGCGCAGCGCGTACGTGCGGCGCGAGCGCGCGACGGACACCCTGCCCGAGCGCGCGGGCTCGGCGCCCGAGCTGAAGGAGCTCGAGCGCAAGGAGCGGGTGCGGATGCTCGATCGCGCGCTCGCGATGCTCGAGCCGGTGCACCGCGAGGTGCTGGTGCTCTTCGAGATCGAGGAGCTGTCGATGAAGGACGTGGCGGCCGCGATCGGCTGCCCCGAGAAGACGGCGTACGGGCGCTTGTACGCGGCGCGGGCTGCGCTGAAGAAGAGCTGGGCGTCGCTCGACGCAGAAGGAGGCGCGTCGTGAGCGAGGAGCTGCGTCGTCTCCGAGACGAAGAGGACGTCGCGCGCGAGCTGCGTGACGCGCTGGAGGTAGGCCGTGAGCTGCCTGCCGACGCCGAGGTCGATGCGCTCGAGGCCGCGGTGATGGCCGCGATCGGAGGCGGCGCGGGCGGAGGCGGACCGTCGGGCGGAGGGCCGTCGGGCGGCGGTGCGCTGACGGCGAGCAAGGTCGCGGGCTGGGGGCCGTACGCGCTCGCTGGGACGCTGGTGGCCGCGTCGATCGGCGCGGCAGTGTGGAGCACGGTGCGGCAGCCGACGCGCGAGGAGGAAGCGCGCGAGGAGTGGCGCGCGATGGTCGAACAGGCGCGGCTCGCGGCGCTGGGGCTGATCGACGTGAGCTTCGTGGATGGCGGGAGCCCGAGTGACGATGCGGGCGTGGGCGGGGCGGAGGTGGAGGTAGAGGCGGGGGCAGAAGCAGAGACAGAGACAGAAGCAGAGACAGCAGCAGAGACAGCGGCAGAGACAGAGACAGAGGCAGAGGCAGAAGCAGCGACAGAGGCAGGAGCAGCGGGCTCTGGGCGGCGGGCGACCGGTGTGGCTCCCGAGGCGGGCGGCGCGGCTGAGGAGCCCGATGTCGAGCTGCGCAACGAGCTCGCGTTGCTTCGCGAGGCGCGTCGCGTGTTGGCCAGTGATCCGGCGCGCGCGCTCGCGGCGACCGACGAGATGCGCGAGGTGATCGCTCCCACCTGGGCCGAAGAGCGCGAGCGCATCGCGATCGAGGCGCTGCACCGGCTGGATCGCGACCCCGAAGCCCGAAGGCGCCTCGAGGCGTTCGTCCGCACCTACCCGAGCTCGGCGTACCGAGCCCGCCTCGAAGAGATCCTCGCGAGCTCGCCGTAGTCGCGCGGAGCCGCGGTGTTCGCGGCCCTCACGGCGTGAGGCGGGAGCGCTGCTGGGCGACGGCCAGCGCCTGCGCGAACTTCTTCTTCTGCGGCGCGCACGCGAGATGCGCGAAGGCGTGCTCCACTGGAAAGAGCTTCGATCGGATGTCGAGCTCGAGCAAGTGCCGAGCGCGGGTCCCTCGCTCCTTCAGGTGCGCGACGAGCGTGTCGCCCGCCTCCCTCGTACCGGCGCGGCGCAGACGCATCACGTGGGCGCGATCGACGTCGACCACGCCGTGCTCGACCGCGGTCGATACCGGAACGTCGTTGGTGTCGAACGCAGCGATCGCCTCGGTGACGGCTGTGGGAGAGGAGGGTGCATGGCTGGTCTCGCGTGGGCTCGGCTGCGGCTCAGAGGCAGGCTCGCCTACCATCGAGCGTGGCTGCCCAGCAAGCGGCGCCTGATTGCGAAACGGGAACGTGAGCTGCGGCACTGCGAGGCTGGGTGATCTGCTGCACGCGCAGGCCCGCGCTCCTTCCGGTCTCGCCCACCCGTTTGCGCCATCGCTGCCTCCCTTCGCGCCAGACGGCGTACGCCACTCGATGGCGCGGGTAGTGGTTCCGCATGCTGCGAGCTCGCTACGTCCTTCGGTGCTTGTTCTTGTTCGGAATGGCCGGCGTCCCGGTCCGCGCGCTGTCCGATGCGCTGGCGCGAGGGGAGGCGATGACGCTCTCGCGCGCGGCGGGGCTGCTTTTCGAGGTGCCGCTCGCGGTGCTGATCGTTCGCGAGCTGCTGCGCGCCGCGAACCCGCCCGAGTTGCGCACCGACGTCGTGGTCTTCGCCCCCGGTCCCCCGGATGCAGTCGAGCTGTTCATCGACTTCATCCGGCTCCTCGCCGGGAGCTGGATCGTGTCGTGGTCCTTCGTGTTCGCCGACGGGACCTGGTCGTCGCTCCTCCACACCACCGGTCCCAGTTCGGTGCTCATCACGCTGGGCGGCCTGGTACTCGGCGCTGCGGCGTTCGTCGTCGGTCTCGCCGTCGCGCTGGCCGAGCGACGGACGACGTACCTGATCGGGCAGCGGCGGCTCCTGGTCGAAGGAGCAGCCCACGACGAGACGGTCTCGCCTCTCCTCTACCTGTTCGTGCCTGCGATGGTGGTCCTGGCCGTGCGGTACCTCCTGCCGCGCACCGTCGAGGCCGCCCGGGTGGTGGGGATCTCCGTGCACGTGCTCACCGTGACGGGGCGCGGCCGCACCACGCGATGGTTCACGCCGGTGGTGATGCTGTCGGGCGGAGAGCTCCTGCGCGGAGGAACACGAACCGGCTCCGCCTCCGAGGCCACGCGCCAAGCGGAGCAGGCCGCGGCACGCGCGGGCCTCGTGTTCGTCCGCAACCCCGCCATCAGCGGCTGACACCTCCTCACGGAGTTCACCGCGTCGCTACGCTTCTTCACCACCGGGGTGCGGGTTGGGCGCCACGCTCTCTCGCCTATGCGTCGCCTCGGCCCTGCGCTCTTCGTGTTCCTCGGGGTGCTCGGCACCGTGACCGCGCTCTTGCACGGCTACGCGTGGCTGCGGCTGGTGCGCGATCCCGTGTGGCCCGACGCGGTGACCTGGGGCGCGAGCGCGCTCCTGGTCTTCCTCGCCATCGCCATGCCCGCGGCGTTGCTCGGTGCGCGCGGTCTGCCCAAGCGCTGGGCCCAGCCCGCGGGGTGGGCGAGCTACGTGTGGCTCGGCGCGATCTTCTACCTCGACGTGACGCTGCTCGCGCTCGATGGCGGGCGCCTGCTCTTCGAGGGCGTGGCGCACGCGAGCGTGGGCAGCGTGCTCGGCGGCGGAGACGGACCGACGGAGGCCCGGGCGCTGGCGTTGGTGGCGTCGCTCATCGCGTTCGGCTTGGTCGCGGTCGGCGCGATGCGCGGCCTGGGCCGGCCGATCGTGCGGCGGGTGAAGGTGCCGATCGCGGGCCTGCCCGCAGCGTTCGAGGGCACGAAGATCGTGCAGCTCACGGACGTGCACGTGGGCCCGGTGATCCGGCGCGCGTTCGTCGAGAAGCTGGTGAAGGAGGTCGCCGCGCTCGAGCCGGATCTGATCGCGATCACCGGCGACTTGGTCGATGGCAGCGTCGCCGAGCTGGAGAGCGAGGTCGCGCCGCTCGCCGAACTCTCGGCGCCGCTGGGGACGTTCTTCGTGACCGGCAACCACGAGTACTTCTCGGGCGCCGATGCGTGGTCGGAGCACGTCGCGAGCTTGGGGATCCCGGTGCTGCGCAACCGGCACGTCGAGCTGGAGAAGGACGGATCCAAGATCACGCTCGCCGGCATCGACGACGCGCACGCGCCGCGCTTCGGCGGGCAGAGCGACCTGGGCCGCGCGCTCGAGGGGCGCGATCCGTCGCTGCCGGTGATCTTGCTCGCGCACCAACCGCGCTCGATCGAGCACGCGAGCAAGGCGGGCGTCGCGCTGCAAATCTCGGGGCACACCCACGGCGGCCAGATGCAGCCGTTCGGCGCGCTGGTGCGCATCGAGCAGCCCTTCTTGCGCGGCCTGCACCGCGTCGGCGACACCGCGATCTGGATCAGCGAAGGCACCGGCACCTGGGGCCCACCGCTGCGCGTGGGCACCCACAGCGAGATCTCCGTCCTCACCCTCACCGCCGCCTGAAGCCGCGGCGCCTGATAGAGTGGGCCTCGTGGAATCCGAACCGCTGTTGGTCGCGACCGTGAGGCGCTCGAAGATGATCGAGCCCGGTCGCACCGTGTTGATCATCGAGCAGTACGAGGGTGAGGTCGAAGTGGGTGACGCGATCGAGGTCGTGCTCGAGGGCGTCACCACGGCGAGCAAGGTCATCACCGTCGCCTGGGGCTCGGGCTTCGGCGTCGAGGCCACCCCGCTGACGCTGGTGGTGAGCGACCTCGACGGCGAGCGCAGCTACGCAGGCGCCACAGTGCGCGGCGTGCGCTGACGAGCGATCAGTCCAAGCAGAGGCGCGCGGCGGCGACGCCTTCGTCGTTGCCGGGGCGGCAGTCGGCGATCTCGTCATCGGGGTCGACGCGCACGAAGAGGTCTTCGGCGGAGTCGACCTCGCCGGAGCAGCTCAGCTCTTCGCACTCCCCGGGGGTGAGCAGGCGCGTGGTGCGGGTCTCGCAGACGACGGCGTCGGCCTCGACGAACTGGAGCAGCACGCCGTCGCCCACCGGGTTCGTGCCGCGGTTGCACACGCGGGCGCGCAAGGGCAGCTCGGCCGGCAACACCGCGGTGCAGAGCTCGGTCACGTCGTGGAACACCACGGTGAGATCCGCGATGTTCAACAGACCCGTGTCGCCCTGCACGTTCTGTCGGAAGTTGTTGAGGCCCGGCGTCGCCCAGTTGCGACGCCACTCGCTGGTGCGCACCGGGCGCGCGTCGTCGGTGATGTGCGTGATCGAGTACGCGTACTGGTTCCAGATGGGACGCGAGCTCGCCCAGCGATCCTCGGGGTCGCGGTAGATCACGAAGCCCACCTCGGAGGTGAACGTGCCGCTCTCGGGGAAGAGCGGATCGGTGGTGCCGCACACGCTCGCCGCGCGCGGGGTGCGCGCGACGACGATCTCGGTCGCGAAGTCTCCGTCGACGTCGGCGATCGTCGGCAGCTCGTAGCCAGTGCCGGTGCTCGCGGGCGCGCTGAAGATCACTTCCCCGGTGCCGCCCTCGTAGACGCGGATGTAGCACTCGTCCTGGTACACGGCCTCGCCGGTCCCGTTGCCGTCGAAGTCGAAGATGCTCGAGCCGGTCACGCCGGAGCTCGTCTCTTCGGCGGGCTGCGCCCACAACACACCAGGAGGCATGCCGGCCATCGCCGGCGCGCGATCGCAGCGTCCGCCCGGGCGCTCGGCCAGCTCGGTGCCCGGCGTGAGGCAGTCGAGATCGAAGACCATGTAGAAGTTCTTGGCGGCGGCCGCGAGCTCGACCTGGCCATCGCCGTCGAAGTCGCTCGCGGTCGGCGGACCGCCCGCGTCGACGGTGCCGCCGGCGGGCGTGAGCGAGATCGGGCCGAAGACGAGCGAGCCGTCGAGCCCGATGACGCGGATGGTCCCGTTGTTCACCACGACGATCTCGGGCAGGTCGTTCGGCAGCGGCTGATCGGGCAGCACCGAGTACGCGCCGAGGTCCGCGATCGCGATGTGGCCCGAGGTCAGGTGGCTGCCGGTCGTCGCGAAGGTCGGCTCGGGGACCCACTCGGTGGTGACCGGATCCCACTCGGTCAGCGTGTTGCCCGTCACCAGCTCGACGCGTCCGTCGCCGTCGACGTCGGCCGCCGCGATCGCAGGCAGGTTCGCGGTCGAGGAGGTGGTGAGCAGGCAGCCGTTGGTGTCGAACACCATCGCGTTCATGAGGATCTCGGGCACGCCGTCGTCGTCCAGGTCGTGGATGTTCGGGCCCGAGCCCGTGGTGCTGCTGTTGAAGGTGACGACCGTGTCCGTCGCGCAGTCGCGCCCGTACCAGAGGCGCCGCGCGCTCGGCACGCCGCTCTCGACGTCGAGCGCGATGGCGTAGAGGCTCACCCGCGTCACCCCCACTCCGTCGATGCGGTGCAGGCCGATCAGCTCGGGGCGACCGCCCGGCGTGCCGACGTCTCCGTCGATGTCGGCGATGGCCCACGCGCCGGCGTAAGCGGGGCGGTTGTCGAGGTCGTCGGGCCCACCGAAGCTGAGCTGCTCCTCGCAGGTGCGGCCGTCGAAGATGCGGAGCATGCCGATGCGATCGTCCCACTCGCTCGCTGGCGAGCTGTACCAAGTGGTCACCACCACCGAGGGCTGCAGGCGCCCGGGGTCGTCGTCGAGGTTGAGGTCCGCGACCATCGGCGCGGTGTAGATCCACGTCGAGCGCGGCTCGGGATCGCCGGGGCCGGGCGTGGTCCACTCGCACTGCTCGACGGGGCGCACTTCTTCGAGCACGTCGCGGCGCTCGCACATCGGATCGAAGGTCACGGTCGGCGGGATGCCGTAGGGGATGCACTCGCCGAGATCGGCGTCGCAGTACGAGTCGCCCGGGCAGTCGTCGTGGCTGGTGCAGGTGCCGAGATCGGGCACGCACACGTCGAAGCGGCAGCGCCGGCAGCTCGGCCCGCAGGGGCCCGCGTCGGGTGTGCTGACGTCGAGGCCGCCCGTGTCGTCGGGGAGCCCGCCGTCCGCGCGATCGATGCACGTCCCGTCGATGCACATCTCGCTCGCCTCGCAGTCGCTCTGGCTGGTGCAGCGGTCGGGCGGCGTGGGTCCGGCGCAGTCGCAGCCGGAGGCGAGAAGGGTGAAGACGAAGAGCGAAAGCAACAGCGGGCGCATCGCGCGATGCTAGCCCAGATGCTCCGTTCACGGTCCGTCGCAGGGCGCGGCGGGATCGACCACGGTCGGGGTGCCGGCCGCGAGGCTGCTCAAGAAACAGCGCACCATCTCGCGCGCGTCGCTGCGCTGCCACATCACCTCGTGGCCGTCTTGGATCCCGTCCTCGTCGAGCTGCACCACGACCGCGGTCGTCTCGCCGCCGAGGTTCGCGGTCGCGGGTAGCGCGATCACCGAGCGACCGACGTGCGGCAGCAGCGA
Organism: uncultured Sandaracinaceae bacterium; assembly: GCA_964480175.1. Classification (GTDB taxonomy): domain Bacteria; phylum Myxococcota_A; class Polyangia; order Polyangiales; family Sandaracinaceae; genus CAYZQM01. The sequence goes on from CAYZQM010000077.1 coordinate 13,719, forward strand.
CTCGATCGGGTTCCAGCCTTCGCGCGCGCTCCACGCGCGATCACGGACGGTGCCGCCGACGTCGATCTCGAGCGCGAGCGTGAGCGCGTTCGCCACCGGCGGCGGGATGTACGTGTCCTCGATGCCTTGGAACATCAGGACGTGGCGCGGCGAGCCGATGGTCGGGTGCGCCGTCATCAGCGGCGCATAGACCTGCGCGTCCGCCTCCTCGCCGGCCCACTGCAAGAGCGAGAGGATGGGATCGGCGTCGTTCAGGCTGAAGGACGTGGCCGCGTAGCCGACGAACGTGTTGGCGATCCCGAGGGTGGGGATCGGGCTGAGCTTGTAGAGGATGTTCTCGCTCCAGCTCGCGCCTGCGCCCGAGAGGATCAGCGCGCGGTAGCGGGGCTCGAACGCGGCGGTGAGCGGCGCGATGCTCGCGCCCATCGAGTGGCCGACGAGCGCCAGGCTGCGGCCGTCGATCCGCACCGGGCTGCCGTCGACCGTGCTCACGTCGGGGCACCCGCTGGGATCGAGATCGATCTCCGGCAGCGCGTCGACCAACAACGAGAGCTCCAGCGCGGACTGCCGCAGGTTGTCGCGCAGCGCGAAGACGTTCTGGATGTTGAAGACGATGAACTGCTCGTCGCCCCCGGTGATGTTGCGGCTCCCGCCGTGCGGCCCCTCGATGCTCACGCCGACGAAGCCGGCCTCCGCGAATTGAAGGCCCAGGCCGGTTCCGCGCGGGCTCTCGCCCGCTGCGTCGCGCGGGCCCCGATCCATCAGCGGTCGATCGGCGCCGGCGCCGGTGCGCACCAGCACCGCGGCGGGGAAGCCGTCGGTGGGCATCGCGCGCCGGGGCACGGTCACCCAGACGTTCGCGCTCTCTTCGCGCTGGCGGATCGGCGCGCCGCTCGCGTCGAGCACCCATCGTCCGCCGATCACGTACGGCGGGATCCCGTCTTGAAAGACCGGGACGGTCGCCACCGCGTGGTAGGCGCAGTACGCGTCGTAGACCTCGGGCGGATCGAACGCGCTCAGCGTGATGCGCTCCCCGTTCGCTCGCGCGCCGCTGAGCGCGCGCTCGAAGATCGCGGTGGGCGCGCCGGTGCGGAATGCGGTGTACGCGATGATGTCGTCGCCCTGCACGCCGAGCTCGAGCAGCGCCGCGTGGGCGTCGCGGAACGCGGTCAGCGCGTCGCCCTCGAGGCCAGTCGGGATCTCGCCTCGCCCGATCGCGGTCACGTACGCGGCGCGCTCGAGGGGAGCGCCGCTCTCCTGCAAGAGCGCGGAGGTGACGACCGCCGCGTACATCGTGTCGGGGCGCAGCGGTCGACCCTGCACCGGCACGATCGCGAGCAGGTTGGGCGTGCCGTAGGGACCGGCGTCGAGGAGGAAGCGACCGATGATCGGCGCGAGCGTGCCGCGCGCGGGCGAGTCGGGATCGACGTCCATGAGAAAGAGCGGCGCATCGATGCTGCCGTCGTCGATCGCGGCGGGGAGGTTCGAGGGGTCGATCGCCGCCGTCATGGGAAAGAAGATCGGCGTCGTGGTGCCGAAGCCCGTCTGCTCCGCGGCCGCGTCGCGCAGCGTCACGCTGATCGCGTTGCGGGTGCGGGCGGGGAAGCCCTCCATGTCGATGTGCCCATCGGGCAGCCGGTGGTGCTCGCCGGGGAACGGTGTCGCCCAGAAGTCGTCGCTGCCGAACTCGGCGATCGCGGTGGCGGGCTGGGGCTCGCACCCCGCCAGCGAGAGGGCGACCAAGAGGGCGAGGGCAGCGGTGCGCACCGCGAAACGCTACGCGTTGCTAGGACCCCGAGCAACGGGGGCCTCCTGCGATGTACGCTCGTCGCTTGCACTCGGTGGGTCTCAGCGATGTGCGACGCTCCGTCGCGCGAACGGCCGCGTGGCTCGCGTTGTCGATCGCCGGGCACGCGTGGACGCCGATGCGCGCGCATGCCGACGCCGTCGGGCTCTCCGATGCGTGTCCACCCGGCAGCGACGGCGAGGTGCGGCACGTCGGCAGCTGGTGCCGCGTCGCCGCGTGCACCGAGGGATGCGACAGCGCCGATCTGCCTCGGCGCTGTGAGCCGCGTCGGGTGTGCACCGAAGAGCGCAGCGTGTGGGCAGGATCACCCGCGGCGGCGGCGATGTTCGGTGATCCGGGCGAAGAGACGATCGTGATGGTCGTCGAGACCTGCGCTGCGGAGGAGACGTGCGATGGGAGCGGCGATCGCGCGCCGACCGCGGGCACGTTGATCGAGGGCTCGCAGCGCTGTGAAGTCCAACGGGTGTGCGTGCCCGAGCCGCTCCCGGCGCTGTCGAGCCGCCTTTCGCCCGAGGCCCCCGAAGTGCCCGACGTCCCAGCGACCGAGCCCGCGCCGAGCGCCGATCCCTCGGGCTGCGGGTGCCGTGCCTCGACGCGTGTCGCGCTGCATCCGGCCTGGCTCGCGCTGCTCATCGGGCTCGCGATCCGGAGGCGACGATGAGATCGACGATGGGGTGCGCGGGCCTCGTGCTCGTCGTGCTGCTCGGCGCCACCGTCGCCCGGGCGCAGCCTGCTGCGCCGTGGATCGAGCGCCCGCTGCCGGAGGGCTTCCGCGATCTCGACGCGCTCGCGTGCGCCGACGACGGCGCGTACGCGCGCTCGTGGCAAGGGCAGGTCGCGCGGCTCACGGGAGATGGGTGGAGCGCGCTCGAGCGGGTGCCGGGAGGCGACGTGGGCAGCAACCTCGTCCTCGATGCGTCGGGCGCGCTCTTCACCACGGTCCGCGGCGGCATCGCGCGCTACGCGGACGGGCATTGGAGCCGCGCCGACGCGCCGCTCGGGTTCACCTACGTCACCCAGATCGCCGCGTTCGACGATCACGCGATCGTCGTCGGGCGGGGCCGGGTGATCGGCTGGGACGGCACGGGCTACCGCGCGTACGACCCGGGCACCTGGCGCGATCTGAACGCCGTGTGGGGCACGGGCGAGCGCGATCTCTGGGTGGCCGGCGGTGAGGGCACGGCGCTCTACTTCGATGGGCGCGGCTTCACCGCGCACCGCATCGCGACCGAGGGCTCGGTGCGGCGCCTCGATGGCACGAGCACCCGCGACGTGTGGGCCGTGGTCGAGCGCCCGCACGGGCTCTTTCACTGGGACGGGACCGCGTGGGCCGATCGAACGGCGGGCCTCGAGGGCCCGATCATGGCGGCGCGGGTGGTGGATGTATCGGTCTTGGTGGCGGGCGCGTTCGGCTTGGTGCGAGGGACGGCGTCCGACGCGCGGTGGGAGGTGCTCCACCACGAGGAGGTCGAGCCCTACGCGTGGTCCGAGTTCGTCGACGTGTGCGTGACGCGCGACGCGATCGTGCTCGGAGGGCGGCGCAGCACCTGGACGCGGCCGCGGTAGCCCCAGGCCGCGCGCGCCTCCGCTGTGGTACCACCACGCGCTTGCTGAGCACCGGCATCCATCTCTTGTCGCTGACCGTGCTGGGCGCGGCGTGCCTGGTGGCGCACCTCGCGCTCCTGGTCTCGGTGTGGCGCGCAGAGAACGTACCGAGCCTCGAGCGCTGGCTCGCGCTGGTGCCGCCGGTCTTGCCGATCGTCGCGTTCCGCGCGGGGCGCAAGGCCGGGGTGGTGGTCTGGGTGGCGTTCGTCGCCGGCTACGTGGCGCTCCGACTCGTCGGCTGAGGTCGGACCGAACGGGCGCGTTGACAGTGGGGCCCACTTCCCTAGAGTCGCCCTCCTGGAGGTTCCTTCGATGGCAGGCAAGAACGTGCTCACGGTCAACGATCTCAACTTCGACGCTGAGGTCCTCAAGAGCTCCGAGCCGGTGCTCGTCGACTTCACCGCGACGTGGTGCGGTCCCTGTAAGCAGATCGCGCCGTTCGTCGATCAGCTCGCCGACGAGTACGTCGGCAAGATGAAGGTCGCGAAGGTCGACATCGACGAGGCGCCCGCGACCGCCGCCAAGTACGGCATCCGCGGCGTGCCCACGCTCAAGGTGTTCAAGGGCGGCGAGGTCGTCGCGACGCAGCAGGGCGCCGCGCCCAAGACCATCATCCAGCAGGTGATGGAGCGCGGCCTCAACAGCTGAGCTCGTTTCTCCTCTCGACGTCGAGCGCGTGGGTCATCGGTCAGCCGGTGGCCCACGCTATGCTCTAGGGCCCCGGGGGCGAGCGTCTCGCCCCCTACCTGGAGTGTCTCGATGCAGCCCACCTTCGCCCGCACGGTCTCGACGATCGGCTGCGCGTGCCTGGCGTTCACGGTCGGCGCCGCAGGTTGTGCCGGGCCGGACACGACGCCGACGCCCATCGCCCAGCGCCTGTTCGTCACGTACTGGCAGCAGCCGATCGACGACATGGGTCGAACCGTCTCGCCCATCCCGGGTCTCGACGTCGACGGACGGATCAGCCAGAGAGACACCCCGCGGTGCGACGACGTCACCGACGACGACCGCGGTGAGCGGTTGGGCATCGACAACCGGTACGTCTACCTCGCGGCGCTCTTGCACGGCTTCGGCGTGTCGATCCCGCGGTTGGTCCCGGCGCAGCTCGACTTAGGCGAGGGGCTCTACGGCTTCGACGTCGAGCCGTCGGTCGAGCCCGGTGGGCCGGTCTCCGTCACGCTGCTCACCTTCGCGGCGAGCGCCCCGCTGGGGCTCGAGCCCGACATGCGCGTGCGCGTGCCCACGGGTGATCTCTCGATCACGCGCGGCGCGACGGTCGAGGCCACCTACTTCGAGGATCACTGGCGCGCGCTGTTTCGTTCGCTCGACGTCCCGATGGGCCGGGTGCTGGGGCTGCGCCCGGTGCACGACGTCGTCGTCGAGTTCGAGATGGACGACGCAGGACACTTCACCGCCGCCCAGCTCGGCGCGCGGGTCGCCATCGAGACGGCGATCGACGTGGGTGTGGACGCGACGGGCGAGCCCGAGGCCAGCGTGCGCGAGGTCTTGCGGACGCTCGCCGCGGCCGACCTCGAGCCGGACGCCGACGGAGCGGAGTGCGGCGCGGTGTCCTACGGCGTGCGCCTGGAATTGGCGGCGATCGCGCGCTGAGGCGGGTGGGTGACGAGCGGCGCTCGGCTGCTATCGTCCCGGCCCCGAAAGAGCTTGGATGGCAGCCGAAACGACCACGCCCGATCCCGCGACCGATCTCTCGAACGACGACGACGAACAGCGCGCGGAGACGTCTGCGAACGAAGAAGTCGTCGCCAGCGCGCCGAGCGTGCGACCCGCCGCGCCGTCGGAGGGCACGGGCTGGTGGGGCCGCCTCGGCAGAGACCGGCAGGATCAGATCGCCGCGGGGACGGCGGCGCTCGTCGTCCTTCTCCTCGTGCTCGTGAAGATCGGCAGCTTCGGGATCTGGGATCCCTGGGAGCTCACCGCCGCCGACCTCGCGCGCAACGTCTCCGAGGGAGAAGCGCTCACGGTCGACGCGCCGCCGCTCGGCCCGTGGCTGGTCGCGCGGGGCTTCTCCATCTTCGGGATCCACGAGTGGGCAGGTCGCCTGTCGATCGTGCTGTCGGGCTTGTTCGCGCTGCTGACGCTGGGCTGGGGCATGGCGCGCGCCTCGGGCGTCCGCGCGGGCGCGCTCGCCGCGATCATCACGGCGAGCACGCCGCTCTTCTTGCTCAACAGCCGCGGCATGATGGGCTCGGCCCCGGGCTTTCTGGGCTCGGCGCTCGTGTTCTTCTTCGCGCTCGAGCTCGCGTCGGTCACCACCGAGGAGGGCAAGAGCGAGGCGGAGGTCCAGCGCGCCCGCATCATCGCGGGCGTCGGCCTGCTCTTCTCGCTCGTGCTCTCGGCGCTGGGCAGCGGGATCTTGCTCGGGGTCGCGCCGCCGCTCCTCGGGGTCGGCGCTGCGCTGATCGCCCGCGGCGAGGTGGTGCTGAAGGCGACCAAGGACGTGCGCGCGATGATCGCGACCGGCGTCGTCGCGCTCGCCGCGCTCGTGGGTCTGCTCGTGGTGCGCGCGGTGGTGAGCGACGTCGCGGGCTACTCGATGTGGCTCGGCGGGGCGCCGCACGAGATCCAGCCCGGCACGTTCGAGGTGGTGATCGAGCAGGTCTTCCACGGCTTCGCGCCGTGGACGGCGGTGCTCCCGATCGGCTTCGGCTGGCTCGCGTTCCGAGAGGACAGCCCCGATCGTCCCCGTCGGCAGTCGCTGCTCGGCCTCGGCGCCGTAGCATGGGCTGCGTTCGCGTTCGCGGCGGTCACGATCTACTGCGCGCGCTACGGCAGCGCGCCCTATCCCGCGCCGATCGCGCTGGGCATCGTCGCGGCGATCGGCCTGCTCGAGGTGCAGCGGCACGGCGGCGGGTCGTGGGCGGCGGGGCTGGTCGCGGCGCTGCTCGCGATGTTGCTCCTTCGCGACTTCCGCGGCTATCCGATCACTCCGACGGGCGCGCTCGCGCTCACGGGTCTCACCGAGCCCGAGGGCTTCAACCCCTCGCGCCTCTGGGCCGCGGTGCTCGTGCCCTTCGCGCTCTTCGCGTTCTTGGGCTTCGCGCGCGATCGCGAGGAGTCGATGGAGCGCTTCCGCGAAGACCTCGGGGTCGGCCAGAGCGGCGGGCGCATCGCGCGCGGCGTGCTGACGCTGGGCGTTCCCGTCGACGCGATCCGCGAGGGTCTGCGGCGCGGCGGGGGTCACGCGGCGTGGCTGTGGATCCTCGCGACGCTGACCGCGGGGGTGCTGACGTACGGGATCCTGTCGTGGGCGCTGCCCGACGACGCGCGGCCCCAGAGCCTGGTCGCGGTGGTGACGGTCTGCGTCGGCGTCTTGCTGACGATCGTGCGGTTCACCATCCGCTTCGCCCGGACCGAGCTCTTCGCGCGGCCCCCGGTGCGCTACGGCCTCGCCATCGTGAGCGCGATCCTCTTCGGCGTCGCGCTGGCGACCGGCATCCTGTCCATCGAGGGGCTCTCGAGCCTCGCGCTACGGGTGGGCCGCTACTTGTTGTTCGTGCCGTTCGGGATCGTGATCGCCATCGCGGCGTTCCGCGCGATCCGCTACGGCTTCCACGCGCTCGGGGATCTCGCGCTCGCGCCGATGGTGGTGATGGGCGTCGCGGTCGGCGGCTACGTGTCGTTCTCCTGGCAGCCCGCGCTCGCGCAGCACTTCTCGCCGCGCGAGGTCTACGACACGTACAACGGCCTCGCGCAGGCGGACGAGCCGCTGGGCGAGTACCGGGTGAGCGGGCGCGCGGCCGCCTACTACACCGACGGTGAGGTCGAGGAGATCGAGGGCGAGGCGAACGCGCTCGCGTTCCTCGCGCGCGAGAGCCGGGTGTGGCTCGCGTTCCGCGCGGACGATCTCTCGTCGCTCGATCGCGCGTACCGCGCGCGCTCGGGAAGGCATCTCTTCCTGGCCGACGCGCGCAGCTCGAACGTGCTCTTGGCGACGAACCAGCCGATCGCCGGGCGCGCGGACGAGAACTACCTCGCGGGCGCGATCTTGGACGAGGCCCCCGCGATGGAGTTCCCGGTGGGCGCGAGCTTCGATCGGCGGATCGAGCTGGTGGGCTACGACCTCGAGAGCGCACGCCCCGGCCGCATCGGCCCCGGCGATCAGATCGTGGTGACGTGGTACTGGCGGTGCCTCGCGCCCGTGCCCGGCAGCTACCAGATCTTCCTCCACGTCGACGGCATGGGTCAGCGCCTCAACGGGGATCACGAGCCCGTCGACGGGCGCTACCCGGTGCGGCTCTGGAGCGCGGGCGACATCATCGTCGACCGCCAAGAGCTGCGCATCCCCGCGAACTTCCCGCCCGGGACCTACTCGTTCAACATCGGCTTCTACTCGGGCGAGACTCGCCTCGAGGTCGTCGAAGGCCCCGAAGACGACGCCAACCGCGCAGTCGCCGGCACCATCACCGTCCGCTGACGTCGCCCGAGCGCCCCGGAGGTCCACGCGATCTTCGGGGCGCACTTGCGTCCGTCGCAGTCGCCGGTCACTGTTGGTTGGTCGACCAACCAATTAACTGGAGCGCGACCTGCCCATGGCTCGACCGTCCAACACCGAAGCCCGTCGAGATCAGATCGTCGATGCCCTGCGGCGCGTCATGGCCGAGACCGGCTACCAAGGGGCGAGCGTCGCGGCCATCGCCAGAGAGGCGGGCTTGGCGCCGGGCCTCTTGCACTACCACTTCGCGAGCAAGGCCGAGATGCTCCACGTGCTGGTCGAGCGCCTGGTCGCGCAGGCGCGGGCGCGAATCGCGGCTCGGGACGCCCACGCGGAGACCGCAGAGGAGCGGCTCTTCGCGTTGCTCGACGCACTGCTCGGCCGAGGGGCTGACGCCGATCCCGCCGCCGTGGCGTGCTGGACGTTGATCGGTGCCGAGGCGGTGAAGGACGCCGAGGTGCGCGTTCTCTACGCGCGCTGGATCACCGAGGTGCTCGCCGAGCTGCGCACGCGAGTGATCGCCGCGTGCCACGCGGAGGGCCGCACCGGCGAGGGCGCGGTCGCGATCGCGGCGGCGCTGCTCGCCTCGGTCGAGGGTTTCTTTCAGCTGGCCGCCGCGGCCCCCGAGGCCATTCCCCAAGGAAGCGCGGCCGCCTCGGCGCGCCGCATGGCGAAGGGCCTCATCGCGGCGCAGCCGAAGGCGAGGAAGTCGTGACTGCGCTGGGCCTCCGACCTCTGCCTCTCGCGCATCTCGGTGCGTCGGAGCCTCGCGCTGCGATCGGACCGCTCGTTCGCGCACCGCAGCTCCCTCTGTTGCCGCACTACCACGTCGTCAGCTGGCCCGAGGGGGCGCCCCCGCCGAGCACCGAGGAGATCGACGCGATGTGGCGGATCGCGCACGCGCTCGCCCGCGAGCTCGGAGCCCGACACTTCGGCGACGAGCAGTGCTTCACCGTGCTCTACAACGGTGCGCGCACCCGACGTCGCCCATGGCCCCACTTCCACGTGATCCTCGCGCGCACGCCGGCAGAGAAGCGGAGGGCGCTCCTCGCGCTGTCGCTGAAGCGCTGGCTGCGGATGCTCTGGCGCTTGGCGCGTCGGCTCGTGGGAGGTGGCGCATGACCGCGATGAGGGAGGCGTGGGAGGAGAGCCGGTTGGGGTTGGGGATCGGCGCGGACGAGGCTGGGTTCGCCGAGGTGTCTGCGCGGTACGACGAGGGCCATCGTCGCTACCACGATCGGACCCACGTCGAGGCGTGCTTGCGGATCTTCGATGGTCTGCGGCATCTGTCGGAGCGGCCCTCCGAGGTGGCGACTGCGCTGATCTTTCACGACGTCGTCTATCAGCCGCTCGCGAACGACAACGAGGCAGAGAGCGCGACGCTGATGCGGACGATGCTCGAGCGTGCGGGCACCGACCAAAGCGCGATCGAACGCATCGAGGGCGCGATCGTCGCGACGGCGAGCCACGATCATCCTCCCTCGGCGGACGCCGCGCTGGTGCTCGACATCGACATGTCGATCCTCGCGGAGCCGCCCGACGTGTTCGACGCCTACGAAAGCGCGGTGCGCGCCGAGTACGCGATGATCGACGACGCGACGTTCGCCGCCGGACGAAGCGCGTTCCTCCGCCGGACCGTCGAGGCGCCGGTGATCTTTCACACCGCCGAGCTCGCAGCGCGCTGGGACGCGAGCGCGCGTGCGAACCTGAAGCGCGCCCTGGCTCGCTGGTCGCGCTAGCGATCGAGGAAGGCGATCCAGCGGCGGACTTGCGGCGTCGCTCGGTACGCCGCCGCGCGTGCGAGATCCTCGCGGGCTCCGTCGCGATCCCCGTGGCGCACGCGGTAGGCGGCGCGCGCGGTGAGGGTGCGGGCCGCGTCGCGGTGGGCGCGCTCCGGGGGATCGGCGGGTCGACTCCAGATCATCGGCTCGGTCTCGGGCGGCACCGACCAGGAGAGCGCGTCGACGGCGGCGTCGTGGCTCTCGACCGCGCGCGGGTCGCCCTCGCGCTCCTGCAGCAGCGCTCGGGTCGTGAGGTACGCGGGATGGGGGTCGAGCGCGATGGCGCGCTCGAGGTCGACAGACCAGACGTCGCTCCGGCTCGCACAGAGGCAGGCGCGCCGATGCAGCGCGGCAGCGAGTCCGCCGCGCCGCCGCCAGGTCGCGGTCGCACTCCGCGATGGCCTCGTCGACGTCGAAGTCCAGGGGTCCGTACTCCAGGTGATCGGGCAGCGCGTCGGCCCGGTGGCGCGCGTCTCGGGGCTTGCTCGCGTGCCGCGCGATCTCCCGCCCGAGGTCGCGCAGCGACAGTCTTGCCAGCGACGGCTTGGGGCCGGCGACCCCGTGACCACGCACCCAGGCGGCCAGTCCCCAGCCGAGGTCCCAGCGGTGGTGCTCGAGCATGTGGAAGTGCATGCCGGCGTACGCCGGCACTACGGGCACGCGCACCTCGGCGCTGCCGTCTTCGGGTACGCGCGCGAGCAACACGTCGGGCTTCATGCCGCGGGGTGCGAGCGCGGCGCTGAGCTCGAGCATCGCGATGAGTGCGTCCGCGGCGATCCGGGGGGCGAGCGGTCGCGCGACGTCACACGCGACGACGATCGGATCGCTCGCGAGCGTGCGGGCGATGCGTGGATCGTGCGCGCCGAGGTCGAGTCGCGCGACGCACCGCAGCGCGACGCGGTCGAGCGCGAGATCGACCGCGCGGTCGAGGAAGACGACAGCGGCCCCGCTCGCGCGATCGCGACCGGTCGGCAGCTCGCGATGCGCGGCGCGCTCGACGACGAAGCGGTCGAGCACGACGTCCCCAACCGCTAGGACGCGCATCGAGCCTTGCGGGTGTGGGCCCAGATCATCGTGACGCCGAGCGCGAGGGCCAGGCACCACGCTGCGAGCGCGGGTGGATCGTCCGGCATCGGCAGCGGCGTGTCGGGCCACTCGGGGCGACCGGGCGGGGGCACGGCATCGGCGCGCGCCACCGCCGACGCGAGGGAAGCCAACACGACGAGGAGGGACGCACGCATGCGCCGGAACGTAGCAGAGGCGCCGTTGGCGCCGGCGACGGGTGTTGCTGAGGCCGGGCTCGGGGGGGGTACGAGCGAGCGGGGTACGAGCTGCGGAGGCGGCGGTCGGTCGTCAGAGATCGTTCACGTTCACGACCACGACCACGATCACGTTCACGACCGTCGCGCTGCGCAGCAGCTGGTTCTGTCTCTGCCTCTGTCTCTGCCTCTGTCTCTGCCTCTGTCTCTGTCTCTGTCTCTGTCTCTGTCTCTGTCTCTGTCTCTGTCTCTGTCTCTGCCTCTGTCTCTGTCTCTGAATCGGGCACGGGCGCGGGCACGGGCGCGGGCTCGGGTCTGAACAAGACCATGTCGCCTTTTCAGGTTGCTTCTATCTCTGTCTGTGTCTCTGTCTCTGTCTCCAGTTCCGTCCCTGACGCGGGCGTGGGCGCGGGTCTGATCGTGCGCACCCCGCATCGCGCCACTCGGACCGCTCACCGCGCCAGTGCGCAGAGGACCTTGGCGATGCGGATGGCCTCCTCGATGAGCGCCTGGTCCGCCTGCAGGTACCCGATGGCGTCCGCGAACTCGTGGCAT
>CAYZQM010000078.1:0-23830 GCA_964480175.1 uncultured Sandaracinaceae bacterium
TGGGCCGTGCCGCACGCGGGGACGATGTGGCTGAACGCGGCGCTCGATCGCGACGAGTCGCCCACGCTCTTCGGTCGGTCCGTCGCGGTGCCGCCCCACATCGAGTGGCTGGCGTACGCGACGCTGATCGCGTCGCTCGTCGCGGCGGCGGTCGCGGACTGGCGCTTGATGCTCGCCGTGCTCGCGTGCGCGATCCTCTCGGTCCTCTACTCGCATCCGCGCACCGCGTGGAAGGGGCACGCGGTGCTGGGCCCGCTCACCAACGTGCTGGGCTACGGCGTGCTCTCGCCGCTCGGCGGCTTCTTCTTGTCCGGCTACCCCGCGACGGTGCGGGGCCTGGCCGTCCTGCTCACGTCGGTGCCGTGGATCGCGGCCGCGTACTTCGCGGCACAAGCGTTCCAGCAAGAGGACGATCGGGCGCGCGGGTACCGAACGCTGGTGGCGACGCACGGCCCCGTCGTGACCCTGAAGGTCACCCGCGCGATGTTCCACCTCGCTCTGCTCATGACGTTCGGGCTCGCGGCGGCGGGCTTCTTTCCCCGCACGATCCTCCTCGCGATGCCGCTCTTCTTCTGGGTGGATCGGGTGCTGGTGCAGTGGATGAGGGAGCCGAACGGAGGCGACGCGAGCTGGGCCAAGCGCTTCTTCTCACGCTTGAGCTTGGTGGGTCTGATCATCGTGCTCCTGGTCTCGCTCGACTACGAGCTCTCGATGCGCGAGCTCGGCATGCCCGGTGGTCTCACCACCGCGTGGGGTCGCTTCGAGCCGCGCGCATGTGAATCCGTCTGGTAGGCTGACCCGCGATGGCCACGAAGAAGACCAGCAAGAAGGCTCCCGCCAAGAAGGCGACGGCCTCGAAGGCACCTGCCTCGAAGGCACCTGCCAAGAAGGCGCCGCCCAAGAGCGCGCCCGCGAAGAAGGCGCCCACGAAGAAGACCAGCGCGAAGAAGCCCGTGCGCATGGCGAGCCCCGAAGAGCTCGGCCCGATTCAGAAGGTCATCCTCGCGAGCCGGCGCGACGGCACCCAGAAGTTCTGGCTCCTCAAGAGCGAGCCGGACGTGTTCTCGATCGACGATCTGAAGCGCGACGGAGAGACCACCTGGGAGGGCGTGCGCAACTACACCGCCCGCAACTTCATGCGCGACGGCATGTCGCTCGGCGATCTGGTCCTCTACTACCACTCGAACGCCGAGCCTCCGGGCATCGTGGGGATCGGGCGCATCAGCGGCATGGCCGAGCCCGACCCCTTTCAGTTCGATCCCAAGAGCCCGTACTACGACGAGGACGCGAAGAAGGACGATCCCCGGTGGCTCATGGTGCGCGTCGCGTTCGTCGAGAAGTTCCCCACGCTCGTCTCGCTCGATCAGCTGAAGGCCGACCCCTCGCTCTCGAGCATGCTCGTGGTGCAGAAGGGGCAGCGCCTGTCGGTGCAGCCGGTCGAGAAGGGCAACTTCGAGCGGGTGCGCGCGCTGGGTCGCAAGGCCTGACGCCAGCCGCTACTCGGGCAGGCCGACCTCGAGCTGAGCGCGCAGGCCGGGGCCGTCGAACGCGGTGCCGAAGACCGCGTTGAACGGCACCGCCAAGAGCGTGGCGCCGTCGACGAACGCGTCCGCCGCGGGATCGAAGAGCTGCACCCGCGGGTCGGCCACGTCGCGCAGCGGCGCGAGCGCGAAGGTCACGTCCTCGCCGCCCTCGCGCGCCTCGTGGACCAGCGTGAGGAACTGCTCGAGCGCGGGGCCGTGACCGAGGGTGAGCCGAGACGCCGCCGGATCGAGGATCGCGTGCAACAGGTGCAGCGACGCGAACGTGATCGAGCTCTGCGCCATCGGCTCGCTGTTGAAGGGGCCGTGATCGAGGGGCAGGGTCTCGTACGGCAGGCCCGGTCGTCGCCAGTACACCGGCGTGATCTTCTCGCCGCACGCCGCCGCCAGCAGCTCCGTCTGCCGCGCGGGGACGAGCAGATCCCAGTCGTCGTGAAGCACCCGCACGCTGTCGGGCAACCGGTCGCAGAGACCCGCGGCGGTGAACGCGATCGCGCGGGGATCGCTCGCGTCGGGCGGAAAGCCGATCGCGGGCGCGGCGCGTCGCCAGTAAGGCGAGAAGAACGCCTCGACCTGCGCTGGGTTGGAGAAGTGCTCCGGCATCTCGACGTGGGTGTGCTGGTAGAGATCGACGAAGTCGCTCGGCGGCGCGACCGCGGACACCGCGATCGGGTGCGATCCCTCCGACAGCGCCGCGCCGAAGAGCGCCATCATCCCGCCCCAGCTCGCGCCGTAGCTGCCGATGCGATCGAGGCGCAGCTCGCTGCCGCGGCTCGCGGCGAACGCGTAGGCCATCGACGCGTCACGCGCGTCGTCGAGCAGATCGCCGCCCGCGTAGAAGCGGCCATACACCTCGATCACCGCGGCGCCGTTGATGAGCCAGATGCCGCCGTCTTCCGCCGCCGCTTGGACGGTCTGCGCGCCGTACGTCGTGGTGTCGTCCCCGTCGTAGTTCGGCGCGTCCTCGTCGGGATGTGGACCGTCTCCGAGCGCGGCCCAGCGCGCATCGATCGCCTCTTCGGTCCAGTCGATGCCCGCGTAGGGCTGGTTCACGATCACGAGCGGCGCGGGCTCGACCTGTCCGTGGACGTAGATGAGGTACGTGCGCTCTCCGTCCGCGCGGGTGACCCGGATGAGCTCGATGCGACGCGAGATGCCGAAGACGGTCCCCATCTGCTCGTCGAGCACCTCGAAGCCGACCTCACCGGGCCCTGCGTCGTCTGCCCTTGCATCGATCTCCGTCGGTGCATCGAGCATCGCCGCGTCCGTCGGACCGAGATCGTCGCCGCAGCCAGCGAGGGTGAGGATCGAGAGGCAGAGGGCTCGCGTTCGCATCGCGGGAGCGTAGCGCGATGGGCGTCGAGGCGATCAGCCGTCGCCGGGCACACCGGCGTCGTCGCCGCCGTCCTCTGTGCCGCCGTCCTCTGTGCCGACGTCGCCGACGTCGGCGTCCGGATCGTCGGCGAGCGGGCGCACGAAGTTGGTGAGGAGCTGGCAGCCCCCGAGCGCGAGAGCGAGCGCGAGCACCGTCGCGAGGCGCGCCATCAGAAGCGCCCCGCGATCGCGCCGAAACAACCCGAGCCGTCGCACGCCGCGCTCACGACGGGCACGTCATCGACCTCGGTCTGAAGCGTCAGGGCCGCGACCACGCCGAACGCCGCGACCACCACGCCCCCGATCAGCAGCACGTCGGTGCTGATCGCGAGCGCGCGCCCGGTCTCCTGCAGTGGACCGAAGCGCCGAGGGCAGGTGAACGCGCAGACCTGATCGAGCTCGCTCTGCACGAGCAGCGCGCCGATCCCGGTGCCGGCGCCGCCGAGGACCATGGCGCCGCCGACGCCGAGCATCACCCACGTCCAGGCGGGGCTCTGCCGCGACACGGTCGGCGCGGGCTCGAGCAGGATTCGCTCTTGCGCCGACAGCGGCGCGGCGCCCAGCGAGAGCACCACGACCAAGAGCGAAGCCAACCAACGCACGGGCCGGTGCTAGCACGAAGAAGGACGCCGACACCGCCTCCCGCGAGGGAGGCGGCGTCGGCTGGGATCAGGCCGCCCGCTCGAGCGCGCGCTTCAGCGCGCTCGCGGGGACCCGCTCGTAGCCCGAGACCTCGATCGTGCTCGACGCGCGACCGGCGCTCAGGCTCCTGGCACGGCTGGTCCAGCCGAAGAGCTCCGAGAGCGGAGCGATCGCGCGGAGCTCGTGGTCTCCGGCGAGCGCTTCGATCGACTGGATGCGTCCTCGACGCTGGGTGAGCTCGCCGCACAGCGCGCCGACCGCCGCCTCGGGCCCGCGCACCGTGAGGGTGACGACGGGCTCGAGGAGCGCGGGGCTCGCCGCGCGGAGCGCCTGCTCGAACGCCGCCTGACCCGCGATGGAGAACGCGAGCTCGGACGAGTCGTTCGGATGGTGGCTGCCCCCGAGCAACGTCACCTCGACGTCGACCACGGGGCTGCCGCTGAGGGGACCGCGCTCGGCAGCGCGGCGGACCCCGGTCTCGACGCCGGCGATGAACGCGCGGGGGATCTCTCCACCGCGCACCTCGTCGACGAAGCGGACGCCGCTCCCGATCGGGCCCGCGGCGACGCGCATGCGCACCACCGCGAACTGACCAGGACCGCCCGACTGCTTGACGTGACGGTGCTCGAGCTCGTGCGAGCCGAGCGCCGTCTCGCGGTAGGCCACCCTGGGCTCACCCGCGCGGACGTGACAGCGGTAGCGCGCGAGCAGTTGCTCGATCGCCACCGCGACGTGGAGCTCTCCCAAGCCGGAGAGCAGGGTCTCTCCGGTCTCGGGATCGGTTCGAGCGCGCAGCGAGGGATCCTCGGAGAGCAGCGCGGACAGCGCGCGTCCGAGGCGCTCTCGATCGCCGGCATCGCGCGGCTCGATCGCCACGCTGACGACGGGATCGGGGATCTGGAGCCCATCGAGCGTCACCGGATGCTCCGGATCACTCAACGTCTCGCCGGCCGCGATGCGCGCGCCGACCAGCGCACACACCTCACCGACACGAGCCACCTCGATGTCCTCGATCACGTCCGCGAAGAGGTGGACCAACCGGCCCACCCTCATCCGTCGTGCTTCGCCGGCGAGCCACACGGTGTCCCCCTTGCGGAGAACGCCGCGATGCACCCGAACGAAGGTGCGGCTGCCGTGCTCGTCGTGGGCCGACTTGAACGCGAACGCCACGAGCGGCCCGTCGGCGCTCGGTGCGATCGGGCTCGCCGTCGTCACGTCGGTCGGGGGCGCAGCATCGAGCGGCGACGGCAGGTACGCGATCACCGCGTCGAGCAGCGGCTGCACGCCGAGATCGGCGTACGCCGCGCCCGCGAGCGCCAACACGAAGCGGCGCTCGAGAGAGCCGCGCCTCAGCACGCGACGCAGCGTCGCCTCGCCCACGTCTCCGCTGACGACGTGCTCTTCGAGGAACGCGTCGTCGATCGACGCGCACGCATCGACGAGCCGCTCACGGGCCTCCGCGAGCGCCGCAGCGCTCGACGGAGGGACGGGATGTCGGGTCACCGTCCTGCCGCGCGAGCCGGAGAACGTGAGCCCACACTCGGCGACCACGTCGAGCACACCGATCAGGGTGTCCGACGCGTCGTGCCAGGGGAGCACGATGGGCAGCACGCACGCGCCCAGCCGATCGCGAACGGACGAAAGGGCACGCTCGAAGCTCGCGCCCGGGCGGTCCAGCTTGTTCACGAAGACGAGGCGCGCGACGCCGTGCGCGTCGGCTTGCCGCCAGACCGTCTCGGTCTGAGGCTCGACGCCGCGCGCGCCGTCGAGGACGACGATCGCCCCATCGAGCACCCGGAGGCTCCGCTCGACTTCGAGGGTGAAGTCGAGGTGTCCCGGGGTGTCGAGGAGCTGCAGTCGATGTCCCTGCCAGTCGGCGCTCACCGCCGCGGCGCGGATGGTGATGCCGTGTTTCTGCTCGAGGGGATCGCTGTCCGTCGCGGTGTTGCCCTGGTGGACCTCGCCGATCGCGTGGATACGACCGGTGTAGAACAAGATGCGCTCGGTGAGCGTGGTCTTGCCGGCGTCCACGTGGGCGATGATGCCGAGGTTTCGGTGGAGGTGAGTCGATCGGGTCATGATGGGAATCCGAGAAAACGACGGACGCGTCCGTCGCCGCGCCGTGGTGACGGCGCAGAGATGCGAGACCAGCGCAGACGGGCACCGTCCGCGCATGCATGGGTGTCGAGCCGCTACGGCGACCGCGCCATCGACGATGGATCCTGGGCGTGCCACCCAGGGAGTCGATGGTGCGGGCGCGCCGCGCGGCTCAGAGCGATGCGGCGTCGCGACCGTAGGCCCGAGTCACGTAGACCCGAGTCACGCAGACCCGAGTCACGTAGACCCGAGACACGGCGCCCGACGCGGGACACACGACGACGCCGCGCCGCGCCGGGGAGGCGAGCGAGAGGGCAGTCGGAGTGCAACACCAGGTCATGAGTCCGCGAGTGTGGCGGCCGATCCGTCGAGACGCAAGCACGCGAGCACTCTCCCGGACATCGGGACGGCCCGTCGCTCACTCGGCCGGCGCGGGATCGTGCTCGATCGCGATCGAGGTCGCGCCGCTCGAGCGGGAGCGCTCCCAGGTGGCGACCCGTCGGGCCGCGAAGGGATATGCGCGCAGCACCACCGCCTGACGAAAGACACCGTAGGTGAGCGCGTCGAGCGCGGTGAGGCAGAGCGCGAGCGCGCCGCGGCCATGTCCCGGCGCCATCGCGCGCGCCGCGGCGAAGATCGCGAGGTCTCCCAGCGCGCGCACGACGAGGGGCAGCAGCACGAGGAGAGAGAGCGCCTCTCCCTGCGCGACGAGAAGCGCGAGCGAGAGGGTCGCGCTCGCGGCGAGCAGCGGCCCCACCGCGTCCAGCACCTTGAGCGGCAAGCGAAGCATCCCGAAGCGCCCCGTTCGCTTCGCGAAGATCAGGCGACGAAAGCGCGAGAGCGTGCTCAGGAAGCCGGCGAACCACCGGGTCCGCTGGCGCACGAACCCCAAGAGATCATCGGGGGGCGCGGTGAAGGCGCGTGCCTCGGGGACCAGCGCGATCTGCATCGGGCGAGCCCCTGCGTGGTCGTAGAGCCGGTAGCTGACCTCGTAGTCTTCGGTGATCGAGTCGATCGGAAAGCCGCCTGCGGCCTCGAGCGCCGCGCTGTCGAACGCGCTGAACGCGCCGGGGATCTGCTCGAGCATGCCGAGCCGCGCCCAGGCCGCGCGCACCCACGTCGTGCGGAGGTACTCCAGCGACTGAAAGCGCTCACCGAGCGAGCGCGCATGCGCGATCAGCACCGCGCCGCCCGCTGCGACCACGTCGCCGTCGATGGCACCGACGAGCTTGGCGAGCGCGTCCGGCTCGAGGCGGGTGTCGGCGTCGATCGTCGCGATGCGGGGGTAGCGCGCGAGCGCTCGCGCGGCCTCGAGCGCCGCGCCCTTGCCCGCATGGTCGATGCGCACCGAGCGCACGCGCCCGTCGTCCTGAAACGCGCTCTTCACCTCCGCCTCGGTACCGTCGGTGGATCCATCATCGGCGACGATCACTTCGAGCTCGATGCCCCGCTGCGCGAGCACGTCGCGCACCGTGTCCACGATGCCGTCGCGCTCGTTCCATGCGGCGATCAGCACGCTCACCGGACGCGGCAGGCGCGTGACCCGCGAGGTCGGACGCAGCATCGCGATCGCCAGCGCCAGCAGGGTGGCCGCCTCGATCAGCGCGACGAGGACGGCGAGCGAGACGAGGGCGGCGCTCGCCAGCGTCTCGCCGTGTGCGGTGGTCGCGCTCGCGACGGCGAGCGTCGCGGTGAGCAGTCCCGTCAGGACGACCGAGAGGCGGATGGGAAGCGAAGGCATCGAGCGGGGGGCCAAAAGATGTCTCGGCGAGCCGTGCATGGCGAGCGCGCGTAGACGGCGCGCGCGCCCCGCGCTTCACCGACGCACGGGTTCACTCCGCGCCGCCCTCGTAGTCGGCCAAGCCGATGGGACAGCTCACGCCGGTTCCACCATGCCCGCAGTAGCCGCCCGGGTTCGCTTGCAGGTATTGCTGGTGGTAGTCCTCGGCGAAGTAGAACGGCCCGGCGTCGGCGATCTCGGTGGTGATCGCCCCGAAGCCCGCCGCGGTGATCGCGCGCTGATAGATCTCGCGCGAGCGCTCGGCGACGCGTCGGTCCGCTGCGCTGGCGGTGAGGATCATCGAGCGGTACTGGGTGCCGATGTCGCCTGCCTGGCGCATGCCCTGCGTCGGATCGTGACCTTCCCAGAACGCGGCGAGCAGCTGCTCGTAGCGAAGGCGCGAGGGGTCGTAGATCACCCGGACCACCTCGGCGTGTCCCGTCATGCCGCTGGAGACCTCCTCGTAGGTGGGGTTCGGTGTGGTGCCGCCCGCGTAGCCGGCGGCGGTGGAGAGCACGCCGGGCAGTCGCCAGAAGCGGCGCTCCGCGCCCCAGAAGCAGCCCATCCCGAACGTCGCGGTGCGCGCGGTGGACGCGAAGGGGCCCGCGAGCGGGGTGCCGAACACGCGGTGACGATCGAGCGTGCGGATCGGCGTGGACCTCCCTGGCAGGGTCGCGCCGGGCGCGGGCATCGTGGTGCGGTGCTGCGCGCTGCTCACCGCGCCGAAGCTTACCGCCAGCGCGAGCGACGCGAACACGATGGGCGCGAGCAGCGTCACGGCGCCGCCGCGTCGGCGCAGCGCCTTCTCCTCGGGATCGAGCGACATGCGTGGCCCTTCGCTCGGCTCCGGCGTGCCGTTACCGCGACCCGCGGGACGCTCACGTGCATCCCGCGGGTACGAGGGCGTCGCTCAGCGTCGGCCGCGCCGCCCGCCACCGCCGCCCGTGGGCGCGGAGCTGCCGCGCGCAGGGGGCAAGCTCGCGACCATCTCTGCCCACGCGGCGGTCGCCACGCGGGGCGTGCCGTACTGCCACGTGCTCCGGAACGCGGCTGGATCGACGATCACGTCCGGGCTCGTCGTCGGGATCCTCACGTCCACCATGTGGACGTGACCCGGCAGCCCGGGAAAGCCGTCCGACAGCTCTTCGGGGTGCGGGGCGATGGCGCCCGCGGCGTCGACGTCGAAGACGAACGTGCGGCGGTTGCTGCCCGCGGCCCGCACGTCGCACGTCCAGGTGCCGGGGTGGTCACCGAGGTACACGACCGTCGGGACGCTGTCCGCGGGCCGCATGCCCGCGATCAGCTCGTAGACGTTGTACTGGTAGCGGCGGTAGCTGATGGTGCGCGTCTCGGTGTCGGGGCTGAGCCACTCCTGGACCTCGATCGGATCGGAGCTGCGGCCGCCGAGGCGAAAGTCTCGGTCGAGCCGGAGATCGCCGATGCGGCACCGCAGCACCTGGGCCGTTCCGTCGGCGCGGTCGTTCAGCCAGCTGTGGAAGTGGAGGTAGTTCTCTCCGTCGACCGACACGAACGCGGTACCGAGCAGGTCGTCCCCCGCGATCTGGTACCGGTTCACGAGGCGCGGCCGGCCCCGATCGTCGTTGCCCGTCCAGTAGCGATACGCCCGCACGTTCACCCGCAGCGTGCGAATGAGCGTGGTCGTCTCGGCGCGGTCGTCGACGTAGCTGAGGTTCACCGTCATCTCGCCGGTGGCGTTCAGCAAGTGCTCGCGATCGCTCTCGCACGAGAACTCGCCGGTGCGCCAGTCGCTCGAGTAGTCGAAGCCGCAGCGAAGGGACACCACGGTGGTCCGTCCGCGGAGGACCTCGACCTGGATCGCGTCCTGCGCGTTACCAGCGTTCCAAGCCGTCCCCGAGAGCCGTACTTGGTATCCATCGTCCGACGACGGGTTGTAGAGCCGAAACAAGAGCGTGCTCTCGTCCAGCACCGGGCGGCTCGTCTGTGCGCTCGCCTCGGGGATCGCCAGCATCCAGGGCAGCGCGATGCAGAGGGCGAGCATGTTCAACCGGTTCATCTCGGGTCGTCCTTCCTTCGGAGCACAGCGCTCCGACGACGCCTCGAGCAACCGGTGCGCCAGGAGGAACCCGCGCGATTCCGCGGATCGTCGAGCCGCGCCGACGGTCCGTCGTGTGGGACGGTCTCAGCGTACGTCTCACTCGCGCGTGACGCGGCGGACGCACGACGCACGCGCGATCGCGGTGGGAGCCCAGCGTCGGGTCCACGCGAGCGGGGGCTCGGACGTCGAGCGGGCTACTTGCTGGGCAGGCCGAGCGCCTTCTTGACCTTCGCGATCAGGTCGTCCGCCTTGAAGGGCTTGGTCACGTACGAGCGAGCGCCCGCGTTGATGCCCTCGATCATGTCGGTGGGTCGGGCCTTGGCCGTGAGCATGACGACGGGCAGCCGCGCGAGCTGGGGGTGCTTCTTGATCTCCTTGGCCAGGCTCACGCCGTCCATGCGCGGCATCATCACGTCCGTGACGATGAGGTCGGGTGAGAGCGGGCCGAGGAGGAGGCCCATCGCCTCCTTGCCGTCGCGTGCTGCGGTGACGTCGCCGAGGGTGCCCAGGATCCGGGTGATCATCGCGCGGACGTCATCCTCGTCCTCGACGACCAAGATCTTGGGGCGGGCCGTGCTGCTGGGTGCCGCCATAGGGGGACGAAAGCTAGCACCGCGCCTGGAGCGCGCACCCGACCTCACGCTTCGTCGCAATCGGCTTCGGCCGTCGGGCCTTGGCAAGGCAGGGCGCCTCGGCGACCCTGCGCGCGTGTCGCACTCCCGTACCGGTCTCGTCGCGCTCGCCCTCCTCGCGCTCGGTTGTGCGCCGAGCCTCAGCCTCGGCGACCCGTGTGATCTGAACTCGCTCTGCGAGCCGCTCGCCTGCCTGGCGGGCCGCTGCCGCACCGAGTGCGTGACCTCGCGGGACTGCCCCTATCCGCTCGCGTGTGTGCACGTGGGCGACGGGCTCACCGCCTGTCGTGTCGCGCAGGACGGCGCGTGTCGGGAGGACGTGGACGACTGCGCGCCGCCGCTGTCTTGCGTGGGTGGCGCGTGCGTCGAGCCGTGCGACGACACCAACAGCTGCGTGGAGGAGAACGCCTGCGTCGATCGCGCCTGCGTCACGCCGCCCGCGATGATGATCGGTGAGTGCAGCCCGATCGGCCCCAGCGGCTGCGGCGACGGCGACGTCTGCAGTCGTACGGGCGACACCTTCGGGTGCGCGCCCGCGCCGAGCGTGCCCACGCCCGTCGGGATGCGCTGCACGACCCAGAGCCAGTGCGGTGGCGGTGCGAGCTGCGTGACAGGACGCTGCGTGCGCTTGTGCGTGCCCGGCAGCACGAGCTGCGGGGTCGGCACGAAGTGCCACCCGGGCAGCGACTTGTTCGGCGAGATCGAGGGCGCCGTCATGGGCCCGCCGCCCCCGGAAGGCCTGGGCTACTGCACCGAGCGCTGCGATCCGCTCTCCACGCCCAGCGGCTGCCCCGAAGGAACGGCGTGCTCGTTCGCCGTCCCCGGCAGCGCGCCGCCCTACTTCTATTGCCGCTCGCTGGAGACGCCCGCGCTCGAGCCCGACGCCGACTGCCTGGGGCTCGATCCCGACCTCTGTCCCGAGGGCACCGTCTGCGAGACGGAGGACGGGAGCGGCCGACAGTGCCGGCCCTTCTGCGATCTCGACGATCCCAGCCCCTGCCCGGACGGTCGCGAGTGCCAGCCCGTCGCCGTGCCCGGCGCGCGCTTCGGCGTGTGCGCGTTCGTGCGCTGAGCGACCATCCGGATCGATCTCGCCTGACGCGTGGCAGCGGACGAGGCGCCCGCCGCGGCTGCCGAGCCGGCGATTGCCGCTATGCTGCCTCGCGGTCGAATGCCCTCAGCGACGCATTGCGATGCCTGCGCCTTGCCCCCCACCGCCGGAACGCCTGCGATCGAGGAAGGCGCGCTGATCGACGGTCGCTACCGCCTCAGGACGGCGCTCGGGCGTGGCGCCTTCGGGATCGTCTACCGCGCCGAGGACGTCCATCTGAAGCGGCTCGTGGCGATCAAGATCGAGCTTCCCGCCTTCGGGGCTCGCGCGCCGAACGTGAGCTTCGAAGCCGAGGCCGCTGCCCTCGCGTCGATCCAACACGCGAACGTGGTCGACGTGCATGCGTTCGGCACGCACGGCGGAGCGCCGTTCTTCGTGATGGAGCACGTCGCCGGCTCGAGCCTCGAGAAGATCCTCCGCGCCCACCGCGAGCACGGGGCTCACGCTCCGGTCCACACGGTGTTGCACGTCGTGCAGCAGATCGCGCTCGGCCTCGGCGCCGCGCACGCCGCCGGGCTCGTGCATCGCGACGTCAAGCCCGAGAACGTGATCGTCGAGCAGCACAGCGGCCGGCCGGTGCTGGTCGACTTCGGCATCGCGGTCCCGATGGCGCGTCAGGTGGACGACGTGATCGGCACCGCTGCGTACATGCCGCCCGAGGCCATGACCCCTGGGGCGAGCTTGAGTCCGGCCTCGGACCAGTACTCGCTCGCCTGCATGGCGTTCGAGCTCCTGACCGGGCGGCTGCCGTTCGAGGCCGACACCGACATCGCGATCCTCGACTCGCACGTGCACGCGACGCGTCCGCTCGCGAGCTCGATTCGCCCCGAGCTCGCTCCCTGCGACGAAGTGCTCGAGCGCGGGATGGCCCGCGACCCGACGCAACGGTGGCCGAGCTGCGTCGCCTTCGCCGATGCGCTCGCGGAGGTCGTTCGCTCGATGCCCGCGCCGCCAGCGGGCGCGCCCGAGCCCAACGTCGATGCTCCGCTGGCGGCACGCCGCATCCTCGTGGTCGAGGACGATCCCGTCGCGGTGAGGTTGCTGAGCCGGGCCGCGCAGGTCGCGTTCCTGGGGGCCGACGTCGCGGTTTCCCGCGCCCGCACCGGCCCCGATGCGGTCGCGAACGCGGAGCGGGCTCGGCCCGCGCTGGTGGTGCTGGACTACAACCTCCCCGGCATCGACGGCGTCGAGGTCCTCTCTCGGATCCGCGCGATGCCAGGCGTCGCCGTGCTGGTCGCCAGCGGCGAGGTGAGCACCAACCAGCGCTGGCGCTTCTCGATCCTCGGTGTCCGAGACTTCGTGGACAAGCCGCTCGACTTCGCCCTGACCGTCGAGACGATCGCCTCGATCGGGCGACGTCAGGGCTGGATCATCGGGCCTGCGCCGAGCCCGACCCGGCCCGTGGGGCGGGCGCGATGAGCGACGTCGATCTCTCGGCCCTCGACGGCCTCGACGAGATCCTCGGCTCGAGGGCCGAGACGGCGGAGATGCTGCGGGAGTTCTTGGTCCATGCGCAGGGGTGGACGAGCGCGATCGAGCGCGAGACCCAGTGTGGCGCGAGCACCGAGGGATACCGAGCCGCGCACACGCTCGCGACGAGCGCCGCCTCGGTCGGAGCGCACGCGCTCTCGCGCGTCGCCCGCGATCTGGAGCACCGCTTCGAGACCGACGTGCTCCCCGATGGCGCCGCGCGTGCTCGCGCGGATGTCCTGCTTCGCGAGGCGCGCGCCGCGTGGATCGAGGCGGGAAGGATCGACGTCGAGGGCTCGACGTGAGCAGGATCCTCGTCGTCGACGACGATCCATCGCTCGCGTGGATCACCTCCGCGGCGCTCACTCGATTGGGCGGGCACGAAGTGCACGAGGCGACCTCCGCAGCCGAGGCGCTCCAGCGGCTGCGCGACGCGACGTTCGACGTCGTCCTGCTGGACGCGATGATGCCGGGCCTCGATGGCGCCGGGTTGCTCGAGCTGCTTCGCGTCGACCCCGAGCTCGCTCGCGTGCCGGTCGTCATGCTCACGGCGAGGACCGCGGACGCCGACCGCGCGCGCTTCGTCGAGCTCGGCGCGCGGGGTGTGATCGCCAAGCCGTACGATCCCAAGACGCTGCACCTCGAGCTCGAGCGGCTCCTCGCCGAAAGGACCCCCTCGTGATTCCCCCTGCCCGTCCGCCGGGTGAGCGCGACCGGCTCGCCGTCCTCCACGAGCTGGGCGTGCTCGACGCGCCACCGATCGCGGAGCTCGACGACATCGTGAAGCTCGCCGCCCAGATCGCGGGCGTGCCGATCGTGCTGGTGTCGCTCGTCGACGAGGAGCGTCAGTTCTTCGCCGCGCGACACGGCCTCGAGGCGAAGGAGACGTCGCGAGACATCTCCTTCTGCGGCCACGCCATCCTCGATCCGTCGCAGCTGTTGGTGGTCGAAGATGCCCGCCGCGACGATCGGTTCGCCGACAACCCGCTGGTGACGGGTGATCCCCGCATCGCCTTCTACGCCGGCGCGCCGATCGTGGTCGCGGATCAGGCGATCGGAACGCTCTGCCTCATCGATCGCACGCCGCGCGAGCTCTCCGCCGAGGCGCGCGAGGGGCTCGAGATCCTCGTGCGGCAGGTCCAGACCCAGTTCGCGCTGGTGCGCGCGGTGCGCGCGAAGAACGAGTCGATCCAGCGCTTGGTCGCCGCGCAGCAGGAGGCCACGCGGCTCGCCCGCATCGTCGACCTCATGCACCGAGGCGTCGTGGTGTACGCGCGCGAAGGGCCCGACGCGCCGTTTCGGGTGGTCGCCGTCAATCCAGCGGCAGCGAACGTCGTCGCGCATCCCGACAACGCGCGCCTCGGCGCGCTCGCGAGCGACGCTCGACCGAGCGAGATCGCGGGACCCCTCGTGGCCCTCCTCGAGCGCACCGCGGCCGCGCCGGAGGTGCGCGTGCCTCCGCACGTCGCCGATCACGACGGGCGCAGCTTCGAGGTCGACGTCGTCGCGCTCGCCGCGCACACGGTGGCGATCGTCGCCCACGACGTCACGGCACGCGTGACGTTCGAGCGCAGCAAGGACGAGTTCCTCGCCATCGCGGCGCACGAGCTGCGCACGCCGCTCGCAGGGATCTCGGGGGCGATGGGTCTGCTCTCGAGCGGGGCCCTGGGGGAGCTCTCCGCCGACGCCGCGCAAGCCGTGTCGATCGCCGAGGTGAGCGCCGAGCGGCTCATCCGCCTGACCACCGACATGCTCGATCTCGAGACGATGCGTCAGGGTCGGATGTCGCTGCATCGGACGCCGTGCCTCGTGTCCGAGCTCGCGAAGGCGGTGATGGATCCCCTGCGAGCCGTCGCGGACGCGGCCGGCGTGACGCTCGTGGCGAGCGGCGCGCTCGATCGCGAGCTCGACGTCGATCGCGACCGGTGTACCCAGGTGTTCACCAACCTCGTCGCGAACGCGATCCGCTACGCGCCCGCGGGATCGGACGTGGTGCTCGACGCGCGCGGGATGGAGGACGGGGGCGTCCGGTGGGTGGTCGAGGACCGAGGGCCCGGGATCTCACGCGCCGATCAAGCTCGGCTCTTCGGCCGCTTCGTACAGCTGGAGTCGCCCGAGCGGCGCTCGCACGGCGGCTCGGGCCTGGGGCTCGCGATCACCCGCGGCATCGTCGAGCTGCACGGCGGCCGCATCGGCGTGGAGAGCGAGCCCGAGGTGCGGCCCGGGACCCGCTTCTGGGTGGAGCTGCCGCCGACGTCCGCGGCGAGCTGAGCGCCTCGAGCTGCGATCGAAGCGCGTCGATCACCGACCGATCACCGGAGCGCGAGGCGGTCCATCGCGTAGAGCTTCACCATGTGCTTGACCTCCTCGAGCTGCCGCTGCCCCTCGGCGCGCCCGCGCAGCTCGGAGAGCACCAGCGCGGTGGTGACCGAGTCGACCAACGTCATCGCGACCCGCTCGCGGACCTTCGGCGTGCTCTTCGGGGCGTAGCGCTCGAGGATCTCGGCGCTCTTCTGGATGAGCAGGCGGTGCACCGCGAGCTCGTCCTCGAGGTGTGCGCCCGCGTGTCCCAGGTTGCGGTTCATCGCGCGAAACGTCGGATCGCTCATCGAGAGCGCGGCGAAGCCATCGATCACCAGATCGAGCGTGTCGCCGAACGGCGGCAGCTTCTTGCCCTCGGGCACGAGCAGCGCGACCACCAACGTCTCGAACGCCTCCTTGCCGCGCAGCGCCGAGCGCGCGGAGATCGCGCCGAACACCGCCCGCTTGTCCTCCCAGTACTGGTAGAGCGAGCCGATCGGCGTACCGGCGCGCTTGGCGATCGCGTCCATCGTCACCGCCTCGAAGCCGTGATCCGCGAAGAGGATCGCCGCGGCGTCGAGGATGGCGTCGAAGCGCGCCTTGCTCCGCGCCTGGAGCGGCACCGAGCGCTGCCCCGGCGGGCCGGCTGGAGAGGGCTTCTTCTTGCCGTGAGGAGCCGTCGTTCGTGACGTCGTGTTGCGGTTCTTGGTCGGCACTTGACAGGAATCTGACGTTCGCCTCAGATTTGTCGAACCTGAGGCTCCACTCAGGTTCGCCCCGGAGGCCACGATGCTGCAGACCGAAGTCGCCCGACCGAGCTCGACCCCGCGCGTTCACGTCGAACGCCGACCGCCTGGACCGAGCGACCTGGCGACGCTCCGCATCACCTACGAGATGCTCCGCGACCCGCTGGGCATGCTCCTGCGGGGTCACGCCGAGCACGGCGACGTCGTGCAGTTCCGTCTAGGCCCGCAGCGCTACTGGCTGGTGAGCGATCTGGACGCCATCCGGCGGGTCCTCGTCGAGAACGCCAAGGCCTACCAGAAGAGCCCCAACTACGTGGGCCTGCGCTTGGTGCTCGGCGAGGGGTTGGTCACCAGCGAAGGAGAGCTTCACAAGCGGCAGCGACGCCTGGCGAGCCCGGCCTTTCATCACCGGCGCATCGAGGGCTTCGTGCCCACCTTCGCGCAGCGGACCGAGCGCATGCTCGATCGCTGGCAGGCCGAGGCGGGCGAGCGCATCGACGCACACAAGGAGATGATGGCGCTGACGCTGTCGATCGTGGGCGACTGCCTCTTCGACACGAACCTCGATGGCGCGACCGAGCGCTTCGGCGCCGCGGTGGAGACCGTGCTGCACTTCGCGAACGAGTACGCGCTCTCGCTGGTGAAGCTCCCGCTCTGGCTCCCCACGCCGCGGCGGCGCGGCTTTCAGCAGGCGCTCGGGGTGCTGGACGACGCCGTCGCCGAGCTGTTGCGCGAGCGGCGCGCGCGCATCGCCCGGGGCGGCGACGCCGGCAGCGATCTGCTCGGCGCGTTCCTCACCGCGCGCGACGACGACGGCAGCACGATGAGCGACGCGCAGCTCCGCGACGAGGTGCTCACGATGCTCGCGGCCGGGCACGAGACCACGGCCAACACCATGAGCTTCACGCTGCACTTGCTCTCCCAGCATCCAGCGACCGAGCGCGCGGTCTTCGAGGAGGTCTCCCGGGTGCTCGGCGATGGACCCCTCACGCTCGAGCACCTCCCGAAGCTCGAGCTCGTCGAGCGGGTCATCAAGGAGTCGATGCGCCTGTTGCCGCCCGTGTGGATGATGGAGCGGCAGAACGTCGAGGACGACGTGCTGGGCGGCTACACCGCGAAGGCAGGGACGGTGATCGGCATCAGCCCTTGGGTGCTGCACCGCGATGCGCGCGTGTGGCCGAACCCCGAGGGCTTCGATCCCGATCGCTGGCTCCCCGAGATCGAAAAGACGCGGCCGCGCTACGCCTACTTGCCCTTCGGCGCGGGCCCGCGCGTGTGCATCGGGGCTGGCTTCGCGATGACCGAGGCCAAGGTGCTGCTCGCGCTGATCGTGCGGCGCGCCAAGCTCTCGCTCGTCCCCGGCTACACCCTGAAGCTCGATCCCAACGTCACCCTGCGCCCGGCGGGCGCGCTCCCGATGGCGCTCTCGATGCGCACGTGAATCATCGACGCGCGTGCCCGTCGATGGCCGCGCGCCGGGGTGCACGGACCCAGCCTCGGCGGTAGCACCCGCCGATGCCTCGTCTCGCGCTCCTCACCGCCCTCTCGATCACGCTGCTCGCCTCGAACGCGGCGGCCCAGCGTCGGGGCGCCGATGCGATCACCGACGACGCCGAGCGGGTGCGGGTGCTGCTCGAGCCGACGATGCCTGCGCGGGGCCCGTCCGATGCGCTCGTCACCATCGTGGTCTTCACCGACTTCCAGTGCCCCTTCTGCAGCCGGCTCGAGCCGACGCTGGAGGCGCTGCTCGAGCGCTACGGGCGCGATCTGCGCGTGGTGCACCGCGACAACCCGCTGCCCTTCCACGACCACGCCGAGCTCGCCGCCGAAGCCGCGCGGGAGGCGATGGCGCAGCGGGGCTCGGACGGGTTCTTTCGGATGGCGGCGCTGCTCTTCGAGAACCAGCGCGACCTCGAGCGCGCGAGCCTCGAGCGCTACGCCGCGACGCTGGGTCTCGACGTCACGCGCTTCTCCGCGGCGCTCGACGGGCACGTGCACCTGGACGCGGTGGACTTCGACGCCGCGGAGGCCAGCCGCCTGGGCGCCCGCGGGACCCCGAGCTCGTTCATCAACGGTCGCGCGCTGGTGGGCGCGCAGCCCATCGAGTCGTTCACCGCGATCATCGACGACGAGCTGGTCCGCGCCCGCACAGCGATCGCCGATCGCCGGGCCACCCGCGCGACCTACTACGAGCGCTTGATGCGCGGCGCCCCGCGCGATCCTCCGCGCGCCGAGTCGAGCGCGCCCGATCCCGATCGACGCTACGTCGTCCGTGTTCCGGCGCGGGCGCCGGGCCGCGGCGCGGCCGATGGCGCGCTCGTCGTCCAGATCTTCAGCGACTTCCAGTGCCCCTTCTGCGCGCGCATCGCGCCGACCTTCGACGCGCTCGTCGAGCGCTACGGCACGCGGGTGCGCTTCGTGTGGCGCAACTACCCGCTCCCCTTCCACGACCACGCGATGGAGGCTGCCGAGGCCGCGATGGAGGCCTTCGCGCAGCGGGGCGACGCCGGCTTCTGGGCGATGCACGATCTGATCTTCGAGAACCAACGCGATCTCGATCGCGCGAGCCTCGAGCGCTACGCGACGACCCTCGGTCTCGACATCGTGCGCTTTCGCCGCGCGCTCGACATGCACACCCACCAGGCTGCGATCATGGCGGACATGACCGCGATCCGAGAGGCGGGGGCGTCGATCGGGACGCCCACGCTCCTCGTGGGCACGCGCCTGATCTCCGGGGCGCTGCCGGTCGAGACGTTCGCCGCAGCGATCGACGCCGAGCTCGCCGCGCGCTGAGGTGCGCTCCGGCGGCGGAGGCGGCGCGGCTCACCCAGCCATCAGGCGATCCTCGGCCTCGGCCCTCGCGTCGATGATCACCGCCACGTGGTGCCGGCGCTCCTCTCCCGTGCTCGGATCCTTGAAGACCCGCGGCACGCGGGCGGCGTTCACGAACAACGTCCCGGCTTCGTCCCGAACGAAGAACGGTCGCTCGGGCCCGCCGCCGCGGGGCTGACGGTGCATGTGCCCCGCGAGGACGGCGAGCACCTGCTTGCCCCGGGCGCGCGCGTGATCGATCGCGTCGCGCAGATCCTGATCGCCGAAATCGCCGCCCTGCCGCTTGAAGTCGCAGCCCCAGATGTCGTTGCGCGCGCTCCCGAGCCCGGTGGGCCCGTTGTGCGCCAGAAACACGAGGCGATCGCCTTGGGCCTCGTCGACCAGATCACAGAGCCGCGCGCCCGACGCGTCCATGTTCTCCACCCCGAACGCGCGCGAGAGATAGGGCCGGTACGAGAACGCGGGCCCGCCGAACGAGTGGGGCCGCCCAGAGATCATCGAGAGACCCTCGGGGAGCTCCGTCACCGCATACCCCGTCAGCCGTGCGGGCCCGAGCGCCTGGCGTAGCTCCGCCACCCGCGCCTCTTCGCCGCCCGACAAGAGATCCTTGGTGGGCTCGTGGCCCATGATCTCGGCGAACATCTGCTGCGCCGTCATGCAGTCGTGGTTTCCGGGCAGCACCCACGTGCGCGTCTTCAGCGTCGCGATGTAGCGCGCGACCTTGATGGCGCCTCGGTGCGAGTAGCCGGCGAGATCGCCCACGAAGAGCACCGCGTCGTATCCCTGCGCATCGAGCGCCGCGACGTCCTTGGGCCCGAAGGCCAAGTGCACATCACCGACGACGCCCAAGCGCATGCGAGCAGGTCTATCAGCGCCGCGACCGAGCGGTCCAGCGGCCGCGGACTCACGAGAGCTTGCGCAACATCGCGTCGAGGTAGGAGAGCGCGAGGCGTCGCTGCTCGCTCGGCACGTTGCGCGCGCACTCGACCGCGGTGCGGGTGCGGCTCAGCACGTCGAGCACCGCGCCGACGTCCGTCACGTCGGGCAGCTCGGCGAGCTGCACCTCGAGCTGCGCCTTGGGCACCGGCAGGTGTGCGAGCGCCTTGATGGCGCGGTGCAGCGTGCGCATCGCCTCGATCTGCCGACTCACCCCGTCGCGGGTCGCCGCGTCGCACACGAAGTGACGCACGCCCTCGGTCATCCGCCCATGCATCCCGTCCGTGGGTGCCACCGGCTCACCGCAGCGCACACACGCGCCCATCGTGGGCAATACGCTCGGCACCGAGGGCGGACGTCGATCGGGCGAAGGGAGCTTGCGGGTGAACATGCGGTAGGGACAACGACCCGCGGCGCATGTTCATCCTTGGCTGGCATTCCGCCGCCGCGTTCGAGCGGCGTGGCCAGCGGACGAGGGGGAGGGTCTGCTTCAGACCCTCCAAGAAATCAGATGTCGAGCTCTTTGACGTCGAGCGCGTGGGTCTCGATGAACTCGCGGCGGGGCTCGACCTCGTCGCCCATCAAGAGCGAGAAGAGCTCGTCCGCCTTCACCGCGTCCTCGATCTTCACCTGCAAGAGGCTCCGCGAGTCTGGGTTCATCGTGGTCTCCCAGAGCTGCTCGGGGTTCATCTCGCCCAGGCCCTTGTAGCGCTGGATGTGCATCCCCTTCTTGCTCCGGCTGTTCACGAAGGCGACCAGCTCGTCGATCGGACCGATCTCTTCGGAGCCTTGCTCTTGGCCCTTGTCGTCCATCGTGATCGCCAAGAACGGCGGCTCACCGAGCGCGCGCACCCCGCGCCAGATCTCGACGAGCTGCTGGATCTCCTGGCTCGCGAGCACGTCGGCGTCGATCGAGGTGACCTTCGTCGAGACGCCCGCGCGCGTGCGAATGCGGATCCGGTGCGTCACCCGCCCGTCCTCGAGCGTCACCGGCTCGAGCTGGGTCGCGAGGGGCAACAGATCGGGATTGGTCGCCGCCACGTGCGCGTCGATGGCCGCGATCGCCTGATCGATGCGCGCCCGATCTTCGAGCGCCGCCGCGTCGAAGCCGCCGCCCACGATCGCGCCGCGCACCAGACCCTCGATGAGGGTGGGCTCCGCGCGCCGTTCGAGCGAGCGCAGGGTGCGCTTCCACTTGCCCATGTCGTCGAGCAGCGAGCGCAGCGGATCGCCGGCGAGCGGCACCTGGCCCGTCTTGGTGCGCACGATCAGATCGTCGATGCCCGCGTCCACGAGGTAGCGCTCCATCGCCTCCTCGTCCTTCACGTACTGCTCCTTCTTCTTCTTGGTGACCTTGAAGAGCGGAGGCTGCGCGATGTAGACGAACCCGTTGCGGATCGCGTCGGGGATCTGCCGGTAGAAGAAGGTCAGGAGCAGCGTGCGGATGTGGCTCCCGTCCACGTCGGCGTCCGTCATGATGATGATGCGGTGGTAGCGCAGCTTCTCGATGTCGAAGTTGCCGTTCTGATCGATGCCGATCCCCAGCGCGGTGATGAGCGTGCCCACCTGATCGTTGGAGAGCATCTTGTCGAGGCGCACCCGCTCGACGTTCAAGATCTTGCCGCGCAGCGGCAGGATCGCCTGGGTCTTGCGATCGCGACCCTGCTTGGCCGAGCCACCGGCGGAGTCACCCTCGACGATGTACAGCTCGCTCTTGGCGGGGTCCTTCTCCTGACAGTCGGCGAGCTTGCCCGGCAGGCTGGAGGCGTCGAGCATCCCCTTGCGCTGGATCTGCTCGCGCGCCTTGCGGGCCGCGTCGCGCGCGCGCGCCGCGAGCACGATGCGCTCGACGATGGCCTTGGACTCCGTCGGGTGCTCCTCCATCCAGAGCGCGAGGCGGTCGTTGACGATCCCCTCGACGATGCCCTTGAGCTCGCCCGAGACCAGCTTGTCCTTGGTCTGCGACGAGTAGCTCGCGTGTCCGTAGCGCACCGAGATGATGCAGGTGATGCCCTCGCGCGCGTCCTCGCCGGAGAGCGAGAGCCCCTTGAGATCCTTCGTGAGGTTGTGGGACGTCGCGTACTGGTTGATCGTCTTGGTCAGCGCGGCGCGAAAGCCCGTCAGGTGCGTGCCGCCGTCGCGGTTGAAGACGTTGTTCGAGTAGCAGAGGGTCTGCTCCTGGAACGACTCGCTCCACTGGAGCGCGACCTCGACGCCGGCCTTGTCGCGGGTGTCCTTGATGTGGATCACCTCGGCGTGCAGCGGGGTGCGCTTCTGGTTGATCTCCTTGACGTACTCGCTGATGCCGCCCTCGAACGCGTAGCGCTGCTTGCGCTGCTCACCGTCTTCCTCGGCGAGCTCGATCGTGAGGCCCGCGTTGAGGAACGCGATCTCGCGCACGCGCTTGTCGAGCGTCTCCCACTGAAAGTCGGTGACCTCCTTGAAGATCGTGAGGTCGGGCTTGAAGTGCACCTTGGTGCCGGTGCGGCTGCTGGGCTGCTTCGCCGTCAGCGGCCCTTGGGGCACGCCGCGCTTGTACTCCTGCTGCCACATCTGGCCGTCGCGGTGGATCTCCAGCTTGAGCCAGTCGCTCACCGCGTTCACCGCCGAGACGCCGACGCCGTGCGTGCCCGCGGACACCGCGTAGCTGTCGTTGTCGAACTTGCCGCCTGCGTGGAGGATCGTCATCGCGAGCTGCGCCATGCTCACGCCGCGCTCGGGATCGACGCGCACCGGGATCCCGCGGCCGTCGTCGACGACCGAGATCGATCCG
Source organism: uncultured Sandaracinaceae bacterium (assembly GCA_964480175.1). GTDB lineage: Bacteria > Myxococcota_A > Polyangia > Polyangiales > Sandaracinaceae > CAYZQM01. Next base: position 22,313 of record CAYZQM010000078.1, read on the forward strand.
TCGCCGTGCAGCGTCACGCTGATCGTCTTGCAGTGACCCGCGAGGTGCTCGTCGACCGAGTTGTCGACCACCTCCCACACGAGGTGATGGAGCGCGGTGCCGTCGTGCACGTTGCCGAGGTACATGCCGGGCCGAACCCGCACCGCCTCGAGGCCCTCGAGCACCCGGATCGTGTCGTACTGGGCGGGGTCCGCAGCCGGCGCCCCGGCGCCCTCGGTCTTGATCTCTTCGGTCATGTCTTCCTTCGGCCGTTCGTCCCGCGAAGGCGCCAGAGGCAGGCGCGCGCAGGGGCCCTGAGACTAGTCCGAAGCAGCGTCCTCAGCAACCGCGTTGATGCGCCGTAACCATTTGTATTTGCTGGTGTTTAATCGCCGCCAAGAAGCGCGTTCGTCCGCGTGATCGGGGCGCCGCTCAGCACGGCCCGTCGTGCGCCACGGAGACCGCCGCGGAGTGCGCGACACACGCCGTCGGATAGGTGGTTCCGTCGCACCCGCACACCGGCATGAACTCGCGGGTGCACATCTCCGGGACGGGCTCGCAGCGACCGCCGCGATCGTCGGCCCCGCAGTTGGACCCAGCGACGTAGTCGCAGAAGGTCCCGGTCGGGCAGGGGCTCGCGCCGCGGGTGCCGCACACGGATGCGCCGGTGCTCGCAGGGTCCACGGTCGGTGCACCGGTCGCGGGATCGGTGATCGGCGGCGCCTCGGGAGCGACGGGCACCGCCGCTTCAGGATCGCCCTCGACCACCATGCCGGGATCGGTCGCGTGCGCTGCGGGCTCGGCGGGCGGCGCGGGCTCCGCGGGCGCGGTCTCCGCACCAGAGCAAGCGAGCACGAGGGAGGTGAGGGCGATCGGCATCAGGCGCATCGCGCAGGTCTCGCACGTGGCGGCGCGCCGAGCACGCGGTAGCCTGCGCCGCGTGCGTCTCGCGATCTGCATGAGCCTCGCGCTCGCGGCCTTCGCCTCGCTCGGCGCGCGGGCCCACGCCCAGTGCACCATCGAGGGCCCGCTGAGCTTGCCGCGGGTGCGGGTGATGCGCGTCGAGGGCAGGGCGCCCCGCTACGTCGCGCTCGAGGGCGTGCACGCGATCGCTCGTCCCGTGCGACCAGGCCTCGTGGAGATCGAGAGCACCCTGCCCGATGGACGTACGTTCGTGGGACGGAGCCGCACCGAGCCGCGCTACGAAGTGCGCGAGCAGGTCTCGCTGCCGGGGCTCTCGCTCGGCGCGGGCGTGCCGGTGCTCGATCTCGATCCGATCGAGGGCGACGTCGCCGAGCTCGATCTGCTGATCGCCGACGGCATCGTGCTGCGCCAGGTCCGCGTGCCGTGCAGCGCGCTCACGTTCGTGGGCGAGCGTTCTCGCACCACCGACCTCGCGCCCGTCGAAGCGCTCGCTGCACCGCGCCTGACGCCGCGCTCGAGGGATCTCTACCTGCGCGTCGCGCCCGGTGACGCCCGCAGCAGCTTCTTGCGACTGCGCTTCGGCGATCACGGCTCGGTGATCCTCTTCGAGATCGA
>CAYZQM010000078.1:23840-24829 GCA_964480175.1 uncultured Sandaracinaceae bacterium
CGAGCGCCGGGCGGGCGCTGGCGGCGCCGGCGGCGCGGGCCTCGTCGATGACGGCGCGGATCGCGCCGAGGTCGATCTGGCGGAGCAGCGCCTTGACCGGGCCGATCGAGGCCGGGCGCATCGACAGGCTGCGGAAGCCGATCGCCGCGAGGCCCAGCGCACGGTCGTGCTCGCGCTCCCCTACGCGCGCCTCACCGGCGTGGTCGACGCGACGGACGTGGTGCCCGTCACCGAGGCGCTCACCGAGCACCGTCGCTGGGTGCGTCCGCCTCGCCCCTGAACACCTGCGGAGGTCGCGCAGGGCTCGTTGCAACCCGAGCGCGCGGAGAGGTACCTTCGCCGCGTGCGCCCGCCCCCACTTCCACATCAGACCGGTCTGCTCGCCACCATCCTCGAGCGCGTGGCAGCCCACGGGGCGGAGAGCGGACGGCCGCCGCTGGTCGTCTTCGATCTCGACGCGACGCTCTACGACAACCGCCCGCGCACGCTCGAGATCTTGATGGAGTACCGCGAGGAGGTGATGGACAACGCGGCCGACATCGCCGAGCGCCTCACCCACGTGACCAGCGAGCGCATCCAGTACCTGCTCTCGGACACGCTGCGCGGCTGCGGCATCACCCGCAGCGACGTGATCGCGGACGTGACCCGCTACTGGCACGACCGCTTCTTCACCGACGACTACGTCAAGCACGACGTCCCGATGGAGGGTGCCGCCGAGTTCGTCCGCGCCTGCCACGAGTCGGGCGCGATCATCGTGTACCTCACCGGTCGCGACATCCCCGGCATGATGCTCGGCACGATCGCGAGCCTGCGCGACTACGGCTTTCCCATCGCGGTCGCCGGCGTGGAGCTGGTGCTCAAGCCCGACGCGAACCTCCCCGACGAGGCCTTCAAGCGCGGCGCGCTGCCCACCCTCGAGCGCCTGGGCGACGTCGTCGCGTTCTTCGACAACGAGCCCGCGAACTGCAACCTCGCCAAGGCGATGTACC
>CAYZQM010000079.1:0-22274 GCA_964480175.1 uncultured Sandaracinaceae bacterium
GGTGAGGGTGCCGACGTTGCGGAAGAAGTAGTACGTCAGCGCCACGCGGTACTGGAACTCCTCGGGGATGAACACGTCGCGCGCGATGTCCGCGGGCAGCATGGTGCGGTCGTAGTCCAAGAGGCGGAAGTTGCCGCCCACGTCCGCGGACAGCACCAGCATGCGGGGCACGAGCAGCGCCTGGACCTCGACGTTGAACGCCTCGTTGGCGGCGCCGCCGTAGTCGATCGCGAAGCGACCGATGGTGTCGGCGCGCACCGCGAAGTGCCAGAACCGGAAGAGCGCGCCGCCCTGCCAGACCACCATCCGCTCGAGCGGGCGCTGGTCCCACTTGGCGCCGGCGCGGAGCGCGAAGCCCGCGGTCTCCGGGGTGTAGAGCAGGCCGGCGTCGTAGCGAGGATCGATGCGCCCGACGACGTTGAGGTGCAGCTGCGTGCCCGCGGTCCACGCGAAGCTCGAGCCTTCGATCGAAGGATCCACCCGCGCGCCGCCGACGTTGCCGGTGAAGTTGCCCGCGCCGCCGCCGACGAAGAGGCGGAAGCGCAACAGACCGTCGGAGTCGATCGGACCGCCCACCTCGGCGACCGCGCCGTTGCCCGACTCGTAGAGGTTGAGCATGTAGAACGCGGGATCGAGCAGCGGCAGGCGCGAGGCCGACACGATGCGCTGGGTGGTCAGCGTGCCCGAGCCCGAGTTCAGGTTCAGGTAGTGGCCGGCGTCGCCGAGCGGGACCTGGAAGAGCAAGAAGGTCAGGCGCACCGCATCGGACGCCTCGACGTTCACCAAGAAGAACGAGTTGGTGATGCCGGGGATGGGACCGAGCGCGCGGAGCTGCAGGCGGGTGAAGCCTGCCTCGGGCGAGTTGGTGAGCAGCTCCTCGGCCTCGTTGAAGCCGAGGTTGATGCGCGCGCCCACGCCCGCGACGACCGAGAAGCGGAAGCCCGGGTCGCCCTGGCAGACGCTGACCTGGGGATCGAAGCGGCAGCCGAAGTCGGCGCAGTCGATGCGTCCGTCGTCGTCGTTGTCGAGACCGTCGGAGCAGGTCTCGTCGCTGCGCTCGCCGTTCAGGTCACCGCCGGTGCCGATGAGGTCTTCGACGCTCATCCCCTCGCCGAGCTCGGGCAAGTCGTCGGTCATCGCGGCGCTGCTGCCGCCGCTCGCGGCCGCGCTGGTCCAGCTGCCGTTGCAGACGTTGACCCAGTCGACCCGGCAGTCGTCGTCGTCGCAGTCGACGGCGCCGTCGCCGTCGTTGTCGATCCAGTCGCTGCACGCGAGGTTGGTGCGCTCTTCGCTGCCGCCCGCGTGGCAGGCGGGATCGCCGAAGCAGTCGGCGTCCGCGCAGTCGGGCAGGCCGTCGCCGTCCTCGTCCTGACGCCCGGTGCACACGGTCTCGTGCGCGGGCAGCGCGCTCGCGGCGGCCGCGGGAGGCGCGATCGGGGTCACGGGCGTGGTCACGGGCGGCGGCACCGCCTCGACCTCTTGGGGCGCGACCAGGCTGGGATCCGGGGGCTGCGCTTCTGCGCTGCGCACCGGCAGGGTGAGGAGCGCCGTCAGCGCTGCGAGGGAGAGGAGGCGGAGAGAGAGAGCGTTCATCGAAGGTCGGTCCTCTGGCGCGGCGGCCGGGCACGGTGAAGATCGAGGGTCGTCGTCGGGATCAGGAAGGGTCGCGGCAGACGCCGATCCCGGCGGCGTCGCACATGGCCTGCACGTCCGGGTGCCAGTTGCAGTCGAAGTCGTTGCAGTCGACGAAGCCATCGCGGTCGTTGTCGATGCCGTCGAAGCAGAACGAGAGCGGGTTGGCCGCCGGGTTGTCGGGGGTCTCGTCGCAGGGGTGGATCAAGAGCCCGGTGAGCGGATCGTTCTCGAGCGGCGCGTCGATGCAGCTGAAGTCCGCGCAGTCGGCGAAGCCGTTGCCGTCGTCGTCGATCCCGTTGCGGCACTCCGCGAACGAGCTCTCGCTGCGATCCAGGCAGAGCATCATCACCGCGGGGTCGGTGGAGCGCGAGCAGGAGAAGTCGTCGCAGTCGGTGAAGCCGTTGCCGTCGTTGTCGCGGCCGTCGCTGCACTCGCCGAGGGTGGTCTCCGTGGGGAGCGACGCGCAGTACGCCATGATCGCGGGGTCGGTGGAGCGGGAGCAGGAGAAGTCGCTGCAGTCGGTGAAGCCGTTGCCGTTGTTGTCGAGGCCGTCCATGCAGCGGGCCAGCGTGTTCTCCGCGATGCTGTCGCAGAACGCGAGGACGTCCGGGTTCTCCGAGCGGGCGCAGGAGAAGTCGTTGCAGTCGATGAAGCCGTTGCCGTCGTTGTCGACGCCGTCCATGCAGCGGGCGAGCGAGGTCTCACCGAGCGAGTCGCAGTAGGCCACCGCCTCGGGGCTGCCGCTCCGGGAGCAGGAGAAGTCGTTGCAGTCGATGAAGCTGTTGCCGTCGTTGTCGACGCCGTCGGTGCAGCGCTCGAGCGTGTTCTCCGGACCGCTGATCGAGGCGCAGTAGGCCGTGATCGCGGGGTCGCCCAGGTCCGTGCAGTCGTTGTCTGCGCAGTCGATCTGGGTGTCGAGGTCGTTGTCGAGGCCGTCCATGCAGCGCGCGACGGTGTTCTCGTCGCCGAGGCACGTCATGCTCTCGTTGCAGTCGCGATCGCGGCAGTCGATGAGGCCGTCGCCGTCGTCGTCCGCGCCGTTGGTGCAGTCCTCGCGGCACGCCGCGTTCCGCGCGCAGTCGTCGTCGGCGCAGTCGGTGGCGCCGTCGCCGTCGTCGTCGAGCCCGTTGGTGCAGGCGACCTCTCCGCCGGTGCACGCCGGGTCGCCGAAGCAGTCGGAGTCGAAGCAGTCCGTGACGCGGTCGCCGTCGTTGTCGATGCGGTCGGCGCAGTCGTACTCCGCGGCGCACACGTCGCTGGGCGTCGGATCGCGCCGGCAGCCGAAGTCCTGGCAGTCGGCGAAGCCGTTCTGATCGTCGTCGATGCCGTTGGTGCAGCGGTCCAGGCCGAACTCGAGCGAGATGCAGAGCTCGCGGATCGCCTGGCAGTCGCGATCGCCGGCGTCGAAGGTGCCGTCGCCGTCGTTGTCGATGCGGTCGGTGCAGCGCGCGACCGTGTTCTCCGGCACGAGCCACGCGCCCTCGTCGATGCGCTCGCTGCAGAACGCCCGGGCCCGGCAGTCGACGTCGAGGCAGTCGACCTGGAAGTCCTGGTCGTCGTCGATGCCGTTGGAGCAGCTCTCCTCGTCGTTCTCGTAGCCGCGCGGCGGTCCTCCCGCGTAGGGCGGTCCGCAGCCGGGGCCGAGGATCGCGAGGGCGGCGAGGAGCGCGAGAGGAGCGAGCGCGCGCATCAGTGGTGGTCTCCCAGGTGCCAGATGTCCTCGACCCCGGGCGGCAGCGTGCCGTGACCAGCGAGGCAGCTCGCGCGGTCGGTGCCGTAGCGCCGATCGAACGCCGCATAGAGCATGCACGAGCCCCGCACCGTGGAGATCCGCGGCAGCTCGCCTCGCTCTCGCGCGCGCTCGAGGAACGCGAGCACGGGGGCGCGCGCCGGATCGACCAGGTACTCGGGCAGCTCACCGATGCGGGCGAAGCGCGAGACGTACTCCTCGAGGATGAGGTTCGCCTGCTCGGCCAAGAGCGGGGCCAAGGTCGGATCGCCGCGCATCGCCCGCGCCACCCGGGTGATGCCCTCGGCGTCGGCCACGATCTCGTCGTTGCAGACCCAGTCGCACTCTCCGTACGTCTCGCGGTGGCGGTAGCTCTCGCTGTGCCCGTCGCGGGTGGAGATGAGCCGGTTGTAGTGCCACTCGCGCGAGGTGTCCTCGTCGAAGGAGTGGATCGACGTCATCACGTACGCGGGGACCCCGTGGGCCCACATGCCGCGCCCTGCGGTCATCGCCTCGTGCTGGGCCCGCAGGTACTCGGGCCGCGAAGGGGTGTCGTCGGGGTTGTAGGCGTGGGCGAAGCCGCGGCGGATCTGATCGACGACGAGATCGGGGCACTCGACGAGCATGCGGCCGTAGCCGTCGCGCTCTCCGTCGGTGAAGCAGTGCCAGCTCCCGCGGCGCGCGTTGAACGTCGCGAACTTCGCGTTGATGTAGAGCTCGTAGGGGTGCCAATCGCCCCACTGGTGCGCGGGCCCGAAGCTCTCGAGGGTGTTGAAGCCCGTGAGGCGGCACTGGGTCCCCGAGAACTCACCGCCCCGCACCCGGAACGAGTCGCCGTCGTTGAACGAGACCGGCACCACGCGCCCGTTGATCGAGACGCGAGTCCATCCGTCGGCGGCCGCATGCGGCGCGAGCGGACCGTGGGGGACGAGCACCAGCGCGGCGAGGCAGGCGGCGGCGGCCAGCGCCGAGAGCGAAGAGCGGAGAGTGCGGGCCAAGGCCATCGGAAGGGCCCGAAGCTAGCCCGCGGGGGGGCCCTCGGGCCAGCGGAAATCCGACGTCTTCCGGTGTCGAGAGCGGGTCGAGCGCGTGGCGCGGTGCGTCGTGCGTGGTATGCGCGCGCGCTCCACTCGCATGACGCGCGGCATCGACATCGCTCTCTTGGGACACGGACGCTTCGGACGTGCGCTCGCCGATCTCGCGGAGGACGCGGGCCTCGCGGTCGGCGCGTGGGACGTGAGCGCGGAGGTGCCCGAGCAGCGACGGCGCGGGAGCTTCGAGCAGCTCGTCGCCGGCGCAGACGTCGTCATCCTCGCGGTGCCGGTGCCCGCGATGCGCGCGGTGCTCGCGCTCGCGCGTCCGCATCTGACGAGCGCGCAGCTGGTGATCGACGTGGGGAGCGTGAAGGTCCACCCGGTCGCCGCGATGGCCGAGCTCTTGGGGGATGCCGTCCCCTGGATCGGTACGCACCCGCTCTTCGGTCCCACCAGCCTCGCGCTCGCCGAGCGCCCGCTGCGCGTGGTGCTCTGCCCGAACGACGCCCACCCCGACGCGACCCGACGAGCGCGCGCGCTCTACGAGCGGATCGGATGCTGGACGCTCGAGCAAGCACCGCACGCGCACGACAAGGCGATGGCGGAGACCCACGCGCTCGCGTTCTTCGTCGCCAAGGGGATGCTGGACGCGGGCGTGGACACGAAGGTCCCCTTCGCGCCTCCGTCGTTCCAAGCGATCGCGCGCACGGTGGACGTCGTGCGCAGCGACGCGGGTCACCTGCTGTCGGCGATCTGCGCGGAGAACCCCCACGCGCACGACGCGCGCAAGCGGCTGCTCGATGCGTTGGTCGCGGCGCACGAGCGCTTGGATCGCGTCGGCGAGCCGGGGCAGCCGGCGCTGTCGATCCCGACGCTGACGGACGCACCGCCCGCGAACACCGAGCTCGCCGAGACCCGCGATCTCATCGACGACGTCGATCGCGAGCTCGTGGCCCTCTTGGCGCGCCGCGCGGAGCTGTCGCGTCGCGCGCGCAAGGCCAAGCAGCGCTCGGGACAGCCGCTCTACGACGCGACCCGGGAGGCGGATCTGCTCAGCGCGCGTCGCCGGCTGGCGAGCGATCGCGGGCTCGACGAGGAGTCGATCGAGGACGTCTTCCGCGCGGTGCTCCGCTTCTCCCGGCGGGTTCAGGGCTGAGTTCGGGGGCGGCAAGGGCCGGATCACGTCCCCTGCGCCACCGACCGTGAAGAAGCATTGCCGAAGGAAGGTGCGGAGGGCACCCTCCGGCCCTCCTACGCAGTCCCTCGAAGCCGAATGGTCCTCTCCTCCCCCGATGCTCGGCAGGAGAGTCCGCAGAGGCCACAGGCCCACGGAGCTCCGACCATGGACATCTTCACCAACCTCAGCGAACAGACCGACTACTCGATGCCCAAGCTCCAGGCGATCGTCGCCGCTTGGGTCGCCAGCTCCGCGTTCGAGCGCAAGGCCAAGGTCGAGACCCACAACGGGCACGTGGAAGAAGAGGACTACACCAAGCAGTCCGTCTACTCCTTGCTCTACGCGCTCTACCGCCAGGTCGGTCAGGTGAAGAGCGATCGGGGGATCCCCTACGAGTTCACGTTCAACACTTGGGGCTACGACTGGCCCGAGAAGTGGGGCGCGCCGCCGTCGGGTCCCGATGATCCCCAGCGCTTCGGGCGCAACGCGTACACCGGCCTCTACCACTTCGACGCGATGAAGGAGCTGGTGAAGAAGAAGAACGGCAACGTGCACGTGGTGGAGATGGGCTCGGGCGCCGGCGCGGGCGCCGATCACACCTGCGGCTACACCCTGCCCCGCTGCACCTACGAGGCCGTCGACATGCAGTACGCGGGCGTCACGACCTGCCGCAAGCGCTTCGTCCCCAAGTACAAGGGCCGCCTGGTCGCCACGCGCGCCGATGCCACCAACCTGCCGATCGCCGACAAGGTCGCCGACGTGGTCGCGGTGTGCGAGACGCACGTGACCGACCAGGGCGACGTGATGACCGAGGAGGATCGGAAGTTCTGGCGATCGGCCGAGCGCGTCCTCAAGCCCGGGGGCTTTCTCACGTGGGGCAACGCGATCCCCGACAAGGCCTGGCAGCCGAGCTTCGACTTCATGAAGTCGCTCGGGATGGAGATCGTGGAGGTCGTGGACGTGAACGAGGAGGCCGTCCGCGCCCGCGACCTCGACGCCGGGCGCATCGATGCGTACTGCGAGCAAGCGCTCGACAAGTTCCCGGCCTTCAGGCTCCCGGTCGTCGGCGCCAAGAAGCGACTCGAGGCAGCGCTCGCGATGAAGAACCTCGCGCGCCAGCCCGGCACGCGCCTGTACGAGGACATGAAGAGCCGCGGCGACACCTACAAGGTCGCGCTCATCCAGAAGCGCGGCTGAGCTCCGCGCGGCGTCCGCGGGCGCTTCTCACCGCGAGCCATCGACGTGGTGGCTCGCGACCCTCAGCGTCGAGCCTACGCGACGTCGCTGTCGTGGTGCGTGCGCGCCGCGCATGCACACCCGTGGTGCGGCGGCGCTGCGACAGCTTCGACCGACAACGCTGCATCAATCGCGGCTCAGCGGCTGGCACGTCGATTGAGATGGCGCCGGGCAGGAGACATCACTGCCATGCACCTTTCCCGATCGAACACCTCACTTTCTTCGTTGCTGCGCGCCCCTTCGATGGTGGCGCCCCTCTTCGCGCTCGGTCTCTTGGCCGCGTGCGGCGGGGACGGCGACACCACCCCTGCCACCGGCGCGCTGACCGCGGGTCGCGTCACCTCGGAGGGCGGCGCGAGCGCCGACGTCTCGGTGCGCGCGTACAACGTCGCGAGCGACGGCTCGATGACCGCGGCCTCCGAGCCCGCGACCACCGATGCGTCGGGCCGCTACACCCTCGACGTCGACATCGACGCGAGCGCCACGGCCCTGATCGTCCGCGTCGAGGACGGCACCGAGCGCATGGTCGTGATGAGCCGCGGCGCGGTGGACGTCGCGGCCTCCAGCACGGTGCAGATGCGCCCGATCGACGCGCGCAGCACGTTCATCGCCGAGGCCGAGCTCGCGATCGAAGCCGCCGCCGACGGGGGGACCGAGGCCGCGCTCGATCCGCTCTTCTTGAACACGGCGCTGGCCGCCGAGCTGGACGCGAGCGCCGATCACGCCGGTGCGCTGGACGCCGCGGTAGACGCGACGCTCGATGCGCGCGCCACGCTGCTCGCGGGGCTCTCGACGGACGTCGAGGGCACCTCGGCGGGGGACGCGTCGCTCGCGCTCGCGGCGATCGCGGAGCTCGAGGCCGAGCTCTCCGCGTCGCTCGATCGCGCGACCGACGAGGCCAGCGCGCGCGCCGCGTACGCCGCGTACCTGAGCGGCTCGATCGAGGCGATGGTGGACGCGGGCTACGACCACGACACCGTCGCGACCGCGGCGATCGCGACCCGCGCCGCGCTCGAGGCGCACCTGGATTCGCACCTGATGGCGGGTGACGCGAGCCTCCGGGCGTTCTCGACCTTCGCGATCACGACGGCCATCGACGCGGGCGCGGGCGCTGCGCTCGGCAGCGCGGCGATCGGCGAGGCGAGCACCACCCTCCGCGCCGACATCCTCGCGATGGGCGAGCTCGGCGCGTCGGACGCCGACGTCGCCGCGGCGTGGGCGAGCTACGAGGCCGCGGTCGACGCGGAGATCGCGGCGCAGCTCAGCCTGACGGCGACCCTGCTCGCCGATCTCGCGCTCGCCATCCAGACCGCGGCGAGCGGGCTGCAGGAGACGTGGGCCGAGATGGGCGTGAGCGCGACCGCCGAGGCGCGCGTCGCCGCGTACGTCGAGTACCTCACGAGCGTCGAGTCGAGCGCGAACGTCGAGCTGCTCGTGATGGGCGGCCTCGACGAGGTCCAGGCCGACGCGGCGCTGGACGCGATGGCGAGCATCGCAGCCGCCTCGGAGTGATCGACGCGAGCACACCGTCGGGCCCGTCGCGTTCTCGCGGCGGGCCCGACGCGCTTCCGTCGCTCGGCTCGCGTCGAGATCGACGCGCTTCCGAGTCGCTCCGACGCCTTCGTCGCGCCGTCTACCGACCGCCTTCGGCTTCAGCGCGTCAGGGCGCGCGCCACGATCGCGTCGGCCAGCGAGCGACCGTCGACCTGAAGCGTGCGCTGCAGCCAGCGGCGTCGCAGCTCGGCGAGGCGCGCCTCCGAGCTCTCGACCGAAGGGGGGGTGGGACACGCGAGACCGGGGCCGGTGGTGCTCATCTCGATGGGGACATCGGACGCTCGCCGGTCGGACTTGAGGTCGGGCAGCGACGGACCGCCACCACCTCGGGTGCTCGATCGACGGCGCGCCGCCGATCGCTCCGTCCGTTCCCTGCGGAACCGCGAAATCTACTGCAAAAAAGGGCGTTCGTTGCGCACCGCTGCGTTGGCCCGGGGGTTGCTCAAGGAGGGGCCGAGCGCTGCCGCGGAGTGAGCGGCGCGAGATCGAGGCGGGGATGGTCCAGTCGCCTCGGCACGGGCGAGCTGCGCCTTCCGTCCTCCGCGTCCCCCACGAGGTTCCCATGTCCGACCGCGAGAGCACCTTCCCCGACACCGCCTGCGCCGCGACCGACGAGGGATCGTTTGGGATCGACTCGGGGACCTTCGAGATCGCGAGCCCGGTGATCAGCGCGGCCGAGCGGGCCTCGCGCATCGAGCGCGGCTTGCCGATGGTGCGACGCCTCGCGATCAAGACCGCGCGCCGCCTGCCCGGGCGTCCCGACCACCGCACGCTGCTGGGCGCCGGGACGATCGGCTTGATGCGCGCGGTCGACAGCTACGACGCGAGCCGCTGCGACCGCTTCGAGCCCTACGCGGAGATGCGGATCCGCGGCGCGATCCTCGACGAGCTGCGCAGCCTCGACTCGGTGAGCCGCCACGGCCGCCGCAAGATCCGCGCGCTCGACGACGCGCAGCGGACGCTCGGCCAGGCGCTGGGTCGCGCCCCGTCGGAGGCGGAGCTCGCGGCGCACCTGCACGTCGACGTCGAGGAGCTCCGCCAGCGCGCGCTCGAGCAGCACCAGGGCGCGGAGCTGAACGGCGCCGCGGACGATCCGGACGCGCTGTTCACCGACGCGCCCAGCGCCGACGAGCTCTGCATCGAGCGCGAGCTCGGAGAGCGCCTCGCCTCGGCGATCGACAGGCTGCCGCTCCGCATGCGCGAGGTGCTCGCGCTCTACTACCACCACGAGTGCACCCAGTCGGAGATCGGCAAGATCCTCGGCGTGACCGAGAGCCGGGTCTGCCAGATCCTGCGCGAGGCCTCGCTCCGCCTGCGCGCCGCGCTCGGACAGGACGCCGCGGAGGTCGCGTGAACCTCACCGTCGATCAGCCGCGCACCTCGCTGCGCGCCGCGCCCAGTCGCCACTGCGCGCGCTGTCAGCTCCCGGGGCTCTCCGCGCACGCGCACGACCCGAGCGAAGGAACCCTCGTCGATGGTCGCTACGAGGTGGAGCGGGTGCTCGGCCAAGGCGGCGGCGGACTGGTGCTGCTCGCGCTCGACGTGCACCTCAGGCGCAAGGTCGCGCTCAAGCTCATGAGCGTCGCGACCGAGGACGCGGTCACGACGCCCGAGCGCTTCGTCGACGAGGCCGCCGCGCTCGCGTCGGTGCGGCACGAGCACGTCGCCGCGGTCTTCGGTCTGGGGGTGCATCGCGGTCGCGCGTTCATCGCGATGGAGTACGTCGACGGATCGAGCGTGGCCCACGCGCTGCGCCTGCACCGTCACCACGGGGGCCATCTCTCGGTGCAGCGCGCGATCTCCATCCTCGAGGGCGTCGCCGCCGGCCTGTCGCAGGTGCACGCGCAAGGCATCGTGCATCGCGACGTGAAGCCCGCGAACGTGATCGTCGAGACCGGCACGGGTCGCCCGGTGCTGGTCGACTTCGGGCTCGCGACGTCGTTCCTCGGTGAGGTCGACGAGCTGGTCGCGGGCACGCCCGAGTACATGGCGCCCGAGGCGCTGGTGGGCGCGCGCCTCGATCCGCGCGCCGATCAGTACTCGCTCGGGTGCATGGCCTACGAGATGCTGACCGGCCGCCCGCCGTTCGTCGCCAGCCATCCGCACGAGGTCGCGCAGGCCCACCTCACCTCCCCCGTGCTCTTGCCGAGCGCGCTGCGCCCCGAGCTCTTCGCGCTCGACGAGGTGTTGCTCAAGGCGCTGAGCAAGTACCCGGCGGAGCGCTTCGCGAACTGCCAGGTCTTCTCCGACGCGCTGACGGATGCGGCGCGGCGGGTCGTCCGCGATCGTCCCCAGCCGATCGCGTCCATCTGGCCCAGCGCGCCGGGGAGCGCTTCCGACACGTCGCCGCAGGGCTTGCGGGTGCTCGTGGTGGACGACGAGCCGGTCTTCGCCGAGCTCGCCGAGCAGGCGGCGAGCGAAGCGCTCGCGGGCCAGCAGCTCGAGATCGTGCGCGCAGCGACCGGTGACGACGGGCTCGCGGCGCTCATGCGGGGCCGGCTGCCGCGCCTCATCGTGCTCGACTACCAGATGCCCGGGCTCGACGGCGTCGAGCTGCTCTCGCGCATGCGCGCGATGCCGGGCGGCCGCGACGTCGAGGCGATCGTGGTGAGCGGCAGCGTGGGCGAGAGCGAGCGCTGGCGCTTCTCGCTCCTCGGCGTGCGTCACTTCGTGCAGAAGCCGGTCGATCAAGCGGCGCTCGTCTCGGCGATCGCCGAAGCAGGGCAGGCGCGCGGCTGGTTCTTCTCGGAGCAGCCGGTCCAGACGAGGGCGATCAAGTGACCCGCTTGCGCGTGTTGATCGTCGACGACGAGCCCATCAGCCGGATGGGCGCTCGTCTCATCACCTCGGGAGAGGGTCACGTGGTGCTCGAGGCCGATGGCGGCGCGTCCGCGGTGCGCTTGCTCGCGGACCACGAGGGCTTCGACGTGCTCTTGCTCGATCGCCACATGCCGGGGATGGACGGCGCCGCGGTGCTCCGCATGGCCCGCAGCCAGCGCTTCGCCGGCAAGGTGATCTGCCTGACGGGGAGCGGCGATCCCGCGGCCCGCAAGGCGCTGCTCGAGGAGGGCTTCGACGGCGTGCTGGTGAAGCCGCTCAGCGCGGCGGCGCTCCGCTACGCGCTCGCCGAGGTCGCGCCGCGCGCCGCGCGGGTGTCCGCGCCCAACGCCAGCGGAGAGAGCGCCCGCGCGCTCATGCGTCGGGCCGCGCACGCCGCGGAGCACGCGGTCGGACAGCTGCGCGACGCGCTCGAGCTCGGCGATCGTCAAGCCATCCACGACGCGGCGCATCGCTTGGGCTCGCTCGCGCTGCAGGTGGGCCGTACCCACATGGGAGGCTTCGCCCGCACGCTCGAAGTGCAGAGCCGCAGCGCCCTACCCGATCGCCGCGCCGCGCGCGCCGAGCTCGAGCGCGCGCGCGCCCGCGACCGGGCCGTCCCGGGGGCCGCATGAGCCGGCGCGAGCGAGACTCGGACGACGCGCGCGCCGAGAGAGCGCGGCGCCGGCGCGAGCGGCGCGAGCGCGCAGACCGCTCGATCGAGCAGACGAGCGAGCAGCCGTGGACCGCGCCCGATCCGTCACCCGGCGTGCCCTTCTCGCCGCGCCTCGCGCGCAACGCGGTCCTCGCGAGCGGCGCGCTCTTGCTGGTGTGGTGGGCGGGCGCGCAGGTGACGCACACGGCGGGCTCGCTGGTGCTCGGCGCCGGCTTCGTCGCGTTCGTCGTCGGGGTGATCGCGCTGATCGTGCTCGGCGAGCGCCAGCTGCGCGCCGCGGCGGACGAGCGGCGCGCGCTGCTCGAGCGCGCCGAGCAGGCGATGCGCGCGCAGCGCTCGAGCGCGCACGAGGCGGCGCGCGCGCGAGACGCGGCGGAGCAGCGGGCCCGCGCATCGGACGCGACCTTGAACGGGTGCGGCGACGCGATCCTCACCGTCGACGACGAAGACGGACGCGTCCTCGCCTTCAACGTCGCGGCACCGCACGTCTTGGGCTGGAGCGCGGACGATCTGCGCGCCGAGGGACCTCCGTCCGGCTTGCTCGCTGCCTGCCGCGACCTCGCGGCGCGCGGGGAGAACCGAGGCGACATCACGATCGAGCGCCGCGACGGGACCGCTCTGCCGCTCGAGGTGACGTTGACCCGGAGCTACGAGGGCGAGCGGGCTCGATGGACGATCGTCGCGCGCGAGCCCGCGTCGCTCGAGCCGCCCGACACGCTGGCCGCCGAGATCGTCGAGGGCGCGGGATACGCGCTCATCGCCACCGATCTCTCGGGTCGGATCACCGAGTTCAACCCGGCCGCCGAGCGCCTGCTCGGCTACCGCCGCGACGACTTGATCGGCCGGCACGCCCCCGAGCTCTTGCCCGATCGCGGCGAGCTGCAGGCGCACGCGCACGCGCTCGGCGCCACGGAGCTCGACGCGTTTCGGGTGATGATCGCGAGCGCCCAGCACGCCTGGGCGCGCGGCGAGCGGGTGGTCGAGCAGGAGTGGACGTACCGCCATCGCGACGGCAGCGCGCTGCCGGTGCTGATGAGCGTCTCGGCGCTGAAGGACGCGTCGGGCGCCGTGGTCGGCTACCTGGGGATCGCCTCGAGCGTCGCGCGCCGTCGCGAAGCGGAGGCCGAGATGCGCCGCGCCAAGGAGCTGGCGGAGGCGAGCATGCGGGCGCGCTCCGAGTTCTTCGCGCGCATGAGCCACGAGATCCGCACGCCGATGAACGGCGTCCTCGGCATGATCGAGCTCGTGCTCGAGAGCGACCTCTCGACCGGGCAGCGTGAGCACATCGAGACCGCGCGCGGCTCGGCGATGGATCTCTTGCGCTTGATCGACGACATCCTCGACTTCAGCCAGATGGAGGCCGGCAAGTTCCGCCTCGAGACCACGCCGTTCCGCATCCGGCAGTGCGTCGGCACCGCGCTGCGCGCGCTCGCCAGCAGCGCACACGACAAGGGCCTCGAGGTCAGCCTCGACGTGGACCCGGACGTGCCCGACTCGTTCGAGGGCGACGCGGCGCGCTTGCGGCAGGTGGTCACCAACCTCCTCGCGAACGCGATCAAGTTCACCGAGCGCGGCGAGGTCGCCGTCGGCGTCACCTGCACCCACCGAGACCGGCGGTCCGCCGCGATCGAGCTGACGGTGCGCGACACCGGGATCGGCATCAGCGCCGACGCCGCCGAGCGCTTGTTCGGATCGTTCGAGCAGGTGCACGCGCCGGACGGCCGCTTCGGCGGCAGCGGCCTGGGCTTGGCGGTCTCGCGCCAGATCGTCGAGCGCATGGGCGGTCGCATCGGCGTCGAGAGCACGAGCGGCGTCGGCAGCACGTTCCGCGTGTCGTTGGAGCTGCCGCTCGCCGACTTGCCGCTGCGCGTGCCGGCGTCGGGCGTCTCGGGTCGCCGCGCGTGGGTGTCCGTCGAGGGCAAGGCGCGCCGCGCCGGCATCGCGCGGATGCTCGAGGGCTGGGGCCTCTCGGCCGTCACCAGCGACGAGGCGGGCTTGCCTCGCTCGGGGCGCGACGACCTGGTGGTGATGGAGCCGGAGCCCGGCGAGGCGGCGGCGCAGGCCGAGGCGCTGCATCGCTCGCGCACCCCGGGGATCTTGCTGGTGCGCGATCGCGAGCCGCGCCCCACGAGCGAGTACCCGCAGGTCGCGTACGTCCCCAAGCCGCCCACGCCGGCCGCGCTCCTCGACGCGCTCGAGCAGATCCTGTGCGGCAAGATCAAGCAGCGGAGCAGCGGCGCCTGGCCGGTCCCCGCGCGCTCGCTGCGGGTCCTCGTCGCCGAAGACAACGGGGTCAACCGACTCGTCTTCACCCGGATGCTCGAGCAGCTCGGGCACCAGGTGGAGCTGGCGCACGAGGGCCACTCCGCGCTGAGCTTGGCGACGTCGGGCGGCTACGACGTGATCTTGATGGACGTGCAGATGCCCGGCCTCGACGGGCTCGAGGTCACCCGCCGTCTCCGTGCTGCGCGCATCGCGACGCCGATCATCGCGGTGTCGGCGCAGACCAGCCCGCAGGATCGCGCGCTCTGCCTCGAGGTCGGCATGAACGATCACGTCGCCAAGCCGATCGAGCCGCGGCTCTTGGTCGAGGCGCTCGATCGGGCGAGCACGGGCGGCGCGCTGGCCGTCAAGCCGCGGCTCACCCTCGCGCAGGTGACCCCGATCCGGCCTCCGCCCGCGATCGATCGCGCCGAGCTGCTCGATCGCTTCGGCGGCGACGTCGCGGTCGTCAACGAGGTGCTCGGCCTCCTCTTGGACTCGGCGCCGTCGCTGATGGAGGAGCTGCGGAGCGCGGTGACCCGCCGGGATCACGCGGCCGCCGCCGCCGCCGCCCACGCGCTGCGCGGCGCGCTCGCCACCATCGGCGCCGCGGGCGCAGCCGAGATCGCCGCGACGCTCGAGAAGTCGGCGCGCGAAGGCCAGTCGCTCGAGGCCGCCGTGCTGATGGAGCGCTCGGTGCACGACGTGCTCGCCGCCGCGGGTCGCATGCGCGCCGCGGGCTGAGTCTCCTTTCAGGTAGCGGCGTCAGCTGCGCGCTTCGCTCGCGAGCAGCGCCGCTTGTCGGTGCGAGCGCAGCGCGCCGAGCAGCTCGTCGAGATCGCCCTCGATCACCTGGTCGAGCTTGTGCAGGGTCAGGCCGATGCGGTGATCGGTGATGCGGTTCTGCGGGTAGTTGTAGGTGCGGATCTTCTCGCTCCGCTCGCCGCCGCCCACCATGCCGCGTCGCTCCTCGGCGATGCGCTCGTTCTCCGCGCTCTGGGCCCGCTCGAGGAGGCGCGCGCGCAGCACCTTGAGCGCGCGCGCTTTGTTCTTCAGCTGCGAGCGTTCGTCCTGGCACTTCACGATGAGCCCGCTCGGGCGGTGGAGGATCTGCACGGCGCTGTTGGTGGTGTTCACGCCCTGACCGCCCGGTCCGCCGGAGGCCGCGATCGAGATCTCGAGATCCTTGTCGTCGATCTCGACGTCGACCTCGTCGGCCTCGGGCAAGACGGCGACGGTCGCCGTCGACGTGTGGATGCGCCCTTGGGTCTCGGTCGCCGGCACCCGCTGCACCCGGTGCACCCCGCTCTCGAAGCGCAGGCGCGAGTACACCTGCTGCCCGGTCACCGAGGCGATCATCTCCTTGAGGCCGCCCGCCGCGGCGTCGCTGCTCGAGAGGATCTCGACCTTCCAGCCCGCGCGCTCGGCGAAGCGGCTGTACATGCGGAAGAGATCGGCCGCGAAGAGCGCGGCCTCCTCGCCGCCGGTGCCCGAGCGGATCTCGAGGATGGTGTTCCGCGCGTCGTTGGGATCGCGCGGCAAGAGGAGCAGCTCGAGCTCCTTCTCGAGCTCGAGGAGGCGCGCCTCGAGCAGCGGGATCTCCTCCTCCACCATCGCGCGGAGCTCGGGGTCGCTCAGCGCGGCGCGATCTTCGGCGAGCGCCTTGCTGGTCTTCTTGTGCTCGGCCCACGCCTTGGTGAGCTCGTCGAGATCGCCGTGCTCGCGGCGCAGCGCGGTGTAGCGCTTTCCGTCCGCGATCACCTCGGGGATGCAGAGCAGCTCCTCGATCTCGGAGAAGCGCGCGGCGAGCGCGTCGAGCTTCTGGGTGGGGAGCATGCTCAGGCCGCGGCGCGGCTGGGGGCGAGGCCGGCCTGCGCCTCGCGGAAGCTGCCGAAGGTGCGCGAGCGCTCCGCGAGCTCGTTCTCGGTCTCGCGCGCGAACGCGCCCTGCATCGCGGCGATCGCCACCTCGATCTGGGTGTCGTCGGGCTCGCGGGTCGTGATCTTCTGAAAGAGAAAGCCAGGGTACAGCAGCACCCGCAGCGGGCCCTTGGTGCAGTACTTCGCGGAGAAGCGCTGCAGCTCGTAGCTGATCGCCGCGATGAGCGGGAGCATCGAGAGGCGCAGTCCATACGTCATGAGCTGCCCGGTCCAGCCCGAGGCGTTGGGCAACAGGATCGGCACCATCACCGCGCCGAGCACCACGGAGACGATCACCACCGTGACCAAGAACGTGGTGCCGCAGCGGGGATGCAGGGTCGACTCGGCGCGCACATTCGCGACCGTCAGATCCTTGCCCGACTCCCAGGCGTAGATCGTCTTGTGCTCGGCCCCGTGGTACTGGAACACGCGGCGCATCTCGGGGATGAGCGACACGGCGGCCAAGTAGCCCGTGACGATCATGAGCTTGAAGAGCCCGGTCAGCGCGTGGAACTGCCAGCTGCCGAGCTCGACCGGCAGGCCGAGCAGATCGAAGAGCCCGGTCGCGAGGCCCTGCGGCGCGCCGATGAAGAGCACCGCGGCGATGAGGATCGAGATGACGCCCGCCATCGCGCCGCCGCCCTTGCCGGCCTTCTCCTTCTCTTCCTCGGTCATCTGCTGCTCGGCCGAGAACTGCAGGGCCCGGTAGCCGACCGAGAACGCCTCGCCGAGCTGGAGGACGCCGCGGAAGAACGGCCACTTGCGCATGCCCGAATGCTCGCTCGGCAGCTTCTCGTCCTTCACCACGATCGAGCCATCGGGCTTGCGCACCGCGATCGCGAGGCCCTTGGGGGAGCGCATCATCACGCCCTCGATGAGCGCTTGGCCGCCGATGTAGGGGCGGTCGCCGAGCGGGGTGGCCGAAGATTCCGAGGTCACGGCCCCCGTTGTAGCAGCCCGCGAGCGACGCGGCTGCGGGGTAGAGCCCACGATCTGGAGTCGCAAGCCGCGACCCTCACGGTGCCCAGCGGGCTTTTTCATCCGGCACGGAAGCTGATATGGCCCGCGGCGGAGGTCACAGATGCTCGATCAGCTGCTCGGTCCCTCGTTCGTCCAGAACTTCACCCAGTCCACCCAAGGCAAGCAGGCCACCGAGGTGCTCGCCAAAGGCGGGCTCTCGCAGGATCAGATCACCAAGGTGATCGCCGAGGGTCTGCCGGCCGCGGCGACCGCGCTCAAGAGCCAAGTGAAGGGCAAGGCTGCGCCGGGCGAAGCGGAGCTCGGGCTCTTCGACATCCTCGGAGGTCACCCGGGCCAGGCGTTCATCATCGGGACGGTGACGAGCCTGGTGAAGGGCGAGGGCCTGGTCGACGCGATGCAGGACGGTCTCTTCAGCATCGTCGGCTCGCACATCAGCGAGGTCATCGCCTCGCGCGTCGGGCTCGATCGCCAGAAGGCCGGCTGGGTCGGCGCCGCGCTCACGCCCTTCGTCGTCGCGTTCGTGCAGGACAAGCTCGGCAACAACCCGGGCGTGATGGCCAAGCGGGGCGCGCCGCCCACCCACGCCGAGGTGCAGGAGATCATCGCCGGCAAGCGGAAGAAGGCGATGGCCAACCCGGACGACGCGCACTCGAAGGCGGTGCTCGCCGAGCAAGCGGCCAAGGCCGCGAACGTGCAGAAGGTGCTCGCCGAGAAGGCCGCCAAAGCCGGCGCCGCGAAAGGCGCCGCGCCCGCGCAATCCCAGCAAGCCAAGGCCCCGCCCGCGAAGGCTCCGCCCGCGAAGGCCCCGCCGAAGAAGTAGCCCTCAGAAGTCCTTGCCGTGGACCTGCTTGGTGGGCTGGGCGAAGACGTCGATCCCCGCCAAGCAGCGCACGTTGACCGCGATCATCTCGCCCTTGGGCGACTTGCCGCGGGCGAACGGCTTGATGCCGCACGTCTTGCAGAAGAGGTGGTCGATCGCGTGCTTGTTGAACTGGTAGCGGGTGAGCGCGTCCTCGCCGGCGAGCAGCTCGAAGTCGGACGGTGGGACGAACATCAACATCGTCCCAGCGCGCCCACACATCGAGCAGTCGCAGATCAGCGCGGGCTGCATCAGATCGAGCGAGACCGTGTAGCGAACAGCCCCGCAGTGGCAGCTTCCTTCGTGTGACGTGGTGCCCATCCGGCGCAGCCTAGCGGATCGCGGGTGGTCTCGGCTCGCCGCGGCCAGCGACCCTTCGCAGCGATGATCAGACGAACTGGAGGGGCTCGCGGGCTGCACGCCACGCCGAGGGGATCGCTTCGATGCCGAGCGCGCACACCGCGACACCCCCGACGATCGCGCACGTGGTGTCTCGGTCGCCGAGCGCCGAGACCGTCAGCCACATCGCGTCTTCGAAAGTGCTCGTGTGGTGCGCGAGGATCCACAAGCAGAGCGGCACCGTGTCGGGTGCCGTGACGCCCGAGCCGTTGCCCAGCGCGACGGCCGCATCCACCAACGACGTGCTCGCCGGGAGCGCGTGCGCTTGCTCGATCGCTTCGCGGGTGTAGCCCGCGGGCACGGCGCGCAGGACGACGTCGAAGAGCTCCGGTGTGAGCGCGCGCGCCCGGCATGCGTGGGCCGTGGCGACGGCGACCGCGATCCCACCGGCGATTCCTTCGGGGTGCGCGTGCGTGACCTCGGACGAGGCGGTCGCTTCCCGCACCACGTCGTCGAGGTCGTCGGCGAAGTACGCGCCCAACGGCGCGATGCGCATCGCGGCGCCGTTTCCGAACGAGCCCATCCCACCGAAGAGCCCCGTCGCCGCGGAGCGCCAGCTCGCGCCGTCGCGAATCGCCGTGAGCAGTTGGAACGCACCCGCTCCGTACTTTCGAGGTCCCTCGTAGCGATCCGCGAAGCGCTGCGCCAACCGATCCCGATCGATCGATCCGTCGGCCATCAGCATCTCGGCGATCGAGAGTGCCATGTGGGTGTCGTCGGTCCACGGCCACGGCGCATCCGGCAGCGTCCTCGTACGGATCCGATCCATCACATCGACGCCCGGCCCGAAGAAGCGATCGCCGAACGCATCGCCCACGGACAGGCCCTCGAGCGCCAGGCGTGCCCGCGCACAGCGAGCGTCTCGCGTGCCCTCCAAAATTCGTTCGCCCATCGCCGCGCAGTAGCAGGGCCACGCCGCGATGTCAGCGCGCGGCTTAGGACGGGGCGGTGGTCGGCGTCGGGATGCGGGAGCGGCGCCAGGTGACGAGGAGGCCGCCGAGCAGGGCGGCGAAGCCCAGCGTGACGGCGAGCGCGCCCCAGGTGCCGATCGAGTGGGTGAGCCAGCCGCGCAGCAGTGCGATCACCACGAGCGGTGGCGCGATCGGAGCGAGCGCTTGTGTGCGCCGGCCGATGGCGAACGCGAGAAGGCAGCCGAGGACGAAGATCGCGAGCGTCACCCACCCGGGGTGCACGAAGGCGAGGTCGAGACAGAAGAACGACCACGCGCCGAGGAGCAGCTGCTCGCGGAGGGTGGAGTCGACGGCGCCGAACGACTGCGCGAGCTCGAGCGGCAGCGGCGCGGCCTCGGTGCCCTCCACGCCGCGGTAGGGCGATGCCGTGGCGATGCCGCGGGCGTCGCTCGCTCGAACGGGCCCGCGCAGCGCGCGCAGCACCAGCGCGCTCGTCAGCAAGCCGAAGACGAGGTGGGGCGAGAGGTGGATCGAGACCACCACCACGAGCGAGAGCAGCACCAGCACCGTGCAGGCGACGCCGCTCCGCGCGAAGCGCAGCGCCAGCAGAAAGCCCACGAAGAGGAGCGCCCCCAGCGAGACGCCCAGCTCCGCGTGCCAGTCAGCGACGTGGAACGCCAGACCCGCCGCGAGGATCGCCCAGCCGCCCGCGACCGCGCGGCGCCCGCGGATGTCGAAGCCGACTGCGCTGCGGAGGGTGCGAGGGAGATAGAGCGCGGCGGCGCCGAGGACGAACACGAAGAGCGCGACCAGCGTGGCGGGATCGATCGAGGAGGTGCGGAAGAGCTGCGGCAGCGCGGCGACGCCGAGGGCTCCGAAGCACGCGACGGCGTAGCTGGATGCGCCCAGCGTCAGCTCCAACGCGAGCGCGAGCAGCCGAAGCTTCAGCGCGAAGAGCGTGGCCCAGAGGAGCGCCGCGGCGACGCCCAGCTCCGGGCGGAACGCGGACGACTCGGTGAACATCGTGAGATCGCACTGCCAGACCATCACCAGCAGCGCGAGCATCACCGCGACCCGGCGCTGCCCGAGGCGCCTCAGGACGAACACCCCGAAGACGAGCGCGAGCGCGTAGAGCTCCGAGATCCCCGCGAGCGCCTGCGCGCCGTTCTCTGCGGTCGCGAGATCGATCGAGAGCATCGTGAGCCCACCGAGCACCAGCGCAGCGCTCGCGAGGTAGATCGGGTTGTACTCGACGAACCAGCGGTGAAAGAGGTGCCCTGGATCGAGCGCCTGTGCGCTCGTGGGATGCGGTGCGGGTTGCTCGACGGGATCGATCATCGATCGGACCCATAGCGGCTCGCGTGCCACGCGAGATCCCGCGCGTTCCACCGAGGGGCGCTCGTCTCCTGACGCCGAGCGTCCTGCCATCGAGACGCGGGCGCGCCTCCGCGGTGGACATCCTGACGCCTCTTCGATCCGCCTCGTCGCCCGCGTCGATCCGCCCGCGCAACGCGCAGCGACCCCTTTCGATGACGCGCGCCACGCCGGAGGTCGGCGTCTCGAAGAAAGGAACGTCAGATGGGTATGCAGATCGTGATCGGTTGCGTGTGGACTTTCGGGCTGGCCACGGCGGTGTACGCGCTGCTGGTGCGCGCACAGAACGTGCGCATCGCCGAGAGCGACGAGGCCCACATCGCGGCGACCACGGGCACGGACCCGTCGTTCGCGGCGGTGGTCACCTTCTTCTTGGGCATCACCGCGCCCTTCTTCCTCTACCAGGCGCGCGGCTGGCGGGGCGCGCTGCTCGGGGTGGCGTTGGTGCTGATGGCGGCGTTCGGATCGGTGGCGACGAACGTCGCCCTCCTTCTCGTTCGCGGGTTCTGAGGTCAACCAGCGCGAGCGCGATCGGCGAACGCCTTCCACGTCGCGGGCGCCTCGCCGACGCTCGCCTGGGATCCGTCGCGGACGATCGGCGTCTTGAGCAGCAAAGGATCGCCCATCAAGAGCTCGAGCAGGCGCGACTCGCTCGGCGCCGAGACGTGCAGGCCCTTCTCCTTGGCGCGCGCCCCCGTCGCATCGAAGAGCGCCTTCAGGCCGCCGACCGCGTTCGCGACGCTGGTGAGCTCGCCCTTGCTGAGGCCCTTCACCTTCAGATCGACCGACTGGACCTTGATCGATCGATCCTTGAAGAAGCGCTCGGCGGCCCGGGTCCCCTTGCACTTCTGATGGCCGAAGATCTGGATCATTCCCACGCCGCGCTGAGCGCGGAGAGGATCCCTTCCTCTCCCGGGCTCATGCTGTCCGAGAGCGCGACCTGGCGGAGCAGCTTCAAGGTCAGGGTCCGGACCTCGGGGCGCTGGATGCCGAGGCCCGCGGCGCGGATGTCCTGATCGGTCTTGAAGGTCTGGGCGGAATCCGAGATCGCGCGCCAGAGCTGCTCGCGACCGCCGAGCTCGTCGCCCAGCGCGTTGACCTTCTCCTCCTCCTGCTCGGAGAAGTCGCCGTCGGCGCGGATCATGAGGCGCAGGAGGCCGCCGACGGCCAGGCGCTCGGTGTCGGTGAGATCGGAGAGCTTCATCGCGCGCGCAGCGTAGCGAAATCAGCGCCGGTTGGGTCGAGATCTGGCGCTCGGGGGCGGCGCGGGGTGATGGTCCCGGCGTGTCCGCCGCCGCGAACGCACCCTCCGCCCGTGCCGCGACCGCGCGCTACGTGGCGCTTCGCGTCCTGCGCGCCGCGGCGACGGTGTGGGCCGCGATCACCCTGGTGTTCGTCTTGGTGCGCACCATCCCGGGCGATCCCGCCACCGCGATCCTCGGCGACACGGCCTCGCCCGAGGCGCACGCCGCGCTCCGCGAGGCGCTCTTGCTCGATCGACCGCTCCTCGAGCAGTACGTCGCGTTCCTCGGCTCGGTGCTCGACGGCACGCTGGGCCACAGCTACCGGGCGATGGACCGCGCCGTCGCGACCGACATCGCCGCGGTGATGCCGCACACGCTGGCGCTCACGGCGTGCGCGCTCGGGATCGGATGGGCGATCGCGCTCCCGCTCGGCACGCTCGCCGCCCTGGCGCGCCGCAAGGGCGAGC
>CAYZQM010000079.1:22284-24572 GCA_964480175.1 uncultured Sandaracinaceae bacterium
CATCGCTGGGCCTGGCGCCGAAGATCATCCTCGACGTGTACCAGGCGATCGCGCCGACCGCCTCGCTCGGCATTTCCATCCTCTTCGTCGAGCAGAACGTGCACGCCGCGCTTTCCATTGCCCACCGCGGCTACGTGCTGCAGAACGGGCGCGTGGTGCTCGGCGGCTCCGCCACCGAGCTCGGCGAGTCGAAACTGGTGCAGGAGGCCTTCCTCGCGCGCCGCAAGGGCGAGCGCTTCGGCTGGGATCTGGGCGCGCGCGCCCTCACCTCGCTCGGCGTCGCCGTGCCCACCATCGCGCTCGGTCCCCTCGCGGTCCTCTTCTTCTGCATCGAGCTGCGGGTGCTGCCCATGCCGGGCGACGAGGACGCGGGCCTGCTCGGGCTGCTCTTGCCGAGCGGCATCGTGGGGATCGCGCTCGCGGCGAGCCTCACCCGGCAGACCCGGGCGCAGATGCTCGAGAAGCTGAGCGAGCCCTACGTGACGGCCGCGCGGGCCCGCGGTCTGAGCGAGCAGCGCGCGGCGTTGCGCCACGCGCTGCGCAACGCGGCGGTGCCGGTGCTCACCCTCGGGGCGGCGCAGCTCGGCGCGCTGCTGTCGGGCTCGGTCATCCTCGAGCGCCTGTTCGAGCGCCCCGGCCTGGGCAGCCTCCTGCTCGACGCGTTCGGCGCCCGCGACATCCCCGTGGTGCAGGGCTGCGCGCTGGTCGTCGCGATCCTCTACGTGCTGGTCAACCTCGGCAGCGATCTCTTGCTGCTCGTCGTCGATCCGCGGGTGCGGCTGTCGTGAAGCGCCTCTCGCTCGCGCTGGTGATCGCGTTCTTGCTCCTGGCCGCGCTCGGTCCTCACCTCAGCGCGGTCTCGCCGCTCGACATCGACTTGGGCCACGAGCTCGAGGGGCCGAGCGCGGCGCATCGCCTCGGCACCGCCGAGAACGGCGTCGACATCCTCGCCGTCATGCTGCACGGCGCGCGGGTCAGCGCGAGCGTGGCGCTGATGGCCGTCTCGCTCTCGGTCGGCATCGGGGTGCTGCTCGGGGTGCTCGCGGGTCACCTCGGCGGCGCGCTCGATCACGCGGTCGGCGGCTTGGCGGACCTGATGCAGGCGTTCCCCTCGATCGTGCTGCACATCGTGGTGCTCGCGCTCGTCGCCCAGCCGACGTTGGTGCACGTGGCGCTGGCGCTGGCGCTGAATGGCTGGGTGCTCTTCGCCCGGCTGGCCCGCGCCGAGACGTTGCTCGTCGCGCAGCGCGAGTACCTCACCGCCGCCCGCGCGCTCGGCGTCACCGAGCCCGTGGTGATCGCGCGGCACGTGCTGCCCAACATCGCGGGGCCTTTGGTGGTGCAGGCGAGCAGCGCGCTGGGCGGTGCGGTGGTCGCCGAGGCGTCGCTCTCGTTCCTGGGCCTCGGCCCGGGCGCCGGGATCTCCTGGGGCGCGCTGCTCGATCAGGGCGCGGGCTTGCTCTTGCGCTCGCCGCACGTCGCGCTGATCCCGGGGATCGCGATCATCCTCACCGTGCTGGGCTTCCACGGTTTGGGCGACTGGTTGCGCGACCGCCTGGATCCCAAGAGTCGACGCTGACGGGAATGCCGCAGGTCGCCTCACTGTGTCTGGGACCCAACGCCTGAAGGGTCGTTGCCCTCGATCGCGGTGACGGTCGTGTGGCGGGCCGGACGATCCCCACGGGATCCGTGGCCCGCTGTGCTTGGCATGCTTCACGCTTTGCGGTCCGCGGATGCTGGACGAGCGACCGCAGCAAGCCGCCGACGCGGAGCCGAGCCCGAGCGGCCGGAGCTCGACGGCGCGCATCGTCGTCGAGGCGCCAGCACCCGATCCGGAGACCGCGACGCCGCGGACCACCCGCCCGATCGAAGAGGCCGAGGCAGGCCTCGTCGCGCGCCGCGAGCCCGCCCTCGGTCTGGCGCCCGCGCTCGCGCTCGCGAGCCCCAAGGGCGGCTCGGGCAAGACCACGATCGCGCTGCACCTCGCCGTGAGCTTGGCGCGCAAAGGACGCGACGTGATCCTCGTCGACTGCGATCCGAACGGAGACGTGCTCTCGGCGCTCTCGTCGCGCGGTCGACCGACGATCGGGGTCTACGACGTGCTCGAGAACACCCTCGATCCGAGCACTGCGCTCCTGCGCACCGCGCTCCCGAGCCTACGCATCTTGCCCGCGCTCGGCCCCGCGCTCCCGGCGGAGCTGCTCCGCCGGCCTCCCAGAATCGCCCAGTGGCAGCGGATGATGGGGCGGCTCCGCGAGATCGCGGATCTGGTCGTGTGCGACACGCCC
>CAYZQM010000080.1:0-4889 GCA_964480175.1 uncultured Sandaracinaceae bacterium
ACTCGGCATGCAGCTTCAGAAAGATGTGATCAATCGTTAGACGATCACGTTCACGACCACGATCCTGAACGCGGTCTTGAGCGACACCGACGAACACGCGGCTGGTCAAACGACCGCTCACGATCACGTTCACGCCCCTGAACGTGGTCTTGAACGACACCGACGAACGCACGGCTGATCAACGACCGACCACGACCGCGATCACGTTCACGACCACGACCCTGAACGTGGTTCTTGAACGACACCGACGCACACGCGGCTGATCGAACGACGCTCACGACTCGGCTCGAGAACGCTCGGTCGCGATCACTTGGGAGGTGACGGGGCGGGCGGAGGATCGGGTGATGGCGCGGGAGCGGGGGTGGCGCGGCGACGGGGGAGGAACGTGCGCACGAGCCCGAGGATCCTGCTGAGCTGCGGGTAGCTGATCTCGGCGTGCGCCTCGCCGACGCGCCCGCTCCCCCGGATCTCGGCCCGCTCCAGGATCCCGCTGAAGCCGAGCCCCTCGACGAACGCGTTCGTTGCGTAGAACTCGCGCAGGTCGGAGAAGCAGGTGACGGCCTCGGTGGCGGTGGCCTCGTCGACGAACGTCGCGTCGATGTCGAGCCCGACGCCGCGATCCTCCGCCAGCACGACGAGCGCCGCGCGCAGCGACGCCGGTACCGGACAGGGCGCGCTGCCCGCGCGGACGAAGTGCGCCGCGCCCTCGATCTCGAGCGAGAGCGCCTCGCTCGGCCGCATCGACAAGAGCGCGTCCGCCGCGACCTCGGTCGCCTCGGGATGATCCGGATCGACCTCGACACGCGCGGCCGCGATCTGCAGCACCCGCGGCAGGTCTTCGTCGCGCGCGACCACGAAGTGGCGCGGGCCGACGATGGCGAGCGAGCGCGGCGTCGCGTCCACGTTCCACGGCGCGCGCGGGATCCCGTCCTCGTCGCTCCACAGAAGGGTCGCCCCACGCGCGGCCGCGAGCCGATCGGCGAGCTCCCGCGGGGTGCGCTCTCCCTCGACCAACCTGCCGGCGACGACCAGCCGCGAGCGATTGAAGTTCGGCGTCGCGATCAGCACGCGGCTGAAGTCGCGCACGGGCTCGATGGTGCCGCTGCTCCCCAGGAGGATCTGCCAGTCCGGCAGCGCGCCCAGCAGCTGCTCGATCTCGCTGCGCACCGGCGAGACCCGCGCGAGATCGAGATCGGCACGCAGCGCGACCTGCGCGCCCGCAGGGAGGAACGCGACCGGCGAGTCCCCGTCACCGCCTGCGCCTTCTCCCTCGCCCTCGGCGATCAGAGGGGTCCCCGCGTCGACCCCGGCGTCGCGGCGGCGCCGCCGCCCCGCGTCTCCATCGACCGATCCGTCGACGCCCGCGTCGCGCGGCACGCCCGCGTCGAGGCCGCTGCCCGCCCCCGCACCACCGCTGCCCTCGCCGCCCTCGCTCTCGCTCTCGCTCTCGCTGTGCGCTGGCGCGCTCACCTCGGTCGCCTCCGTCATCCCCAGCTCGACCGACACGGGGAACGTCAGTTCGAACACGGGGGGCGGCGCCGTGGTGGCGGCGAAGAGCGCGAGGATCGACGACAGGTGCAGCGCGAGCGACACCGACCAGCCGAAGAGCGTGGCCCGCGAGAGGACCTGCGCCGTCGAGGGGGGCTGACCGTCCTTGCTCACGCTCGCCCACAGATAGCCCGACGCGCGCTCCCGCGCCGGTAGAGAGGCGCCGATGCGCCGCCCCCGCGCGGGGCCGCCGGTGCAGAGGCGCCCGCCCCGGAGTAGGTTGCGACCCTGCGCGGGAACAGTCGCCTGCGCGCCATCGGTTCAGCGTCGCCCATGCCCTTCCCCCTCGCCCCGTCCACCGACTCCCGCGCGCGCAGCCGTCGGCTGGGCGCGCGCCTCGCGGGCTCGCGGCGGCTGCGGCGCGATCCTGCCTCGGGTCGCGAGCGGGGCGTGGCGCTGGTGCTGGCGATCACCGCGATCGCGATCTTGGCGGTGGTGCTCGCCGACATGCACGAGGGCACGACGGCGGCGTACATGGTCGCGGCGACCCAGCGCGATCAGCTGCGCGCCGAGTACATGGCGCGGAGCGGGCTCAACCTCACGCGGCTGTTGGTCGCGCAGGAGCCTCAGATCCGCGTCGCGGTCGCGCCGATGTACCAGATGCTGACGGGTCGCCCGCCGCCGATGATCCCGGTGTGGAACTTCGCCGACGGGATCCTGCGCCCCTTCTGCGACTACGACCGCAACGCCGAGGAAGGATCCGCCGGGCTCAACTTCGGGATCGCGGAGGGGCTCGGTTCCACGGGCGCGACGTGCGAGATCATCTCGTTCGGAGAGAACAGCCGGATCAACATCAACGATCCGCTGAGCTACGACGGGGATCGCGCTCGGCTGATCGTCGCGCTGCAGACCTTCGGCCTCGTCGGCGGCTACCTCTCGCCCAGCCCCTTCGATCCGCTCTTCGAGCAGTCCGATCCCGACGGCAACTTCACCTCGCGGCTCGATCTCGTCAGCGCGCTGATCGACTGGTGGGACGTCGACACCGATCGCACGAGCTTCGATCCCGGCGCCGGCACCGTCGCGAGCGCGGGCTCCGAGGACGACATCTACCAGCGCCTCGACGATCCCTACCGCGCGCGGAACGCGCCGCTCGACTCGATCGAAGAGCTCCGCCTGATCCGCGGCGTGGGCGACGACTTCTGGGCGACGTTCGTCGAGCCCGACCCCGACGATCCCCGCTCGCGCACGATCACCATCTACGGTTCGGGTGCGGTGAACCCGAACGAGGCGCCGCCGCAGGTCCTCTACGCGCGCGTCTGCTCGATCATCGGCCTGCAGCCGTTCTGCGCGAGCCCGCTGGAGGCCGCGAAGTTCATCCAGCTGATGAACACCATCCGCGGCATCGCCCCCATCCCGTGGTTCACCCACCCGCGGCAGTTCACCGAATTCCTCGAGGGCGCGGGTGGCGAGCGCGATCTCTTCCCGATGCTGAGCAGCTTCTTGGGGGCGGGCAGCGAGCTGATGTTCACCCCGGTCACGCTCACCCCCGAACAGCGCAACGAGCTCGACGGCGTGCTGGTGACCGCGGCCCGGATCCTCAGCATCCAGTCCACCGGTCGCTCCGGCCGCGCGACCGTCCGCATCCGGACGGTGATGAACTTCCACGACCGCTGGGTCCCGCCCCCGCCGAACGCGGGCACGATGCCGGGCCTCGGGATCTTCTACTACTACCGGGTCGACTGACCTCCGCGCCGACCGATCGACGCGCCCGCACGCGCGCGCTATCTCGCAGGCGAGGTGATGGCGATGCGAGACGTTCGATGGGTGTTCGGAGCGATGGTCGCGGTGTCGTCGCTCATCGGTTGCTCGAGCGACGCCTCGCGGTGCTTCACGGGGATGACCCGCGAGTGCCGGTGCTCGGCCACACCGTTCCCCGGCACCCAGACGTGCACGGTCGAGCGCGAGTGGGGCGAGTGTCGATGCGCACCACCCGTGCGCGACACCGGCGTGTTCCCCGACGTGCCCCTGCCGAGGCGCCCCGACGCTCCCCTGCCGATGGACGTGGGCATCGTCGCGCGTGACGTCCCGGTCGACACCGCGGACAGCCCCGACGTCCCTCCGGAGTGTGGGCCCCTCGACGTCACGACGCTGGCAGGCACTTCGATCCGCGCGGACGATGGGACCCTGACCGCGCTGCGCCTCGACAGCGGGATCGTCGCGATGGTGACGCTCGAAGTGCACTTCGAGCGGGGCGCGACGCCGGGTGCGCAGAGCGTCACGCTGACCGGCGAGAACTACGCGACGTGCGATCACTGCCTGTTGGTATCCACCGGCTGCGACACGCCCGCTGGTCCATGCGATGCGACCTACCTCGCGACGGAGGGCACCCTGACTTACGTGATGCTGACCGAGACGTCGCTGGACGTGACGCTCACCGGCGCGCGCCTGTTCGAGGTGACCCTCGATCCGATCACCGGGACGAGCACGTTCGTGAGCCCCATCAGCGTGTGCATCGGTCACCTCGAGACGCGCGCCTCGACGTGTGGCGACGGCATGTGCCTGTTCGGCGAGACGTCGGCCGTGTGCCCCGCAGACTGCAGCTGAGGTTCAGGCGCGTGATTGAGCGTCTGTTGCGTTCAGGTTCACGTTCACGATTCGAGTTCAGGCGCGGCGCAGGCGATCCGCGGCGCGGTTCAGGTCGCCCATCACCCGGTTCGACGCGGCCACGATCGCCTCGGGCGCGTGCGGACCGAGCTTGTCGGGGTGGAGGCGCGCGGCGAGCTTGCGCAGCGACGCGCGCGCCTCGCTGGGGCGCTGTCCCGTCAGGTCGAAAGGACGCGCGTTCGGAGCGCGCGACGCGCGGGTCTTGGCCAAGAGCAGCGCGAGGTTCGCGCCCCGCGCGAGCGGCACCGACGCCGCCTCGATGCGGACGAGCGCCCACACCAATCGCAGCGCACGCTCCGATCCGCGCGACGCCTCGCGCAGCTCCGCCAGCGACGCGGGGCGACGCAGGCGAGTGACCACGGCCTCCTCGTCGGGATGCAGCGCCGCGCGATGCACCAGATCGATGCCCGACGTCGAGAGCACCCAGCTGCTCTTGCTCAGCTCGCGCTCGATCTCCTCGACCGGCGTGCGGCTGGTCAGCTCTCGCATCGCGGCGAGCACGAGATCGCGCGGGCATGCGCCCTCGATGATCCCTGCGGGCACCTCTTGCTCGATGGGCTCTTGATCGAGCAGCGCGCCGCGCCAGCCCAGCATCACCGCGAGGCGGCGGTGCATCTGGCGGCGCAGGACGGGATCGATCGCGAGCGGCGCGAGCTCGCCCTCGCGCACCAGCGCCTCACCGATCGTCTCGCCGCCCCGGGGAAGCACGCTCGCTCGCACGCCGCCCTCGACGAGCC
>CAYZQM010000080.1:4899-24507 GCA_964480175.1 uncultured Sandaracinaceae bacterium
GAACGAGGATCGTTCCTTCCTTCCCCTCGGCGCGAACGCGGACGACGCGGCTCGCCTTCGTGCGGGCCAGGAGCAGCAGCGCGGTGGTGAGGGGTCGGGCTCGCTCGATCACGTCTCCCCTCTACTGACAGCGGATCGCCGCGGGCAACTTTCTGCGGCAATGGCGCCGATGTGGGTGCGCAGATCGCGAACCAAGACAGGGGCGCGAGCCGTGATAAGCAGCCTCCGCCGTGTCCCACGTCCCCCTCGTCCCCATCGGCTCGCCGCTCGCATCGCTCGGCGACGAGCCCACCCTCACCAAGAACCGCGACGCGATCCTCGAGCGCGAAGAGAAGCTGCGCACGCGGCGCCAGGCGGTGCAGGCCGGCTGGGGCGAGAAGTACGTCGAGCGGGTCCACAAGAAGGGCAAGCTCACGAGCCGCGAGCGCATCGCGAAGCTGATCGATCCCGGCACCCGCACCTTCGAGGTCGGCACGTTCGTGAACGACGGCGAGACGTTCGGACCCGAGAAGCTCACCTCACCCGCCGCCGGCGTCGTGACGTGCTTCGCGCGCATCGAGGGGCGCTGGTGCATGGTGATCGCGAACGACAACACCGTCGCGAGCGGCTCGTGGTGGCCTCGGACCCCCGAGAAGATCCAGCGCGCTCAGGAGATGGCGCTGCGGCTTCGCTTGCCGACCCTCTACCTCGTGGACTGCAGCGGCCTGTTCTTGCCCGAGCAGAGCAAGAGCTTCCCGGGCGCGCGCGGCGCGGGGCACATCTTCAAGATGAACGCGCTGCTCTCGGCGAATGGCGTTCCGCAGATCGCCGGAGTGCTCGGCGACTGCATCGCGGGCGGCGGCTACATGCCGATCATCTCGGACCGGGTGTACATGACCGAGCAGGCCTACATGGTCATCGCCGGCGCCGCGCTGATCAAAGGCGCCAAGAGCCAGAAGCTGACCTCGCTCGACATCGGCGGCCCCGAGGTCCACGTGCACCAGTCGGGCTGCGCGGACGTGCGGGTGCCCGACGACGACGCGCTGATCGCGTGCATGCGGATGGAGGTCCGCCGGCTGCCGACGTCCGGCGCCGACTACTACCGCGGCGGGATGGGCCCGGTGGATCCGCTGCATCCGCCGCGTGAGCTCGCGGCGCTGGTGCCGGCGGATCATCGCGAGGCGTACGACGCGCTCGAGGTGCTCTCACGCTTGGTGGATCAAGGGCTCTTCTGGGAGTGCATGCCCGAGGTCGGCGAAGAGATCGTGTGCGGCGTCGGCCGCGTCGGCGGGCTCTACGCGGGCTTCGTGATCGATCGGCAGGGGCTCATCGGCGATCCCGAGGCGCCGGGCGCGCATCGTCCCGCCGGCGCGCTGTACCGCGGCGGCATCGCCAAGGTCGCGGCGTTCAGCCGCGCGTGCAACGACGACGGGATCCCGATCGTGTGGCTGCAGGACATCTCGGGCTTCGACATCGGCGTCGAGGCGGAGGCGCAGGGGCTGCTCTCGTACGGCTCGAGCCTCATCTACACGAACAGCACCAACACGGTGCCCATGTTCACGGTGCTGCTGCGCAAGGCGAGCGGCGCGGGGTACTACGCGCTGGCCGGTCTGCCCTACGACCCCGTCGTGCAGCTCTCGACGGTGCTCTCGCGGCAGAGCGTGATGGAGGGGCGCACGCTGTCGATCGCGACCTACAACACCAAGCTCGACGACGACTTCAACATCGTCACGGAGGATCCCGCGGAGCGAAAGTCGATCGAGACCGGCATGAAGCAGGTCGAGGCGCGCATCGAGGCGGACATGGATCCGTTCGTGTCCGCGCGGCAGATGGACACCGACGAGATCGTCGAGCTCGGTGAGCTTCGTGCGTGGCTGGAGGCGCTGATCGAGTCGGCGTACCAGTCACCGGGCTACCGCCGGATCAAGAACCCGCGCATCTGGTCGCTGCACGACCTGCGCGTCATCGGCTCGGAGGTTCGCTGACATGGACGGCCGCCGCTATCGCTCGATGTTGCCGCTGGTCTCCAAGCCGGAGGGCGGGGTCTTCGGCCTGCACCTGCCGAGGCCCGGCGTGGTGAGAGGGGTCCCCGCGCTCGGCACCATGCTCGCGGAGAACGAGATCGCCGCCGAGCTCGAGGTGCTCGGGGTGCTGCACGCGTTGGTCGTCCCCAAGGGGGTGTCGGGCGCGATCACCCGCATCGCCGGCGACGGCAAGCACGCCAAGGCCGCGCTGGGCGCGGGCGAGCGGCTGATGGTGCTCGATCCTGCAGCGCTGAGCGCGAGCGCGGCGGAGAGCGCCGTGGCACAGGCGGGCAGCAAGAGCGAAGGGCTCTTCTTCCGCGCGCCGCTGGGCGGCCGCTACTACGCCAAGCCGAGCCCGCTCGAGCGCGCGTTCGTGATCGAGGACGAAGAGCTCGAGCTGGGCCAGACCGTCGCGCTGCTCGAGGTGATGAAGACGTTCAACCGCGTCCGCTACGCCGCGGAGAACGGCCTGCCGGAGCGGGTGAAGGTGATCCGCATCCTGCCCAAGGACGGTGACGACATCCTCGCAGGCGATCCGATCCTCGAGCTGAAGGCGCTCTGACCGTCGAGCATCGCGTACCATCGACGCCGATGGTCGATCTGCCGCCGCACCCCGACATGGCCGTGCACGCCGTACGGACGCGCCCCGGCATGTACTTCGCCGACATGCACGGGCCTCCGCACGCGCTGCTCCGCGACGTGCTCGCGAATGCCCTCGACCTCTACTTGGCTGGGAGCGCGCGGACGATCGAGGTCACGCTGCACACAGACGATTCCGTGTCGGTCGCGGACGATGGCCCCGGGATGTCACCCGATGTCGCGGTTCGAGCACTGACCTCGCCGATCTCGACTGCCACGCTCGACGGACACCGGCCGCACGTCCATCTCGGTGGGGCCAACCTCGGCCTGTTCACCGTCTCCGCCGTGTGCACCAACCTCACGGTCTCGACGCACCATGCAGGTACCGAGCATCGGTTCACCTCGAGGCGCGGCGTACTCGCACCGCCCGAGGCGCTGCCATCGTCGGGCGGGCGCGGAACGACCGTCCGTTTTCACCCGGACCCCGACATCTTCTCGCGTCGCGTCTTCGATCGACGTTGGGTCACCGAGTGGCTGGAGATGATCTCGGATGGGTCCCCGAGTCTGCGCATCGCGATGCGCGATGAGGGGTGGGAGCCAGCGCGCGAGCGCGATGGCCTGTGCTCACGACTCGGCGCAACAGACCTACTCATCGAGATCGATGCAACCGAGGCGTT
Organism: uncultured Sandaracinaceae bacterium; assembly: GCA_964480175.1. Taxonomy (GTDB): domain Bacteria; phylum Myxococcota_A; class Polyangia; order Polyangiales; family Sandaracinaceae; genus CAYZQM01. The sequence goes on from CAYZQM010000080.1 coordinate 8,159, forward strand.
CAACACCGTGCGCGCGGCCATCGGCTGGTGCGGGCTCGGCGCACCCCACGTCGAGAGCTTTGCCGCGTACGAGCACACCCCCGACGGCGGTACGCACCTCGAGGGGTTCCTGAGCGCGCTCGGTGATCTCGCCCGGCAACACGACCTCGCCCCGGGGCTCGATCGAGGTCTCCGCGCCTGCCTCTTCGTGCTCACGCCCGACATCCACTGGGGCCAGCCCACCAAGACCCAGGTCACCAACCCCGAGCTCGCTCACGTCGTGCGCACCCTCGTGCGCGAAGCCGTCTCCGCGAAGCTCGCCGCCGACCCCGCGCTGCTCGAGGCGCTGCGACGCCGCGCGCGCTGAGGGCTCAGGGCCCGCGTAAGAATGACTGCGTCAGCACCGAGGGCGCGCCGGAGCCCCAAAGGGTAGGCGCGAGGAGGGAGTTTGCTGGCCGCAAGCGACCGACGAGCAACGACGAATGCGGGGCTCCCGCGCGGCCGAATGCAGCAGTTATTCTTACGCGGGCCCTTAGTCGGCGAACGCAGCGGTCAGCGCGGCGATCATCTTCGGCACGTCGGCGGCCGCGCACATCTCGCGCGCGCTGTGCATCGAGAGCATGGGGTTGCCGACGTCGACGGTGCGCATCCCGAGGAGCGCGGCGCTGATCGGTCCGATGGTGCTGCCGCACGCCAGATCCGAGCGGGTGACGAAGCGCTGGGGCTGCACGTCCGCCGCTTCGCAGAAGCGCGCGAAGTGCGCCGCGGTCTCGCCGTCGGTCGCGTAGCGCTGGTTGTTGTTGATCTTGATCACCGGCCCCTGACCGAAGAGCGGCGCGTGGGCGGGCTCGTGCTTGTCCGCGTGATTGGGATGGACCGCGTGCGCCATGTCTGCCGAGATCATCAGCGAGTGGTGGATGGCGCGCGGCAGCGCATCGACGCCGCTGCCTCCCCGCGCGAAGACCAAGCGCGCGAGCACGTCGCGCAAGAACGCCGACTGCGCGCCCTGCGCGCTCTGGCTCCCGCACTCCTCGTGATCGTAGAGGACGATGCCGCGGCTCCGCTTGCCCACGTCCGTGTGCGCGAGCAGCGCCGAGAGCGCGGCGTGGCACGACGCGAGGTTGTCGAGGCGCCCGCTCATCACGTACTCGTCGCGCGCGCCGACCAGCGCCGACGGCTGCGCGTCGGCGAAGCAGAGATCGAAGGCCGCGATCTCTCCGCTCTCTTCGAGCACGTCACCGAGCGTGAGCGCACCGCCGGAGCTGAGCCCGAGGACGGGCGGGAGGTGCTTCTGCGCGTTCAGCTTCAGCCCGTCGGTGTTCACTTGCCGGTCCAGGTGAATCGCGAGCGCCGGGACCCGCGCGACCGCCTTCGTCCGCACCAAGCGCGTGCTGCCGTCGCGTCGCACGATGCGGCCCGCCAAGAAGAGATCGCGATCCAGCCAGGTGTAGAGGAGCACGCCGCCGTACGGCTCGACCCCCGCGACGTGCTGCTTGCTCTGCTCGGACAGCGCCGCGGGCTTCAGGCGGAGGTTGGGCGAGTCGGTGTGCGCGCCGATCAGATGAAAGCCGGACTTCTCCGGGGCATCGGTGCCCAGCTGAAACGCCGCGATGGTCGAGCCCGCGCGCACGACGAAGACCTTGTCGCCGGCGCTCACCTTCCACGCGTCTCCCTCGGAGAGCTCGCGGTAGCCCGCCGCTTCGAGCCGGCGGCGCGCTTCTTCGACCGCGTGCCAGGGGGTGGGAGAGACGTTGAGGAAGTCGATCAGATCGGTGGCGCTCACGGCGCGGGATCTACCACGCGCGGCGCGCGCCGCGCGATCGACTACCAGGTCACGAGCGCGCGCGAGGTCTCCCCTTCGCGCACGTCGACGTCGACGCTGCGGGTGCCGTGCGCCTCGGAGCGCAGCGTCAGGTGGTGTCGACCGACCGGCATCGAGCCGCGGTAGGGCGTGGGCCCGAGGCGACGCGAGCCTTCGTACACGAGCGCCCAGTGCGGCGTGCTCCCGACGATCACGATCCCGGTCGCCGACGGCGCCGTGCTCGCGCCACCTGCGCTCCCTCGATCGCCGCGCCGCGATCCGCCGCGCCTCGGGGGCGCGGTGGCGACCGTCGTCTCTTCTTGGAGGGCGTACGTCAGCGCGAGCGTCTCGCCCGGGTTCTCCAGCCGCACGAGCTCGGTCTCGTCACGGTATCCCGCGAGCGCCAGGCCGATCGCGTGCTCGCCTGGCAACACCGCGAGCTCGAGCGGCGTGCGACCGACCTCGACGCCGTCGAGCGACACCATCGCGGCGGCGGGCCGCGAGCTCACGCGCACCGTCGCGTTCACGTTCTCGGCTCGCAGCGCGACGTCGTGGGTCCCGCCCGCCTCGGCGATCACCCGCTCGCTCGCGACGACGTCGCCGCGATCGTTGCGGGCCTCGACGGTGTGCACCGCGGTGCCTGCCACCTCGGCGACGATCGGCGCGACCCCGTGCTCGGCGCCGTCGATGAAGATCGTCAGCCCCGCGGGCTCACTCGCCACCCGCAGGTGCGCAGGGGCGATCGGTGCCGCTGCGGCGGCCGCGCGCGGCGGCTCTCGGGGCGGCGTGGATGGGGGCGTCCCGTCGTCGCTGGTGCCGACCATGTATCCGCCGATGAGGAGCGCCCCCAGCACGATGCCCGCGCCGATGAGGAGCGGCGCGCGGTTCTTGCGCGGCGGGCGCAGGATGGGCGTCACCGACGGCTGGTGCTCGATGCTCAGCGGCGTCGTCTGCACCCCGAACCCGGTGCGCAGCGGGTCCATCACGGTCGGCGCGTCGATGAGGCCCGTCGGCGCGGGCACCCGCTGCGCGGTGCCCGGCAGGTTCGGCATCGCGGTGATCGGCGCGGTGCCGAGCGCCGCGAGCGCCATCGTCAGCGGCACGGTGCCCGCCGCGCGCGCGCCGCGAGCGTCTTCGGCGAGCGCATCCGGGAAGAGCTCGCGCACGAAGCGTCCGATCTCGACGGTGTCGGAGGGCACGGGCGAGCTGCGCAGCCAGGTCTCGAGGTCGGCGCGCATCGTGAGCGCGTCCGGGTAGCGATCCTCGCGCCGCGCCGAGAGCGCCTTGCGGGCGATCTGCGCGAGCGCGGGCGGGAGCTTGTTCAGGCGCTCGAGCTTCGGGATCTTGCCCTCGGCGCTCTGCCGCTTCGCTTGGCGGTGCTCGTCCGGCGCGAAGAGCGGCTCACCGAGCAGCATCTCGACGAGCAGGATGCCGACGTTGAACAGATCACTGCGCCCATCGAGCGTCTCGCCCCGCGCCTGCTCGGGCGACAGGTACGTGTACTTGCCCTTCACCACGCCGTGATCGGTGCGATCGCGACCGCGCTGCGCGGCCTTGGCGATCCCGAAGTCGGCGAGCTTCACCGCACCCTCGAAGGAGACCATGACGTTCGAGGGCGTGACGTCGCGGTGCACGATGCGCGCGGGCTGTCCTTCGATCTTCACGTCGTGTGCGTGCGCCAACGCCTCGCAGACGAAGGACGCAATCTTCGCCGCGTGGTGGGGCGGTACCGGCCAAGGGCGGCCCATGACGCGCGCCTGCTCGGTGGCGCGGATCACCAAGGCGCGGAGATCGACGCCGCGCACCAGCTCCATCGCCAGGTACAGCTGCTCGCCATCGTCCGTCTCGACCGATCCGAAGTCGTAGACGTGCACCACGTTCGGGTGCGAGAGCAGCGCCGCGAGGCGCGCCTCGTCACGGAACATGCTGCGGAACTCCGCGTCGGCGCCGAGGTGCGGAAGGATCCGCTTCACCACCAGCTCGCGCGCGAACCCCTCTTTCCCCTCGCGCTGCGCGAGGAAGATCTCCGCCATCCCGCCCGTCGCGAGGCGACGGGTGAGGCGGTAGGGGCCGAGCAGGACGCCTTTCTTCACCACCGGCGACTCTAGCGCACCGACCCGTTCGATTCGGAGCGTCGGCCGTTGTTTTCCGAGGGGACGCCGGCGCGTGACGCTGCGCGTCACGACAAAGGCCATGCTCCGCGGGCACGCGCTCGCTACCCTCGCGCGTCATGCGCAAGGCCCTCTGGTTCGCTCTCCTCGCTGCGTGCAGCTCCGATCCCGCGCCGACGTCGCGCCCCGAGCCGCGCGAGGTGACCACGGCCGAAGAGCCCGCGGTCGAGCCGGTCGCAGAGACCTTGCCCGAGCCCCGGATCGTACGCTTCGAGACCAGCGACGGCGTGACGATCGTGGGCCAGCTCGCGCCGGCCGCGCGCCCCGAGGCGGGCGCGGTGATCCTGGTGCATCAGCTCGGCAGCGATCGCAGCGAGTGGGCGCCGCTGATCGCGCGCCTGCACGAGGCCCCGTCGATCACCACCCTCGCGATCGACATGCGTGGCCACGGCGAGAGCACCACGTCCACCGCAGGCGAGGTCGAGTTCCACGCCTTCGATCGCGAGGCGTGGGCCCGCACGCAAGAGGACGTGCTCGCGGCCGTGGCGTTCCTCGGCAGCGAGGCCTCGGGCGTGCGCCCCGCGCGCATCAGCGCGGTCGGCTCGTCGATCGGATCGACCGCCGTGATCGCCGCCGCTGCGCGCGAGCCGCTGCTGGTGAGCTTCGCCGCGATCTCGCCGGGCCGCGCGTACCACGGCTTCGACTCGCTGACCCCGATGCTCGAGCTGGGCTCGCGGGGCTTCTTCACCATCGTGTCCCGCGACGAGACCGAGGGCGTGGAGACCGCCGAGGCGATGGCGCGCGTGACCCACACCGACGCGCTCGTCGTGGACGGCACCGCGCACGGTGTCGCGCTCTTCTCCGCCGAGCCGAGCACGCTCGATGCGCTCGTGGCCTTCCTGCGCACCGATCTGGGCGCGAGCGCGCCTTGAGCGAATCCCTCGACGAGCTCGCAGCCGCGATCACGGCGAGCCGCCGCACCGTGGTGCTCACGGGCGCAGGGGTCTCGACCGAATCGGGCATCCCCGACTTTCGATCGGACACGGGCGTATGGTCGCGCGCGGATCCGATGGAGGTCGGGAGCATCGACGGCTTCCGGGAGAACCCGCTGCGCTTCTACGAGTTCTGGAGCGCGTTCTTCGCCGGGCTGCACGCACCCAGCGGCGCGCGGCCCGGGCCCAACGCGATGCACCGACTGCTCGCAGGGCTGGAGCGGAACGGCAAGCTGGGCGCCGTCATCACCCAGAACGTCGATGGGCTTCACCAAGAAGCCGGCTCGGAGCGGGTGATCGAGGCGCACGGCAACTGGCAGCGGACCCGCTGCACCCGCTGCGGCAACCCCAGCGGCTGGCGTGAGGTGATGCGCGAGACACCGCGCGGGACGGTGCCGAGCTGCGAGCTCTGCGGCGGGATGGTGCGCCCCGACGTGGTGCTCTTCGGAGAGATGCTCGGGCGGGCGTTCGAGGACGCCGTCGCCGAGGTGAAGCGTGCGGAGCTGTTCATCGCGATGGGGACCTCGCTCGAGGTCGCGCCCGTCTCTTCCCTGCCGCTGATGGCCCGCGAGCACGGCGCGCGCGTGGTAATCGTGAACCGCGATCCCACGATGCAGGATCGCCACGCGGACTTGCTGGTGCGCGGCGAGCTCGGACACATCGCGGCGCAGCTCGCGGTGCCCCTGGGCGTCGTCGTCACCTGACGTTTGGGCGGACGGTCGAGCGCAGCGCCGTGGTAGATTCGCGCGCCCATGACGAGCCGGCGCGCCGACATCCCGTTCATCGCTCGCCGCGTCGTGGGCGCGGGGGTGCTGCTCGCGACCGTGCTCGCCGCGTGCGGACCTTCGGTGCCGAGCCGCTTCGTGGTCGAGCGCGACATCGGGCACCTCGCGTACCGCCGCTACCAGCGGGTGCTCGACGTCGAGCTCGCGATCGAGGGCAACGCGGCCGAGGGGCACACCGCGACCTACGTGCGCCGCAGCGGGAGCGACATCGCGTACGTCAACGCGTTCGTCACCGTCTACACCAACCCGGCGGGCCTCGCGGCCGAGGTGCGGCGCTTGGTGCGGAGCCTCGCGAGCTACGACGTGACCGTGATCGACGTGGGCGGGCGGGTCTTTCAGCTGGACGCAGGCGAAGGCGATCGCTGGCTCCTCTGGGTCTCCGGCGCGCGCGTGGTGAAGGTGGGCGGCACGGCGAGCGACGCGCTCACCCGCGAGGTGGTCAACGAGTACCTCGGGATCTACCCGAGCGACCTCGACGAGAACGGCCGCGCGCGACCCGGCACCCTCAGCGCGGGCGACGCGAGCGAGGCGATCAGCGGCGACGACGACATGCCCGCGACGCTCCGCAGCGAGAGCGAGCGCGAGGCCATCTCGCCCGACGGCGTGGCGGAATGATCGCTGCGGGCGGTGCTCGCGCGGCTGCCGAGCCGGAGCGCGTCGCATGCCCGTCCGAGGCACGCGCGTGAGCTGGCGGCCGGGCAGCAGCGCGCTGCGCGAGGAGCTCGCGAGCGCCCACGCCTACCGCGTGCCCGAGGAGGCGATCGCGGTGCGTCTCGACGCCAACGAGTCGCCCTTCCCGCTCCCGGGCGAAGCGCGCGCGCGGCTCGCCGAGGTCGTCGCCTCGATGGACCTGCATCGCTATCCGGAGATCGCTGCCTCGGCGCTGCGGGACGCGCTCTGTCGCCGCTTCGGCGCGCGCGGGGACGAGCTCGTGCTGGGCGTGGGCTCGGACGAGGCGATCGTGTTTCTGGCCTCGGCGCTCGGTCGGTCGCGTGGCGGTCACGCGCGGGCGAGCGTGGTGCTCCCCGCGCCGACGTTCTCGATGTACGGCGCGTCGGCGAAGCTCGCGGGCCTCGACGTGATCCCAGTCCCGTACGCGGAGGGCTACGCGCTCGACGTCCCCGCGATGCTCGCGGCGATCGAGGAGAGCGCGGCGTCGCTGGTCTTCGTCGCGACGCCCAACAACCCGACGGGCAACGCGCAGGACGACGCCGTGCTCGAGCGCCTGATCCGTGGCGCGCCCGACACGCTGATCGTGATCGACGAGGCCTACGCGGCCTACCGCGGGCGCGATCACCGCACCTGGCTCGATCGCTTCGACAACGTCGCGCTGCTCGGCACGCTCTCGAAGATCGGCATGGCGGCGCTGCGCGTCGGTTGGGTGCGCGCGCGACCCGAGCTCGCGGCCGAGCTCGAGAAGGTGCGCCTCCCCTACAACCTCGCGCTGCCTTCGCAGGCCCTCGCGACCTGCTTGCTGACCGAGCTGGAGAACACGATCGACGCGCAGGTCGTGGCGGTGCGAGCCGAGCGCGACCGCCTGATGCCGCTGCTCGGCGCGCTGGGTGTCGCGCCGCACCCGACCGACGCGAACTTCGCGCTCTGCGAGTGCGGCAGCCCCGAGCGCGCGCAGCTGCTCTACCGAGGTCTGCTCGATCGAGGCATCCGGGTGCGCAGCTTCGCGAGCTCGCCCGTGCTCGCGAGCAAGCTGCGGATCACGTTCGGCACCGCCGACGAGAACGATCAGCTCCTCGCCGCGCTCTCCACGCTCTGACCCCCGGGAGGCCATGACCTATCTCTTCGAGACCGACGAACACGCCGCGCTCCGCCAGCAGATCCGCCGCTTCAGCGCGAACGAGATCGCGCCCAAGGCCGCCGAGTGGGAGGAGGACGAGGAGTTCCCCGCCGCGCTCTACGAGCGAGCCGGCGCCGCGGGCGTGCTGGGCGTGGGCTACCCGGAGTCGGTCGGGGGCAGCGGCGGCGATCTCTCGCACATCGTGGTCGCGTCCGAAGAGATGCTGCTCGCGGGCAAGTCGGTGGGGACGACGGTGGGCCTCGGGAGCCACGGCATCGCGCTGCCGCCGATCGTGAAGCTCGGCACGCCCGAGCAGCAGCAGCGCTTCGTGCGCCCGGTGCTCGAGGGCAAGAAGATCTCCTCGCTCGCGATCACCGAGCCGGGCGGCGGGAGCGACGTCGCCGGGATCACGACGCGCGCCATCAAGGACGGGGATCATTACGTGGTCACCGGCGCCAAGACCTTCATCACGTCGGGCACCCGCGCCGACGTGATCACCACCGCCGTGCGTACCGGCGGGCCGGGTCACGGCGGGATCTCGATGCTGGTGATCGAGCGCGGCACGCCCGGCTTCCACGTGTCCAAGAAGCTCAAGAAGACGGGCTGGTGGGCGAGCGACACCGCCGAGCTCGCGTTCGATGGCTGCCGCGTGCCGGCCGCCAACCTGATCGGCGAAGAGAACGGCGGCTTCGTCGCCATCATGATGAACTTCACCAGCGAGCGGCTCTTCATCGCGGGCCAGTGCGTGGCGATCGCCGAGCTCGCGTACCGCGAGAGCGTGTCGTACGCGCGCGAGCGCCGCGCGTTCGGTAAGTCGATCTCGGGCTTTCAGGTCATCCGCCACAAGCTCGCCGACATGGCGAGCCGCATCGCCGCCGCCCGCGCGCTCACGAACGAGCTCACGGTCCGGAGCTGCCGCGGCGAGCAGACGCCCGCGCTCGCTGCGATGGCGAAGAACACCGCGACGGATGCGTGCTCGTTCGTGTGCGATCAGGCGGTGCAGATCCACGGCGGCGCGGGGTACCTGCGCGAGTCGCTCGTCGAGCGGCTCTACCGCGACGCGCGCCTCTACCCGATCGGCGGCGGCACGCGAGAGATCATGAACGAGATCATCTGCAAGACCGAAGGCTACTGAGCGGCGAGACAGAGCAAGCCCCGCCCGTCCAGCGGACGAGCGGGGCTCTCGAGAGTGCGGGGCTCCGCACGTGCAGGGCCGAGCTCAGAAGCCCGAGATGCGCACCACGAACGTGTCGTAGATGTCGGGGCGCGGGTAGCCCTCGCCGCGCTGCTGGTTGACGGTCAGGTACGCGACGCCATCGCGCACCGACGTGAGGCCGGGGAACCAGGGGTAGTTCACGCCGACCAGGTGCGAGAGATCGATCTCGCCGACGGTCGCACGCGAGCGATCGAACACGCGCAGCGCGCGGCAGTTGCCGTCGAGCACGCAGGTGCGCTCGCCACAGCTCACCGCGCTGTGCACGTGACAGAAGTGGTCGTCGGCGTTCATCTCGCCGGTCGTGTCGCCGAACGCGGGGCCCGAGGGGCGCCCGCCGATGTCGTAGAGGCGCACCAAGTGCGGCGCGGACGACTCCTCGGCGTGCCCGCCCACGAGCACGTGCGTCGCGTCGACGAAGCTCGCGGAGTCGACCCGGGGGAAGATGTCGGTCGCGCTCCAGTCCTCGGTGGTGCAGCCGCTGTCGGTGAAGGTCACGTGCTTGGCGGGGCCGCTGCCCCACACGCTGATGCCGTCGCGGCCGTTCGGAGAGATCGAGAGCGTGCCGGTCGTCTCGCAGTGGTAGTCCACCGTGGTCCCCGTGATGCGATCGGTGCCGCGCATGCTCGAGGACACGTAGACGTGACCGTTGGCGTCGGCGACGACGCTCTCGGGGCGACCGCCGAGACCCTCGCCGAGGTTGAGCCGCCCGCCCTCCCCCATCGTGGTGTCGAGCGTGAGCGAGCATCCATCGCCCGGCGCGATGGTGTAGCGCCGCAGCCGCGCGTCGTTGTCGAGCAGGTAGAGCGCACCGTCGCTCGACCACGCGGCCGGGCCGATCGATCGGAACGAGTCGTCGCCGATGATCGGCGTGCCGTCGAGCGTGCAGATGGTCGCGGTGAGCGAGAGCGGGCCCGCGGACTGCGGCGCGGGTGACGGCACGATCGGCGTCGTCGTCGTGATGAGCTCGGCGAGCGTCGGGGGAGCGGCCTCGGCGGCCGCGGGCGGCGCCTCGGCGGCGGCGGGCGCCTCGGCGGCGGGAGCCTCGGCGGCGGGCGTCGGAGCAGCCGGCGGTGTCGCGGGAGCCTCGGCGGTCTCGGAGGACCCACAGCCGAGCGCCAGGGTCAGGGCCAGCGAGCCGATGGTGGTGCGAGCGTTCATCATTTCCCTCTTCGTGGTTGGCGCGACGGGCGCGCAGGACGGGCCGACCGTGCGCGACGCAGCCCCCGAGATCAACGACGTTCACAGCGAACGAACAGCGATTGAACGGTACTTGGACGGCCGCAGCGCGCGTGGCTCGCGCGGCGCGTGCGTGGCCTCGACGGCGCGTCAGCGCAGCGTCGTCAGCGTTCGAGCGATCCCCTCGTCGAGGCTGACCTTCGGGCGATAGCCGAGATCACGCGTCGCCTTGTCGTGCGAGAAGTAGTGGTGCGTCGTGAGGTAGCGGATGGTGAAGCGGGTGAGCGACTCCTCGCTCGTCGCGACCCCGCGCAGCGCGTCGATTCCCTCGCGCACCGCTGCCGCGCCGTACGCGATCGGGAACGGGATCCGAACACTGGGCCGCTTCAGCTGGAGGCCGTCGAGGAGCTGACCGACGAAGTCCCAGAACGAGCGGGGCTCGCCGTTGGTCACGAAATACGCCTGACCCGACGCGACGGATGACTCGCCGAGGTGATCGCTCGCGAGCAAGAGCCCATCGACGAGGTTGTCGATGTACGTGAAGTCGCTGAGCTTGCGCGGGTCGCCGACGTAGGCCTTGAGGCGACCGCTGCGCGCGCGGCCCAGCACGGCGGGGAAGAACCGCGTGTCGCCGGGACCGAACACGATGTGAGGGCGCACCGCGCACGTGAGCACGTCACCCCGACCACTGGCCTCCAGCACCGTGCGCTCCGCGACCGCCTTCGTCTCCGCATACGGCGCGTGGAAGTGCGCAGGGTACGGCAGCGTCTCGTCGCCTCGCTCGATGTCGCGCCCTGCGTACACGACGCTCGCGCTCGAGACGTAGACCATGCGGGGCACGCGCTGGGTGCGGCACGCATCGAGCAGCTTCTCGGTGCCCCCCACGTTCACGGCGCGCACCTCGTCCGCGCCCGTGCGGCGCGTCTGCACCAGCGACGCGACGTGAAAGACCCTATCGACGCCCTCGCACGCGGCGCGCAGCGCGTCGGCGTCGCGGAGATCACCGGCGACGCAGCGCACCTTCGGATCGGTGAATTCGCCCGCGCGCAGATCGAACGCGACGACGTCGTCGCCACGCGCCGCCAGCGCCCGGGTGAGGTGTTGTCCGACGAAGCCGTTGGAGCCGGTGACGAGCGCGCGCATGAGACGAAGAGACCTCGGATCGCGGAGGGCAGGGATGAGGAAGGACGACGATGCTCAGCGCGACCAGCCGTAGGGCTGGGGTCGCAAGGAGAGCGCCTTGCGCAGGAGCGCCTGCACCGCCTCGCGCACTTCGTCGTTGATGCGGGAGACGAGCACCTCGTCCTCCGCTGCGCTCGCGGGCTCGCCGGAGACGTCGATGGGCTCGCCGAACAAGATCACCCAGCGGCTCGGCAGCGGGAGCAGCCCGAGCGGTCCGAGCCAGGGGAACGTCGCCGTGACCGGCAGGTAGCTGAGGCCGAAGAGCTTCGCGATGCGCTGCGTGGAGAACATCATCGGGTGCGCCTCTTCGGCGCCGATGATCGCCGTCGGGACGATCGGCGTTCGCATCCGCAGCGCGAGCTTCACGTAGCCGCCGCGCCCGAAGCGCTGCAGCTCGTAGCGTCGTCCGAAGGGCTTGGAGATCCCCTTGTCGCCTTCGGGGAAGACCGCGATCAGGTTGCCGTCCGAGAGCAAGCGCTCCGCGTTCTCGGGGCACGCGCGGATCGCGCCGAGGCGGTTGGCGGTCGCGCCGATGAAGGGCGCGTGGAAGAGCGAGTCTTCGACGAGCCAGCGCAGCTCGCGGCCGGGCGCCCGCGGCGCGATCTCCCTCGCGATCGCGGTCCGCAGCATCAGACCATCCCAGGGCAACACGCCGCCGTGGTTCGCGACGACGAGCGCCGGTCCAGCGGTCGGCACGTGCTCGGCGCCGCGCACCATCACCCGGAACCAGCGGTCGTAGAGGCCGTCGACCAGCCCGCGCATGCGCGCCTCGTACGCGCGGTCGAGCCCGAAGTCGTCGACGTCGTGGACCTCGACGTCGCCGGTGCGGAGGCGCCCGGTCGAGCCCTGGGTGTGCGCATCGACGCTGCCGCCCAGCCGCTCTGCGATGTCGGCGAAGGCCTGCGCGGCCCGCTGTCGCGCGCCGGGGTCCCCCTCTTCGTGCGCCGCGCGGTGCAGATCCTCGATCGTCTCCTCGATGCTGCGCTCGGCGCGCGCCGGCGGTGGTGGTCGATCGGTGAACGACGCCACCTCGCTCGCCGGCTCGGGCGCGAAGTCGACCATGATCTCGGGGCTGCGGACCCGCTCCTTGGCGCTCACGAAGTCCGGGATCGCGCCGAGCATCGCGTCGCCGTCGCCGAACGCGAATTCCGGCTCGCTCGGCTCCTCGCGCTCGACTGCCTCGCGCTGGACGTCCTCGCGCTCGACGTCCTCTAGCTCGATCGTGCGCGCCGGCGGCGCAGGGATGGGGACGCCGGCGGCGGGCGTGCGCAGCGGCGAGCGCGCAGCGACGCGCTCCTTGGGCTTCTTGGGGGGCGCTGGGCGCTCGGAGGTCGGCTCCGGCGCGTCGATCGCCTTCGCGGGCGGCGGCGGCGGGCGCACCGAGCGGCGCGCGGCGGGACGCGGCTTGGCGGGCTTGTCCGCTCGCTCGCTGGTCGAGGGGCTCTCGGCAGGGGTGGCGCCGGCGGCGGTCTTGCTCGTCGACTTGCTCGCGGTCACCGCACCCGCGCTGCTCTTGCTCGCGCTCACCGCGCCCGCGCTGCTCTTGCTCGCGCTCACCGCCCCTGCGCTGCTCTTGCTCGACGGCTTCGGTGCGCTCACCCCGCCAGCGCTGCTCTTGCTCGACGGCTTCGCAGCGCTCGCGCTGCTCTTCGTCGCGCTCTTGGCGCTGCTCGACCTCGGCGCACCGACGGTGCCCGCGCTGCTCTTGGTCGACGTGCCTGACGCGCGAGGCTTGGCGGCGTCGGTCTTGGGGCCGGGGCGCGCGCCCGGACGCTTCTTGTCCTTGGTCACCGGCTTCCCTTCGTCACGGGCCGGAGTCATCCCGCATGCCGGCCGCGCCGCAAGAAGAAAAGCGCTGCGCCTGCATCATTCACGACGCCTCTCCGAAGCGCTGGCTTCGTACCCGAGCGCGCGATCATCGTTGAACCAGGCCCGAGGGGGGTCCACCATCGGGCCCCGCTTCGGGCGGTTCCATGAGCGCCGACTTCGTTCATCTCCACGTCCACTCCGAGTACTCGATGCTCGATGGCGCGGTGCGCCTCAAGGCGCTGACCAAGCGGGTCAAGGAGCTCGGGCAGAAGGCGGTCGCGCTCACCGACCACGGCAACATGCACGGCACGCTGCAGTTCGTGAACGCGTGCAAGGACGAAGGCATCGCGCCGATCGTCGGCTGCGAGGTCAACCTGGTCTCCGGATCGCGCCACGATCACTCCGCGCGTCCCCATGGTCACCTCGTGCTCCTCGCCGAGGACATGGAGGGCTACAAGAACCTCGCGCGGATCGTCTCGCTCGGCTGGGTCGATGGGCTCACCAATGGCGTGCCGCGCGTCGATCTCGAGGCGCTCGAGCAGAACCGCAAGGGCGTCATCGCGCTCACCGGGTGCATGGGCGGCTGGGTCGCCCAGGAGGCCCTGCTCCGGGGCGATGAAGGGGCGCACAAGAACCTCGCGCAGCTCCGCGACGTGATGGGCCCGGGCAACCTCTACTGCGAGCTGCAGGATCACGGCTTCATCGAGAACGGCCCGGTCAACGAGATCCTCGTGGCGGCCGCCAAGGATCTCGGCATCCCGCTGGTGGCGAGCAACGACTGCCATTTCCTCGAGCGCAAGGACTCGCGCGCGCAGATCGTGCTCACCTGCATCGGCGCGGGTCGCACGCTCGCGGAGATGGAGCGCGCGCACCACGGCTCGAGCGAGATGTTCCTCAAGAGCAGCGACGAGATGGTCGAGCTCTTCCGCGACTTCCCGCAGGCGATCGCGAGCACGCTGGAGATCACCGAGCGCTGCGGCGGCAAGGTCAACCCCAAGAGCAAGCCGCAGCTGCCCCGCTTCCCGGTGCCCGAGGGGAACACCGAGGGCGACTGGCTGGAGAAGCTGAGCCACGAGGGCCTGAAGGCCCGCTACGACGAGATCCGCCGCGCGGGGCGCGAGCCCTCCCCCGCCGAGTACGAGGCGCGCCTCGACTTCGAGCTGAAGATCATCTTGTCGATGGGCTTCCCGGGCTACTTCCTGATCGTCCAGGACTTCATCAACTGGGCCAAGGAGCACGACATCCCGGTGGGCCCGGGACGCGGCTCGGGTGCGGGGTCCCTGGTGGCGTACGCGCTGCGGATCACCGATCTCGATCCCATCCACAACAGCCTGCTGTTCGAGCGCTTCCTCAATCCCGAGCGCGTGTCGATGCCCGACTTCGACGTCGACTTCTGCATGGACAAGCGGGATCGCGTCATCGACTACGTGAAGGGCAAGTACGGCAGCAGCTCGGTCGGTCAGATCGCGACCTTCCACCAGCTCAAGAGCAAGAGCGTGGTGAAGGACGTGGGCCGCGCGCTCGGCATGCTGCCCGGCGACACCGCGCGCATCGCCTCGATGATCCCCGACCCGGTGCAGGGCAAGACCGTCTCGATCGCGGACGCGATGCAGCAGGAGGCCAAGCTCAAGGCCATCTACAACGAGGATCCGCAGATCCACGAGCTGCTCGACACGGGCATGGCGCTCGAGGATCTGAACCGCCACGCGGGCATGCACGCGGCCGGCATCGTGATCAGCGAAGGGCCGCTGTGGGATCACGTGCCCGTCTTCTGCCCCGAAGAAGGCGTCTACGTCACCCAGTACCACAAGGACGACGTCGAGTACGCGGGCCTGGTCAAGTTCGACTTCCTGGGCCTGAAGACGCTGACCGTGATCGACATCGCGGTGCGCCTGATCGATCGAAGGCCCGATCGCGAGGGCAAGCTCGATCTCGCGAGCCTGCCGCTCGATGATCTCGCGACCTACTCGCTCCTGAGCTCGGGCGAGACCACCAACGTGTTCCAGCTCGAGAGCTCGGGCATGCAGGGCCTCTTCAAGAAGCTCCGCCCCGACACCTTCGAGGACATCGTCGCCGCGGTCGCGCTCTATCGTCCGGGCCCGCTGGGCACCGGCATGGTCGACGACTTCGTCCAGCGAAAGCACGGGCGCATCAAGGTCGCGTACCCCGACCCGTGTCTGGAGCCCGTCCTCAAGGACACGTACGGCGTCATCGTCTACCAGGAGCAGGTCATGCAGATCGCCCGCGTCATGGCGGGCTACTCGCTCGGCGGCGCCGATCTGCTGCGCCGCGCGATGGGCAAGAAGAAGGCGGAGGAGATGGCCAAGCAGCGGGCCACCTTCATCTCCGGCTCCGAGGCCAACGGCCACACCGCCGAGGACGCGGGCAAGATCTTCGATCTCGTCGACTACTTCGCGGGCTACGGCTTCAACAAGTCGCACTCGGCCGCGTACGCGCTGATCACCTACCAGACCGCCTACCTCAAGGCGCACTTCCCGGTGGAGTTCGTCTGCGCGACGCTGTCGGCCGACAAGGACAAGATCGACAAGGTGGTGCGGACGGTCGCCGAGGCGCGATCGATGGGCATCACCGTGCTGCCGCCCGACGTGAACGAGTCGGAGATCGACTTCGCGGTCGTCTACGATCCCAAGGAGCACGCGCCCGGCGCGCGGCCCGGTCGGCCGGTCTCGATGGGCGGCACGCTGCGCGACAAGGCGCAGCCCAAGATCCGCTTCGGCCTCGGCGGCGTGAAGGGCATCGGACAGAGCGCGCTCGAGGCCGTGTTCGAGGCGCGCACGGTCGAAGGCAAGAAGGACCCCTTCGAGGATCTCTTCGACTTCACCGCGCGCGTCGATCTGCGCCGGGTGAACAAGGGCGTGGTCGAGGCGCTGGTGCAGTCGGGTGCGTTCGATGCGGCGCACGACGCGATCGGGATCTCGCGGGCCCAAGCGTTCGCGGCGATCGAGATGGCGCTCGAGCGCGGCAAGCGCGTCGCCGCAGAGAAGGCGAGCGGCCAGACGTCGCTCTTCGGCCTCTTGGACGCGAGCTCGCGGTCCACGGTGGAGAAGACGAGCAGCGCGGCGTTCCCCCAGAGCGAGCCCTGGGATCTGAAGGAGCTCTTGTTCCGCGAGCGCTCGGCGCTCGGCTTCTACGTCTCGGGCCATCCGCTGGATCGCTACAGGGAAGAGATCACCCGCTTCTGCAACGCCACCACCGCGTCACTGAGCGAGATGAGCGACGGCGCCGAAGTGCGGGTCGGCGGGACGGTCGAGGGCTTCCGCGAGCGGCCCACCAAGAGCGGCGGCAAGATCGCGTTCTTCGCGCTCGAGGACGCCAAGGGCCGCGTGGAAGTGATCGTGCGCGACCGCCAGCTCGAAGGCGCCCGCGAGGCGCTGCAGAGCGGCGAGCCGGTCTTCGTGGAGGCGACGCTCCGCTTCGAAGAGGACCCCAACCGCGATCCCGACAGTGACTCGGCCAAAGAGCCCAAGCTCATCTTGGACTCGGTG
>CAYZQM010000081.1:0-24437 GCA_964480175.1 uncultured Sandaracinaceae bacterium
TCCCCGACCTCTCCCAACACCGCGCGACAATTACTCGCCCCGCGCAGCGGACTGGATTTCACAATGCCCAGCGCAGCGAAGAAGCCGAGCGCAGCGAAAGCCAGCGCAGCGAAGAAGCCGAGCGCAGCGAAAGCCAGCGCAGCGAAGAAGGCCTGAGCGGCCTAGAAGCGCCGTGCTATGTCGGCGCCGTGCGACCCCAGTACTTCACGACGCCCATCTACTACGTGAACGGCAAGCCCCACATCGGGCACGCGTACTCCACCGTCGCGACCGATCTGCTGGTGCGCTACGCGAAGGTGCGCGGACACCAGACGCGCTTTCTCACCGGCACGGACGAGCACGGACAGAAGGTGGAGCGCAAGGCGACCGAAGAGGGCTTGAGCCCCAAGGCGTTCGTCGATCGCCTCATCCCCGACTTCGTCGACGCGTGGACGGCGATGGGCTGCGAGTACGACGACTTCATCCGCACCACGGATGCGCGCCACGAGGCGTTCGTCGCCGAGATGTGGAAGCGCGCGGTCGCGTCCGGCGACATCTACCTCGGCGAGTACGAGGGCTGGTACTCGGCGGCGGACGAGGCGTACGTCACGGAGAAGGACGTCGAGAACGGTCGCTCCAAGGAGACCGGCGCCGTCGTCGAGCGGGTGAAGGAGCCGACCTACTTCTTCCGCTTGAGCGCGTACGGCGAGCGGCTGATGAAGTTCTACGAGGAGCGCCCCGACTTCATCGTCCCCGAGGGCCGCTTCAACGAGGTGAAGAGCTTCGTGAAGGAAGGGCTGCGCGATCTCGCGGTCTCGCGGCCCACGGTGCGCTGGGGGATCCCGGTGCCCGGTGATCCCGAGCACACCATCTACGTGTGGTTCGACGCGCTCTCCAACTACGTCAGCGCGCTGTGCGACGGATCGTTCCCCGACGGCGACGCGCAGAGCGCGCCGAACTTCCGCACGTTCTGGCCGCCGGCAGGGCGCGCGGTGCACGTGATGGGCAAGGAGATCACCCGCTTTCACGCCGTGTACTGGCCCGCGTTCTTGATGTCGGCGGGCCTCCCCTTGCCGACGCAGATCCTCGCGCACGGCTGGATGACCGTGAACGGCGAGAAGATGAGCAAGACGGCGGGCAACTTCCTTCCGCCCGGACCCATCGCGGACGCCGTGGGCACCGACACCCTCCGCTACTACTTCATGCGCGAGATCGCGCTGGGCCAGGACGGCGACTTCAGCCACAAGAACCTGCTCGCGCGCTACCACGGCGATCTCGGCAATGGCCTGGGCAACCTGCTGAACCGCATGGTCGCGAGCATCGTGCAGAAGAGCTTCGATGGGCTCGTGCCGGCAGCGGGCGAGAGCACCGCGCTCGAGACGACGGTGATGGAGACGGCGAGCCGCGCGTCGGAGAACGCGCGCAAGCACCTCGATGCGATGCAGCCGCACAAGGCGCTCGAGGCCATCTGGGAGCTGGTCGCCGCGACCAACAAGTACATCGATCTGAGCGAGCCCTGGAAGCTCGCCAAGAGCGAGGACGGCAAGGCCCGCCTCAGCACCGTGAGCTACACGGTGCTCGAGTCGCTGCGCTGGCTCTCCGTGATGCTGTGGCCCGTGATGCCGACGAAGTCGGACGCCATCCGCGAGCAGCTGGGGCTCACGCCGCTGATGCCCACCGTGAGCCTCGATCTGTGGCCCTCCGTGTGGGGCGGCCTCCGCGCGGGCACGAAAACCAAGCCCGGCGCGGCGCTCTTTCCTCGCTTCGACGAGGACGGAGAGCGCGCGGTGATGGCGCGCATGGGCGTCACCCTGCCGCCCAAGGAAGGCGCCGCAGCGAAAGCCAGCAAGCCGAAGAAGGACAAGCCCGTGAGCACCGAGACCAACGAGAGCAAGAAGGCCGAAGCCCCGAAGACCGACAAGCCCGCGCTGCCGGAGGGTCTCATCGGGATCGACGATCTGATGAAGGTCGAGATGAAGCTCGGCTTGGTGCTCGCCGGCGAGCGGGTGCCCAAGAGCGACAAGCTGCTCGAGCTCAAGATCGACGTCGGCGAGCCGGAGCCGCGCACCATCCTCGCGGGCATCGGGCAGCACTACGAGCCCGAGGCGCTGGTCGGCCGCCGCCTCGCCGTCGTCGCGAACCTGCCGCCCCGCCCGATGATGGGCCGCGTCTCGCAAGGGATGGTGCTCGCGGTGAGCGACGAGAGTGGCCTGTCGGTGCTCAGCCCCGACAAGGACATCACGCCCGGCGTGCGGGTGAAGTAGCTCGGGGCGCGCGCCCATCTGTGCCACGAGGCGTGGTGCGCGGCTTGCTGAGCAGGTCGTGGGATGACGCGCGTACTCCACGTGTTCGGTCCTGGTGGGTGCTCGCGCCCGCGCTCGCGTCCGGTCAGGTGCGCAGCGTCGAGCTCGCGGTGCTCGGGGGCGCGAGCGCCGAGCGCTACGGCGGGGACGGAGGCTCGGTCGCGCTCTCGGGCGATGGACGCCACGCCATCGTCGGCTCCGCGCACGATGCGCGCATCTACGCGGCCGACGGTGACGCTTGGTACGAGGTGCGGCACTGCGAGGCGCCGAACGATCGCGGGCACCACCACCCCGCCACGGTCGCGATGTCGGCCGATGGTCTGACCGCGCTCGTCGCCTGGCCCTACCACCGCAGCGCGCCGGGGATCGCGTACGTCTTTTGTCGCGACGGCATCGCGTGGACGCCGGACGGAACCATCTCTGTTCCAGACGCCGCGCGCGCCGAGTTCGGCGCGGCGATGGCGCTGAGCGATGACGGCCGCGTGGCGGTGATTGGCGCGCCGCGGGCCGACGTCGGCGGCGTCCGCCGCGCCGGCGACGCGCACGTGTTTCGGTGGGATGGCGTGCAATGGATCCGCGAGGCGCTGCTCGTGTCGCCCACTCCTACGAGCGGCGACCGCACCGGCAGCGCGGTCGCCATCGACGCGCAGGGCGACGTCGTCTTGCTCGGCGCACCGAACGCGGACGTGCGAGGGCGGGGCGACGCGGGCGCCGCGTACCTCTTCGAGCGCGGTAGCGCGTTCGAGCGCGCGACGGTCCTCGAGAGCGCGCGCCCGAACCGCAGCGATCAGTTCGGCGCGTCCGTCGCGCTCTCCGGTGACGGACGCGCGATCCTCGTCGGCGCCTACCGCGCCGATCGCGATGGACCGAACGCGGGCGCCATTCACCCCTTCGCGCTGCGAGGCCCCGAGTGGATTCGCGCGCCCAGCGTCACCGTCGATGGCGCAGGCGCGATCGAGCTCGGCCGCACCATCGCGATGTCGCGCGACGGTCAGCGCGCGGTGGTCGGCGCGAACCGCAGCCCGCTGGCGCTGATCCTCCTCCGCGCCGACGCCGAAGGGGCGCGCTGGCGCGAAGGCGGATGGCTGAGCCCCGAGGCGATCGAGGGCGGGGTGCGCGCCGCGTCGCTCTCCGGTGACGGCACCGTCGCGCTCCTGGGCGCGCCGGTCGATCGGGTGCACGGGCACGACGAGAGCGGCACCGCGCGCGTGCTCGCGCTCTCCGACGCAGCAGGCCAGGTCACGCCCGCGCCGAGCGTCGATCCCGATCGGCCGCTCGAGCTCCGCGCCGAGCTCGACGCACGCCGAGACGAGGCCGTCGCGCGGAGCACCGCCACGTTGCTGCTGATGACGCCGCTGCTCGGCGCGCTCGCGGCCTACGGCTGGGTGCTGCCGGAGGTCGTGGGGATCATCGAGCGCGGCGGACCGCTCGAAGACCTGGTGTACGGCTACGTGCTCGGGGTCTTTCCGCTGCTCGCCGTGCTCGTCACGCCCGCCGCGGTCACTGCGCTCGGCTCGCTGATGGGCGGCCACGGAGACTACCGCGGCGCGCTCGCGGGCTCGGCCATCGGCGCCGCGCTCGGCATCGGCTTGGGCCTCGGCGGCTACGCGCTATCGCGCGCGGATGCGGGCGAGGTGCGAGACGGCTTCTTCATCGGCGGCTGCGTGCTCGGCGCGCTGAGCCTCGGGGTCGGCGCGGTCCTCGGCGACGCGCTGTGGGACGAGAGCGAGCGCAGCGAGCCGAGCGACGTGCTCCTCGTCCCGCTCGTGGAGCTCAGCCCCGATCGCGGCGTGCTCGGCGTGCGCGGGACGTTCTGATCCGCGCAGTGACGGAAGGCGTCGACGTCGATCTCACACGCATCTCACAGCCGTCGGTTCTCGGAGGATCGCGCGGGCCCACACGCGTACTCCACCATCATGAACAAACCCTCTCTGATGGTGTGCTTGCTCTCTTGTGCTTCTCTCGCCGGCTGCCCCGACGACGCATCCATGGACGACGCCGGGCCCGACGTCGCCATGACGGACGGTGGCGGCGTCCCGCCCGACGCGGGCCCCGCGCCCGATGCGTTCGTCGCGCCCGACGTCGGCGGCGCGGCCGATGGCGTGTCGTGCTCGAGCGACGTCGCCTGTGCATCGGGCCACTGCGTGGATGGCGTCTGCTGCGACACGGCGTGCGATGGCGAGTGCGTCGCGTGCATCGAGGTGCTCACGGGTGGCGCGAGCGGGACCTGCGCCGCCGTGCTCGCGTCCGATCCCGAAGGTGAGTGCGAAGCGACCGGCTGCACGACGGGTGAGTGCGGCGCGAGTGGCTGTGCGGTCGTCGCGAGCGGGACCGAGTGCAGGGCTGCGGCTGGCGCCTGCGACGTCGCCGAGACGTGCGACGGAAGCTCACCGACCTGTCCGGCCGATGGCGTCGCGCCCATCGGCACCGAGTGCCGCGCGTCGGTCGGCGTGTGTGATCCCGCGGAGACCTGCGACGGCAGCGCCGCCGACTGCCCCGGCGACGAGCGGGCCGGCGTAGGCACGGTGTGCCGCGCCAGCGCGGGTGCATGCGACGAGGACGAGGTGTGCGACGGCTCGTCCGGTGTCTGTCCCGCCGACATCGTGATGCCCGCGGGCACAGCGATCGCCGCATGCTCGCCCTACCTGTGCGGAGGCAGCGCGACGTGCCCCGCGAGCTGCGCGAGCCACGCCGACTGCGCGGGAGGCACGGTCTGCTCGGGCGGCGTATGCGCGCGCGGCTACCGGATGTTCGTCACCCAGTCGACGTTCGGCGCCAACTTCGGATCGATCGCCGCCGCCGATGCGCGATGCCGCGCGGCGGCCGACGCGGCTGCGTTGCCTGGCCACTTCCGTGCCTGGCTCAGCGTCGCGGGCTCGTCGGCGAGCGCGCGGCTCGAGCACGTCGCGGGCCCCATCTACCGCATGGACGGCTCGGTGCCCCGCGTCATCGCGAGCAACTGGGACGACCTGGTCGACGGAGTGAGCGTGGCGATCGCGACCGATGAGTACGGCGTCCCGCACCCGAACGCGTATGTGTGGACGGGCACGACGGACGCAGGCGCCGCTACGGGGAGCGACTGTGCGGGATGGACCTCGAGCAGCGCGGCCACGTTCGCGACCTCGGGCAACGCATCGGCTGCCGCGTTCAGTACGTTCTTCGGCGCACAAGCCTGCAACCGCTCGCATCGGCTGTACTGCCTCGAGCAGACGATGCCTCCGCCCGGCTGAACGAACCCGCCGAGGCACGGCCGCCGCGCCGTGCCTCGGCGATCTCACACGGATCTCTCACGGCTGCCTGCGCTCGGCGCAGGCGGTGCCGAGCCGGTACCATCCCAGCGATGCGCGCGTTCGTTCGCCTCCGATGTCCCGATGATCGACTCGCGGAGCTGGGACACGGCGACACGATCGGTCGAGTGAGCAGCGCCGCGCTCTGCATCGACGATCCGCGCGTCTCCGAGGCGCACGCGATGGTGAGCGTGCGGCGCGGCGAGCTCGTGCTCCTGTCGCTGCGCCGCATGTTCGCGGTCCGCGGCAAGCCCCTGACGCACGTCGTGTTGAGCGCCGGCATGGCGATCGAGCTCGCCGAGGGCGTGTGCCTCGAGGTGGAGCACGTCGAGCGACCCGATCACGTCCTGTCGATCGAGGCCGACGGCTTGGGTCGACGGAGCCTGCCCGGCGTCGCGAGCCTGCACCTGTCGCCCTTGCACCTGAGCCCACGCTTCGAGCCGGACGCCGCGTTGCACGTGTGGTGGAACGGCGCGTCGTGGCGAGCGCGCGTGCTCGGCTCGGAGCCGGCCCGCGCGATCGACGACGGCACCGAGCTCGAGATCGCAGGCACCCGGGTGCGCTTCGTGCGCGTGGAGATCGAGGGTTCGATCACGACGCCCGGCGCCGGCGCAGGCCTCGAGACCCCGCTCCGGATCGTGGCGTGGTACGACGGCGTCGAGGTGCATCGGGACGGGCGCCCCCCGCTCACGCTCAGCGGCGTCGGTGCGCGGATCCTCAGCGAGCTGGTGATGCTCGACGGCCCCGCCGAGTGGCACGTGATCGCGGGTGAGGTCTGGCCCAAGGACGTGGAGGCCAAGGAGCTGCGGCACCGCTGGGACGTGAACCTCAACCGCTTGCGTACCCGCCTGCGCGAGGCGGGGATTCGCGCGGATCTGTTGCGCTCCAACGGCGGGTACGTGCAGCTGGTGCGCTACCCATCGGACGTCTTCGAAGACCGCGCCTGACGCCGCTCGATTCGAGGTGGACCTTCGCGATACAAAGGCCGGTGCAGTGCAGGGGACGGCAATTGCTTCGACGATGAGCGCGCGGTGAGCCTGCGCCTCGGCACCAAGCTCGGGGACAGGTACGTCCTCGTCCATCCGATCGCGCGTGGGGGAATGGGCCAGGTGTACGAGGCGCGTGACGAGAAGCTGGGCCGCCGCGTGGCGGTGAAGGTGCTCCTCGACGAGCTCGCGAGGGATCCCACGTGCCACGAGCGCTTCCGACGCGAAGCACACGCCGTCGCTTCGACCAGCCACCCATCGCTGGTGGCCATCTACGATCTGTCGCTCGAGGGATCACCGACGTACCTCGTGATGGAGCTGCTCGAGGGCGCGAGCGTGAGCCACCTGCTCGCGAGCGAGGGCCGCATCGCGTGGCCGCGTCTGATGCGGTGGCTGACCCAAGTGCTCGACGCGCTCGCGTGCCTGCACGAGCACGGCATCACCCATCGCGATCTGAAGCCCGGCAACATCCTCATCACCGGAGCCGGGGAGCGCGAGCTCGCCAAGGTGATCGACCTCGGCGTGGCGCAGCTCCAGACCGGCAGCGCGTACCAGCGACTCACCCAGTCGGGTGCGATCGTGGGTACACCGGCGTTCATGGCGCCCGAGCAGCTCTCCGGCGAGCGCACCGGCCCGAGCGCGGATCTGTGGGCCGTCGGGACCATCGCCTACACCTGCCTCACCGGACAGCGGCCCTACCCCGCCAAGGACATGGCGCGCCTGATGGAGTCGATGCTCGGGCAGCCGCCCACACCGCTGCGGACGCTCGCGCCCGATGTGCCCGAGGCGGTCGAGCAGCTGGTGATGCAGCTCTTGTCGAAGGACGCCGCGCGACGACCGAGCGCGCGCATGGCAGCGGACGCGATGCGCGGCCTGACGCTGGGCGCGCCGATCGACCTGATGCCTTCGATCGAGGCGCGCTCGATGGTGACCGCGCCCTCGGGGCCCGCTGCGATCGCCCGACCGTTGGCCGTCGATCCCCCCGTGAGCCGCGTCGAGCTGGGCCCTGGCACGCGCGCGGTGCTCGGTGCCCACGCGAGGACGAGCCGCATGAGCACGTGGGCCGCCGTGCTCGCAGGCGTCGGGGTCCTGACCACGTGCCTGGTCGGCGCGCTCCTCGCGTACGCGTTCGCCGCGCGCGGAGACGGCGCCGCCGCCAGCCCCAGCATGGTGCCTGGCCTACCTGCGCCGCGTCAGCTCGACGTCGTGCACAGCGGCCCCGACGCCGACGCCGCGCGCCGCACCCTCGCGCCGACCCTCGACCCTCGCCTGCGATCGTGCATCGAGCTCGCGCGTCATGGCCTCGGCGCTCCGATCGCTGCTTACACGGTGCAGCTCGACGCCTACGGCGCGCCGAGCGGTCTGCGGCGCATCAGCGGCGCGGGCACCGCAGAAGAGTACGCGTGCATCGAGGCGACGCTGATGAGCGCGCACTGGCCACCCCCGAGCACCAGCTACATGGACGCGACGGTCATCCTGATGCCGGCATACTGATGGGCGCCCAAACGCAACGACGCGGATCACACCGTCGGTGTGTCCGCGTCGGAGTGCCAGCTGCTCGCTCGGGCGCGCCCGAGCGAAAGGTCAGGCGGCCTTGACGATCTTGTTGCTGCGGATGCAGCGGGTGCAGGCGAGCGTGTGGCTCGGGGTGCCGTACACCATCGCGTGGACGCGCTGGAGGTTGGGCTCCTGCCACTTGCGGGCCTTGCGGTTCGAGTGACTGACTTTGTGGGCGGCTTGAGCGCCCTTGCCGCAGACGGCGCAACGGAATGCCATGATGACGACCTCAGAAGGGCGCGCTAAGTAGCACCCGTGCCCGAGGCAGGCAAGCGACCGTTGCGATCCCGCGCGGCGCCCCCGATGGGGCCCGCCGAAGACGCGGGAAACCGCGCCGGGAATGCCGCTTCCGCCGCCGTCCGTTCCGGGCCATTCATGGCCCGCCGACGCACCACGCTCCTCGCGCTTCTGTCGCTGGGCCTGATCGCGTCCACGTTCTGCGACACGCCCCTGTCGCCGCTTCGGGGGCCGGTCGGCGAGGCGGCCCCGGTCGCCGTCGTGGCGGCGCCGGGCGCCCCCGCGGTGGTCATCGCCCGGATCGTCTCGCCCGATGGGATCGCCCTGCCCGGCGCGCGGGTGCACGTCGAGCTCGAGCGCGACGCACTCGTCGCGGCCGACGCGATCGCCGACGCCGAGGGCTACGTGCGTCTCGCCGCGATCCCCGAGGGACGCTACTTGGTGCGCGCCGAGCACGAGGGCTTCGCCGTGGGGGCCGCCGTGCATCGCTTCCCCGCCGACGACGCGCCCGACGTCGCGGTCCGGCCCGCGTCCACCGTCTCGGGGCAGGTGCTCGGGGTCGACGGATTGCCGGCCGCCGGCGCAGTGGTGCGCATCGTCGGCTCCGGCCTCTGGCCCGCGATCGAAGACACCACCGACGGCAGCGGGCGCTTCGTGCTCGAGGCGATCCCGCCGGGCATCTACGAGGTCCATGCGAGCCGGCGCGAGGCGGATGGCAGCGAGACCAGCGCGCCCCCGCGGCGGGGTCTGAACATCGAGCCGGGCGCGCGCGCCGTGCTCTCGTTCGTGCTCAGCGGCGGCGTGTCGCTCGCCGGCGTGGTGCTGGACGACGAGACCGGCGAGCCGGTCGCGGGCGCGGAGGTGCGGCTGGCGACCGAGACGCTCTCGGCCGTGGCGCGCACCGCGGTCACGGGCGCCGATGGGACGTTCCGCTTCGCGGGCCTCGAGGATCGCACCCACCGCATCACCATCACGGACGACATCCACGTCGCCGAGGTCGGGATCGACGTGAGCCCCGGCGCGGGCGTGCGCATCCGGATGGCGCGCGGCGCCTCCATCTCGGGCGTGGTGCTCGATCACGATCATCGACCGGTCGGCGGCGCGGCGATCGAGGTGCTCGGCAGCGGCAGCCACGGCATGCCCATCACCGTCGGCGCGTCTGCGAGCATCGCGGCCTCGGCGGGCGTGCCCGGTCGCCTCGAGGTCACCGACTACGTGCCGCCGATCCCGCTGGTGCCCGGCGAGAGCTTGGCGGGCGCCATCGGTAGCGAGGCGAGCGGTCGCGGCATCGGGCGCTTGGTCACCGAGGCCGACGGCACCTTCCACGTCGAGGGGGTACCGCCCGGCTTGGTGCAGGTGGTGGCGCGCGCGCCCGCGCACGCGAGCGCCGCGAGCGACGCGTTCCGGCTGCGCTCGGGCGAGGCGCGCGAAGGCGTCGAGATCATCCTCGGCGCCTCGGGTCGCCTCGAAGGCTCGGTGCTCGACGAGAACGACGAGCCGATGCCGAGCACGCTGGTCGAGGTGCGCAGCGACGCCGATCCGCTGACGCGCATGGCGGTCACCGATCGCGAGGGCCGCTTCGGGCTCGGCGACGTCGCGGGGTCGGTGCGGGTGCGGGTGAACGCGCCCAACCGCCCGCCCGCCGAGGTGCGCGCAGAGGTGCCGAGCGGCGGCACGCGCAACGTCACGATCCGGATGGACCCGGGAGGCCTGGTGTTGCGCGGCGAGGTGATCGACGGTCGCGGTCGCGCCATCGAGGGCGCGCAGGTGCGGGTGGTTCCGCTGCGGGTCGAGGGCGGCAGCACCCGCACCGTGTTCACCGACGCGCTCGGGCGCTTCGAGGCCGATCGGGTGCCCTCGCCGCCGCTCCGGGTGATCGTCGAGCACCCGGACTACGCGAGCAGCGGCGGCATCGAGGTCGCGAGCCTCGAGGACGTGAGCGTCACGCTCGAGGGCGCGCTGCACGCGACCGGGCAGGTCAACGATCCCTGGTCGGGGCTCGGCGTGAGCGGCGCGAGCGTCACGCTGATCTCGGAGGCGACGCCGCCGCTGGTGCGGAACGTGGAAGCCAACGACGACGGCGCCTACCAAGTGCTGCGCCTCGGACCGGGGCGATGGACGCGGCGGGTGAGCGCCGAGGGCTACGTCCTGTCCGAGGACGTCGTGAGCGTCCGGAGCAACCGCTGGGGCGAGGTCGAGCTGAGCGAAGTCGAGCTCTCGCCGGGCGTGCGCCTCGAGGGCGACGTCGTCGATCGACTGGGCCGGGTGGTGGTGGGCGCAGAGGTACTGCTCGATGGCGATCCCGACTCGATGGTGCGCAGCGACGAGCGAGGTCACTTCGTGATTCCGTCGGTCGGCGCCGGGGGTCATCGGCTGCGCGTGGTGAGCAGCGCAGGCGAGCTCGTCCACGACTTCGAGGCCCGCGCCGATCGCGCTCCACCGAGCGTGGTGTTGCACCTGCCGGGTCGCGGGGAAGACGACGTCGCGCCGCGCGCTGCGGTGCGCGGGGTGCCGCTCGAGGTGAGCGACGGCGGGCGCATCACGTGGATGGACGCGAGCCTGCGATCGCTCGGGGTCCTCCGAGGCGATCGCGTCATCGCCATCGACGGCCGGCGCATCGAGGACGGCGGCACGCTGACGGGTACCGGGACCGCGCTGATCCGGATCGAGCGCGGCGAGCACACGTTCCACGTGCTCGCGCCACGCCGCCTCTGGTCGCGCTGACGCCCCGCGCAGCCCGCGAGCACGCGCTATGGCTCGGTGATGAGCCCGCGACGCTTCCGTCTCTTCAAGATCCTGTCGGCACAGCAGTGGTCCGGCCGCGACGATCTCGTGCCCCGCGCGCCGATCGACGTCGCCGACGGCTTCGTGCACCTCAGCGACGAGCAGCAAGTCCGCGAGACCGCGCGCCTGCACTTCGCGGGACGCGACGACCTGGTGCTGATCGAGCTCGATCCCGACCTGTTGGTGGAAGGCACGCTGCGCTGGGAGCCCTCACGCGGCGGCGTGCTCTTTCCGCACGTGTACGGCGACGTCCCCTCGGCCGCCGTGCTCGACGCGCGCCCGCTTCCCTACGCTGACGGCCGCTTCGTGTTCCCGGACGACGTGCCCTGAGCGACGAGGCACCGCGCCCGCGCGACACCGAGGCTCAGGGCCGATCAGAGAGGACGTGATGTCTGCGCGGGTCCTCAGTAGAGCGGCAGGCTCGAGGCGCACTCGGGGCCCCAGTCGCCTGTGTAGATCGGGTTCGTCACCACCTCCGTGTCGTTCGGCAGCAGCGGAACGTCGCGGGAGAGCACGAAGCGCACGAAGCCGCGCTCGTCCGGATCGACGGGCACGTCGATCACGATCGCGAAGGGATCGGTCGGATCGACGCGGTAGCTCGGGCTCGTCGGGAAGCCCGTGTCGTAGTCCACGTCGATCGACAGCACGGCGGCGGAGTCGTCCGCCTCCGTGAACATCTCGAGGATGTAGCCCCGGGTACCGAAGAGGCTCTTGGCACCCTCGATGCGCACCCGCATGGGCACCATCCCCGAGGTGCTCGCGGCGACGCAGTCCCCTTCGCGCGCGTCGTGGTAGCGCCCATCGCCATCGACGTCGGCCCCGACGAAGACGCGCGCGGCGTCCTCGTCCTCGACGACCATGACGTGCCCGCGTCGGATCGCGTCGATCACGATCGCCGAGCGCTGATCGATCGTCGTGATCGGCGCCGCGAGCGCCTCCGTGGAGGTCGAGAAGTCCGGCAGGGCGGGATCGACGCGGACGAAGTTCACGGCGACACCGAAGGTGGGGGCCTCGAGCCCGGGGATGTCCCCGCCCCCGTGGTGGTGATCGGCGCCCGCCGTACCGGTCATGCGATCCCCCGAGACCAGGCGACGCTGCCAGAAGAGCCGCGCCTCGCTGCTGGTGTGCAGGCTGACGGCGCCACCGGAGACGTCGTCGAGGGGGTTGGGCGGGATGCCGACCTCGACGCCGTCGGCGCCGGCCGATGCCTCCGGGAAGACGTGGATGAAGAGCTCGGGGTGGTTGATGATCGCGACGCCGCCCGCCGCGTGCACCGCCTCGATCGCATCGCTGTAGTCCGCGTTCGACGCGACGGGGGTGCCGTTGCCATCCGTGAAGACGAAGCCCGCGGCGATCGCGTCGGCGTTGGAGGCGACGACCTCCGAGGGGAAGAGGAGCGTCATGTGCCCATCGCCGCTCGACCACTCGGTTCCGCGGAGCGGCGTCGCGTAGCCGGGCCCGCGCGGGTCCGCCATGGGGATGAAGGCGGCGTCGAACCACGCATCCACGTTGTTGTGGTCCGTGATGATCATGTCGCGCGCGTCGTGCATCAGCGCCTCGTCGAGGAACGCGGTGATGCCCTCGCTGGTAAAGCAGGTGCCGTCGGGCAGCGGCCCCGGCGTGAGCGGGTCGTTCGCGCACGCGTGGAAGCCCGTCGTGTGCAGGTGGCTCTGCATGAACACCCAGCGCTCGTGCGTCGGGTCGCCGATGTCGCCGTCCGGCTCCGGCTCGGGCGGCGGACCCGCGTCGAGCGGCGCGTCGTTGGGAAGGGGCACGTCCTCGGGGAGCGGCCCCACATCCACGTCCATGGTGGAGGGCCCCGGACAGCCGAGGAGACCGAGGGCCAGAGCGAAGGGGAGTCGCCGCGACATCGCGCGAGCGTCCCAGCCGCGGCGACCCGAGGTCAACTCCACTGCGAAACGGCAGGAGCGACGCGACACGGGCGGGAGCGCCTAACCCCAGAGCTCAGCTCGGTCGATCCGACCGAGCGAGCGGCGGGGTTACCGTGTGGGGGAGGCTCAGTCCGAATTCACTTCGGACTGAGGGGGTTCGGCAAGACGAACCCCGGAAAAAGAGGAACACCAACGGCTCAACACAGTTGAGCCGTGGGGTTGGGCAGAGACGACGAAGCGGGCGCCGCTCGTCGCGACGCCCGCTTCGTCCAGACTCGATCGATCAGATCCCGTGCGGCTCCGGATGATCGGGCTCGCCGCCATCGACGACGCAGATGCCACCCGGGCAGTCCCAGAAGCACGACTCGCTGCCGTCGGGCGCGGGCTCGCACACCGCCGCGCAGGCGATGGGCTCGCAGCGCGCGCCGACCCCGCAGTCCGCGTCGGCGTCGCAGTGCGACGGGGGCGGCTCGCTCCCGCGGCAGAGGCCGCCACACACCGTGAGATCGCCGACCGGCAGACACTCGCTCACGTCACACCAGCCCTCGGCGCAGTCCGCGTCGCTGATGCACTCGGCCGGGGGCGGAGGCGGGGGCAGCGCGCGGCAGCGACCGTAGCAGGCCGAGGGGCGACCGCAGTCCTCGTCGGGCGATCCGGTGCAGTCGGTGGTGCAGCCCTCGATCTCGCAGTACGCGCCCACGCCGCACTCCGCGTCGCTCGAGCAGGGATGCTCCATCTCGCGCGGCACGCACACCCCGACACCACAGAAGTCCTCGTCACACGCGCCGTCGCCGTCCTCGTCCTCACACACGGGCAGGCAGGGCGCGACGAGGCACATCTCGAAGTCGCCGCAGTCGCTATCGGATGCGCAGTTCGTCGGGGCGTCGTTGCAGCGACAGGTCTCGCAACCGGTGCTCGGATCGGTCGCGAAGCCGTACTCGCAGTAGAGGTCACAGAGCACGGGCTCACAGACGGGCGGCGGCGCGCACTCGCACGTCTCGCAGCCGCTCGCGTCGCGCGCCATCCCGTACTCGCAGTAGATGAACGCGGGGCAGGCGATCGCGTCGCATTCGCACGCGCCCTCGCGCACGATCTCGACGCCGGCCGCGTGGGCATAGCAGTCGTTGGGATACGTCACGCCGTCGGCGCCGCACACCGGCGCGTAGATCTCGTAGCAAGCGACCCCGCACTCCCCGGGATGCGCGATCTCGACGCCCGCCGCATCGGCGTAGCAGTCGTTGGGATACGTCACGCCATCGACGCCGCAGACCGGCGCATAGATCTCGTAGCAAGCGACCCCGCACTCGCCGGGATACGCGATGTCGACGTCCGCGCGATCGGCTTCGCACGTGTTGCCGTACGTGACGCCGTCCACGCCGCAGACTGGCGCGTACTCCAAGGTGCAGTGGCTCTCGGGAGCGCAGCCGCGCGCGCCGAGCAGCGTGGGTGCGACCAGCACCGCGAGGCCGGTCCACAGAACGGAAAGAGGAAGAGAGAAGGTGCGCATGTCGGGGGATCTCCGGGAAGGCTCGAGACGTCGAGCGTCCAGCGACATCGCAACGCGTGTGCCAGCGATTAGTGCCACCCCGTGCCAGGGACATGTGCCAGCGATTCGTCTCCGCTCAGGCGATGCCGAGCTCGGCCATCCTCCGCCACAGCGTGACCCGGCTGATTCCGAGGATCTGCGCGGCGCGCTCGCGGTGCCCTGCTGCGCGCTCGAGCGCCCGCTCGATCCGCCGCCGTTCGACCGCGCGAGGATCGTCCGCGTCGGGAGCGGGCAGCGGTGGGGCGGGCACCTCCACGTTGTCCGGCTGCGCCGCGATCTCGGGGGGCAGCTCGTCGGGCTCCAAGACCGGTCCGTCGCCGACGACGTAGGCGTACTCCAGCGCGTTGCGCAGCTCGCGGACGTTGCCCGGCCAGGGATACGCAGCGAGCGCGGCCGACGCCGCCGGTGCGACGCGCACGACCCGGCGCCCTCCCCGCTCGGCGGCGTTGAGCTCGTCGATCAGCTTCTCGGTCAACAGCGCGATGTCCGTCGGTCGCTGCCGCAGCGGCGGCAAGAAGATCGGCACCACCCGCAGGCGGTACATCAGGTCGGCTCGGAACGCGCCCTGCGCGACGGCGTCGCGGAGCGAGCGATGGGTCGCCGCCACGACCCGAACGTCGACCGGCACGGCCGCGCGCCCGCCGACCGGGATCACCGTGCGGGTCTCGAGCACACGCAGGAGCTTGGCCTGCAGCTCGAGCGGCATCTCGCCGAGCTCGTCGAGGAACACCGTGCCTCCGTGCGCCGAACGGAAGAACCCGGGCGCGTCGCGCAGCGCGCCCGTGAATGCACCGCGCACGTGACCGAAGAGCTCGCTCTCGAGCAGCGTGGCCGGCAGCGCCGCACAGTTGATCGCGGCGAAGGGCCCGCGGCGTCGCTTGCTGAGCGCGTGCAGCGCCTGCGCGACGAGCTCCTTGCCCGTGCCGGTCTCGCCCCGGATCAGGACCGTCGCGTCGCGCGGCGCTGCGCGTTCCACGACGTGAAACACCCGTTTCATCGCGAGGCTGCGGGCCCACAGGCCGTGGAACTGCACCGCGGCGTCCGCGTCGGTCGCCCGCGTCTCGTCGAGCTGCAGCACCCAGCCGACCCGCTCGCCGTTCGGCTCGAGCGGCATGGCGCGTACCCGCACCGACGCGGTGGAGCCATCGGGCCGAGGGCGCTCGAGCGTCCCCGTGATGGCGACGCCCTTGGCCAAGGCGTCTGCGATGGGTCGGTTCACCGCGCCGCCGCACAGCACGCGTGGGGCCGAGACACCGATCGGCAGCTCGGTGCCGATCAGCGCCGCCGCCTTCGGGGTCGCCCGGTGGATCGCCAGGCGCGCGTCGAGGATCACCACCGCGCCGCCGAGCGCTTCGAGCGCTTCGTCGAGCACGTCGGTCTTCGAGGGCTTGTTGCGCGTGCGTTTCACCGGCGCGAGCGTAGCGCACCGCGTCCGGCCCTGCCGACGGACCGGCGAGGGAGCGAGCCGCTCAGAACGTGGCCGTCGCGCGCAGGTTCGCCTCGCCCGAGACCACGTCGCCACCGAGGGGCGCCGCGAAGAGCGTCGCCTGGCCGAAGACCGAGACCCGGAGAAACGACATGGGGAAGACGTCGAGCCCCCCGGCGAAGATCGCGAAGGCGTCGCGCTCCACGTCGAAGTCGGGATCGACGAGCTCGCCGCGGATGGCCGGCCGGAAGGTCACTCCTTCGATCTCGAAGGGCAGCTCGTAGGAGAGCTCCAGGCTCAAGCCGCCAGCACGCCGCGACGCCGACCCGTCGGTCGCCCGCGAGTCCAACACGAGGCCCTCGGCCTGCGCGAGGAACCCGGCGTGCGAGAACGTGAGGTCCACACCGCCGAGCAGGGTGTCGCGCTCGCGATCGATCGGCGTCCAGGTGCGTCCCAGCACGTTGGCCGCGGCCGCGGCGCGCGCTCCAGGGTCCGTGTCCGTGATCGCGGGGTCTCGAGTGAACGCGAAGGTCCCGCCGAGCGCGAGCCGAGTCCGCGGCGCGATGAGCGGCCCGGCGTCGAGGATCACCCGCGCCATCCACAAGAGGTCGCGTGCGTCTCGGAGCACCGTCGGATCGCCGACCAGCAGCCGACCGGTGCCGGCTGCAGCGACGAGTCGGTAGTGGATCACGCCGCCCGCGATCCCCTCCTCGCCCGAGTGCAGCATCACACCGATGTCGCGGAACGAGGCCTTCGTCATCGCGTACACGAACGAGGGCCGGTCCATCATCCGGAGCTGCGGCGCGAGCGTCGTGGCCGCAGC
The DNA here is from genome assembly GCA_964480175.1 of uncultured Sandaracinaceae bacterium. GTDB lineage: Bacteria > Myxococcota_A > Polyangia > Polyangiales > Sandaracinaceae > CAYZQM01. The sequence continues at coordinate 16,821 of CAYZQM010000081.1, forward strand.
ACCGAAGGGCATGCGGAACTGCCCGAGCGTCACGTTGAGGAAGGGCAGCCCCGTCCAGCTGACGGAGAAATCCAAGAGCGGGTTGTCGACCATGAAGCCGAGTCGGGCGAGCACGTGCAGGTCCGGGTGCGGGTGCGCATCGAAGCGCAGGACCGCCCAGCGCAGGCGGAACGTCTCGGTCGCGTGTTGTGGCGCGGCCTCGTCGGTCGCCAGGTTCACCCACAGCGCCGCGTAGCCGTGGATCTCGATGTACGGGCGGGGACGCGCCGGCGGGCGCAGCGGAGGAAACATGCCGGGATCGGTGGAGGCAGGCGTATCCGGCCCCACCCCCAACAACGCGGGGCCCTCGTCCTCGGGCTCCGCGCTGTCGATGTCGCGCGAGTCGATGTCGCTCGCATCGACGTCGCTCGCATCGACGTCGCTCGCGTCGACCTCGCTCGCGTCGACCTCGCCCGCATCGACATCGCTCGCGGGTCCAGCTTCGGGCTCCGAGGACACGTCAGCGCGCACGCTCGCCATCGCTAAGCTCTCCTCGGGAGCCTGCGCCGCCGCGCTCGAGGCCGGCACGCCCAGCGACGCCAGCAACAACGCGAGCCGAAGGTCAGTAGCGCGCATCGGAAGGACGCCCTCCGTTCGGCCAGTCCCCCGCCGCATCGGCGAACGCCGGACGCTCACCGTGAATGAAGTAGTCCGCGACGTCGTACGCCTCGGCGTCGGTGAGCGAGCCGCCCTGGCCGAGCGGCATGTTCCAACGCACGTAGGCCGCAGCGGTGTTCAGCCGCGTCCCTGCGCCGAGGTTGAACGAGCGCGCGCCCCAGAGCGGCGGGAACGCGTAGCCCCCGTCGGCGTTGGCGCGCCCTTCGCCGTCCTCGCCGTGGCACGCCGCGCAGCGCTCCTGGTAGACCAGCGCGCCGTGTGCGCGATCGGGCTCGGGGGGATCCGCTATCCGACGGAAGCCACGTCCCTCGACGGGCGTACCGACCGGGACGCCCGTGGAGAGCCACGTCATGTACGCGACGATGGCGCCCATCTCCGGTCCATCCTCTTCGAGCGGCGAGCCGTTCAAGCTGCGCTCGAAGCAGTCGTTGATCCGCATCTCGATCGTGTTGATCCGATCGTTGCGGCTCCGGTGCTCGGGGAACACCGCGACGATCCCGACCCACGGCCCGGCGTCCGCGACGGTGCCGCCGTTCAAGTGGCAGCTCGTGCAGTGCAGGCCGTTGCCCACGTGCTCGGGGAGCTCCTCGAACGTGCGTGTGACGAGCAGCTCACCTCGACGTACGGCGTCTCCGAGCGGGCCATCGGGGATGGTCGCGCGATCAGGGACGACGAGCGCGCGCGACGAGCCGGTCGGTGGCGGTTCACCCCCGGCCGAGCCGGGCTCAGCGCGACCACACGACGCGCCCATCGCCAGGGCGCACACCGCGAGCGCGCTCAGCTGCGCGCAGCGAAGAGCGTGCACGTTCCTCCAGGGTTGATCGGGCCACGAACGACCGAGCACGAGCCGCACGCTTCGGCGCCCGCCGACGTGAAGAAGCTGCACCCCGAGCAAGCCCGCGTAGCGTCGGTCGCGCGATCCTCGTAGCGGGCACCGCGGCGCGCGTCCCGATCGGCGGTGGAGAGTGAGCTCTCGTCGGTGCAGCGAGGACCGCCGCCACCGCACGCGCCGAGCGCGGAGGGGATGACCGCGAGCACCGGCAGGGTGATGACGCCGCGGAGCAGCTGACGACGGGTGGCGAGCGCGGATCGAGACATGACTTCTCCTTGGTTTCCGGCGCTCGGAGCTCGAGCGCGACGAGTAGGGCTCAGGCTCGGGCCGACGCGGGACGCGGGCCGTCGTCGTGGCTACGCCGAGCGACGGCCAGGGCCACGAGCGCGACGGATCCGACCCCGAGCGCGCTGCCGAGCAGCACCCACGCCATCGGAGGCTCGAAGCCCAGCGCGCGAGGCACCTCCTGGCCCAGGATGAAGAAGGCCATCGCGACGACGAACCACGCGAAGCCTTTGCGCAGACGCTCGGGCGAGACGCGGCTCGCGAGCGCGCCGCCGATGACGCTGCCCACGACGGCCGAGGCCGTCACCGCACCGGCGAGACCCCAGTCGATGGTGACGTGATCCAGGTAGCCCGCGAGCCCGGCGAACGACTTCATCGCGATCACCACCAGCGACGTGCCGACGGCGACCTCCATGGGCAGCCCTCCGAGGAGCACCAACGCGGGCACGACGAGGAAGCCGCCGCCTGCGCCGACCAAGCCAGTGACGGCGCCCACGACCAGGCCCTCGCCGATCACCTTCGCGATCGGGAGCTCGGTGGGCTCGCCGGGGCTCGATGCAGCGCCCGCCTTGCGACCGCGCATCATCGCGATCGCGGTGGCGAACATCATCAGCCCGAAGAGCCCGAGCAGGACGGGCGCAGGGACGAAGTGCGCGACGCGGCCAGCGCCGAACGCGCCCACCATGCCCGCGGCGCCGAAGACGAGCCCGGTGCGCCAGCGGACCCGCGACGCGCGCGCATGCGGGATGACGGCCGCCGCGCTCGTGGTGCCGACGACGAGCAGCGAGACCGCGATCGCTTCGTGTCCCTCCATCCCCACGACGTAGCGGAGGATCGGGAGCGTCAGGATCGAGCCGCCGCCGCCCAAGAGCCCCAGCGAGACTCCGACGACGATGGACAGGGCGATGGCGATGGCGAGCAAAGGAGACCTCCTGCTCGGAGCATTGCGAAGCGCGGGCCAACGCAGATCCGTGGGCACCCACGCTCCCTCGCCCCGCGAGAGAGGCCGACGAGGGCCACGACGAAACGCCGCGAAACATCGCTGCCGCGCACGTTTCATCGATCGAAACAACGTTTCACCGGCGCCGCCCGGGAGAACGTGAACGCCAGCGACGCGGAGCGCTGGCACGCCCGGTGCTCGACCTGGGCTGCGCTCGGTGCATCGCACGCTGCGACGCGCGGAGCGCTCGACCCCCGACGAAGAAGCGAGAGCATGGACTGGCAGCACTTCACTCCCCTGAGCGCGCTGGGCGGCGGCGTCCTCATCGGCCTCGCCGCGACGATCCTCTGGGCCGCGTCCGGCAAGGTGGCCGGCATCAGCGGCATCACCGGTGGGCTGCTCGCACCCACGGCAGGCGACGTCGCGTGGCGCGTCGCGTTCGTGGTGGGTCTCTTGCTCGGCGGGGCGGCCGTCGCGTCCCTCGTTCCGGGCGCCGTCGGCGCCAGCCCGCGCGCGCTGGGTACGGTCGCCCTCGCGGGCGCGGTGGTGGGCGTCGGCACGACCCTCGGGAACGGGTGCACCAGCGGCCACGGCGTGTGTGGTCTGAGCCGCCTCTCGGTGCGCTCTGCGTTCGCCACACTGACCTTCATGACCACGGGCGCGCTCACCGCGAGCGCCGCGCGCCTGCTCGGAGGCCTGTGAGCGGCCCCTCGAGCGGCACCGTCGTCGCGAGTCTCGCGTCGGGCGCGGCGTTCGGGGCCGGCCTGGTGATCGCCGGGATGACCGACCCCGACAAGGTGATCGGCTTCCTCGACGTCGCCGACGGCAGCTGGGATCCGAGCCTCGCCCTCGTCATGGCGGGCGCCATCGGCGTGCACGGCGCGGCGCACCGGGTGCTGAAGCGACGCCCCTCCCCGCTCTTCGCCGCGCGCTGGTCGTTGCCCACGCGTCGCGACGTCGATGGTCGGTTGATCCTCGGCGCTGCGTTGTTCGGCGTGGGCTGGGGCCTCGGTGGGCTCTGCCCCGGCCCCGGCATCGTGTCGCTCGCTGGCGGTGCAGCCTCGAGCGCGGTCTTCGTCGCGACGATGCTGCTCGCGACGTGGCTGACCAAGGCGATCGAGCGCGCGGCCAGCAAGCGGGCCGACGGGGCCGTCGCGACGGACGCGAGAACACCAGACGCGCGCTGAGGACCGCGCGAGGACGTCTCGTCCTCGGCGGTCCTCCGCGATCGCGAGGCCCGACGCCGGGCTGCGCTCAGCTCAGCCTCGCCGGATCGGCCGGACGATCGCAGCCGTCAGATGGAAGGCGACGGCGCGAAGGCGCCTCGCACCACCGGCAGACCCTCCGCGTTCCAGCGCAGCATGCCGCCGGCCATCGACGCGACCTTGGTGAAGCCCATGCCGAGCAGCGTGAGCGCGGCGCGACCACTGCGGCCGCCCGATCGGCACAGGAGCACCAGCGGCTGCTCGCGATCCCAGTCGGCCGCGGCGCGCTCGAGCGTGGCCAGCGGGACCAGCTCTACGCCCTCGACGCGGCCGAGCTCGGCGAGCAGCTCGTCGGGCTCGCGCACATCGACGCGGCGGGCCGCCGGCGCGCTCCGCACCCACGCGGGGCTCACCTCGGGCACACCGCTCGCGCTGATCTCGATCGGGGCCCATCGGTCCGTCGCGGCGTCGGCGCGCAGCGTCGCGTCCACAGGCGCGCCGCACGCGAGGTTAGCGGGCACGGCCACGTCGATCTTCTTGGGTCGCGGGAGCTGGAGCTCCTCCATGATCGCGGCGAACTCGTCGGCCGTACGTCCCCCTCCGAGCCGCGGGTTGTGGGCCTTCTCTTCGCCCACGCTGGTCACCGTCCGGCCCTTGTAGTCGTGCGCCGGATAGAGCAGGCACGCGTCGGGGAGCGAGAAGATCTGCTCGTGCACCGAGCGATAGAGTCGGCGCGCGTCGCCCTGCTGAAAGTCGGTGCGCCCCGAGCCGCGCACCAGCAGCGCATCGCCGGTGAACGCCATCCCGTGATCGCGGGTGACGTACGTGACGCAGCCGTCGGTGTGCCCGGGCGTCTCCCGCACCTCGAGCGCGTAGCGCCCGAAGGGGATCGTATCGCCGCCCTTCACCAGGACGTCGGCGCACGGAGCGCCGCCGCGCTCCGAGACGACGGTGCGGGCGCCGAGCCGCTCGCGCAGCGCCCCCGCTCCGGTCACGTGGTCGGCGTGCACGTGCGTGTCGAGCACCCAGCGGAGCTCGAGACCGAGCTCACGCACCAGGGCCACGTCGCGATCGATCTGCTCGATCACCGGATCGATGAGGACCGCCTCTTTCGACGCCTCGTCGGCGAGCAGATAGGTGTAGGTGGACGATTCACCGTCGTAGAGCTGTCGAAAGAGCATGGGATACCTCCACGCACGATTGAGCAACGGTCGTGCCGAGCGGACTTCGCGCGGCGCGCGACCCTGTTGCAACGCGGTGAAACATCGGCCGCCGGGTGCGCCTCGCCGATGAAACACCGTGCGGCATCACGACCGAAGCGGTCACGACCGAAGCGGTCACGACCGAAGTGGAACGGAGAGCAGCGGGCAGCGCACCGCGCGCAGCGCTTGCTCCGTGTGCGAGCCGGTCAGCGCATCGCCGATGCCGTCGTGCCCTCGGGTCGACATGACGACGAGCGTCGCGTCCATCTCCTCCGCGTGTGCGGCGACGCGCTCGACGAGAGGGCCCGCGGTCGAGCGGGTCGTGACCCGCAGCGACGGTGCGCTCGGCAACTCGGGGATGGGCGTGCCGTCCTCGACGTGCAGCACCACGACCTCGACGTCCGCGGCTCCGACGAGCTGCGCCAGCCAGTCGGTCGCACGGATCGCCGCGGCCGCCGACGGCGCGTCCCCCGCAGGGATGAGGACGCGGGCGAAGGACACGCGGCCGTCCGACGGATCGACCAGCCGCTGCCGCGCCCCGATCGGAATGAAGAGCGTCGGCACGGTCGTGTTGCGCGCGATGCCCTCTGACACGCTCCCTGCGAGGAGCTGGAGCCAGGCGCTGCGACCGTGGGTCGCCGCCACGACGAGCCGCGGTTGGATGAGGTCGAGCGCGTCGAGGACCGTGTCCACGACGTCGTCACAGCACGCGTGCATCATCGGCACGTGATCGATCGCCCGTCCCCAACGCTCCGCGAGCGAAGTCACCTGTGGCGACACCCGGGGCTCGTCTCCGGCGGTCGCCGCGTGCACGGTGAACAGGCGAGCGCCCGCCGCGGCCGCGAGGCCAGCGGCGACGAGCCACGCGGGCTCTTCTTCGGCGGTGAGATCGGTGGCGATGGCGATCGTGATCATGGCGTCGTCCTCGGTGAGCGGCCGTGAGCATGCAGTCGGGGATGGCCCAGGCCAAGCATCTGCACCCTCGCGGGCGCGGTGCTAGCGCCCCTTCCGGTCGATCGGCTCGCCGAGCTCGTCGGCCGCTCGGAACAGGTTGATCGGCGTCACCAGGTAGCGCTTGCCGTTCTTCTCGGGGGGCATCCGCCCACCGTCGATGTTCACCTGCACACTGGGGAAGAGGAGCTTCGGCGACGCGAGGGTGGCGTCGCGCGCGCGGCGCATGGACACGAACGCTTCGCGCGTGGTCGACGCCGCGAGCTGCGGGTTGTGATCCTTGGATGCCGCGATGGACGTCTCGTGCTTCCAGCTCCGGCCCTCCGGGGTGTAGTCGTGCCCCGGATGCACGACGAGCGCGTCGGGGAGCGCGTAGAGCTTCTGGACCGAGTCGTACATCGCGCCCGCGTCCCCGCCGGGGAAGTCGCAGCGACCCGTGCCGTAGTCGTCGAGAAAGAGCAGGTCGCCCGTGAAGAGCGCGTCGCCGATTCGGTACGTCATGCACGCCGGCGTGTGGCCCGGGGTGGCGATCGCCTCGACGCGGATCGTGCCCGCGACGAGCTGGTCCCCGTCGGCCAGAAGCCGATCGAACTGGCTGCCGTCGGTCGCGACGTGCTCCAGCGAGAACACCCCCTTGAACGTCTCCTGCACGACGCGGATGCTCGATCCAATCGCCACCTCCGCGTCGAAGCGACGACGCAGGAGCTGCGCCCCCGAGAGGTGATCGGCGTGCGCGTGCGTCTCGAGGACCCATCGCAAGCGCAGCTTCTCTCGCTCGAGAAAAGCGCCGACTCGGTCCACCGACTCGGTGAACGTGAAGGAGCCCACGGGCTCGTAGTCGAGGACGGGATCGATCACCACCGCGTCACGGCTCGCCTCGTCGAAGACGACGTACGTGAGGGTGAAGGTCCGGGGATCGAAGAACGGCTGGACACGCATGGCACCACCTCGGTCGTTCGTCGCGGCGCACACCACCACGACGCACGTCAGGAGAGCATGGATCGTGCCTCCGCTTTGGTGATGCCCCGACGAGCCTCACGCACCTTCTGACCCCTTCGGACAGGACACGCGCACTCGGGCGCCCCGCCGAGCGAAACGTTTCACCTCCGCCGCCCGGGGGGCACGGAGGGTGAAACGTCGTTTCGCAGCGTTTCGCGCCGCCCGCGGGTCAGCGCCGGCGGCGACCCACGAGCACCCCGAGGACGGCGAGCATCGCGAGCAGCCCGGCGCCCGTGCTGCGCTGGCTCGGGCTCGCTGCGCAGAGCGCGCCGCCGCTCAAGCCACCGCCGGTGGGCACCACACCGCCGTCGAGCATGCCGCCATCGGGCAGGGCCGCGTCGGGGGCGCCCGCGTCGCCGCGACCCGCGTCCACGCCGGCGTCGGGCACGCCGCCATCGGGCGTGAAGCACGAACCGCTCGGATCGCACATCTCGCCGGCCTCGCAGTCGTCGTCCCCGTCGCACTCGACACACGTGCTGTCGGTGCAGACGTCGGAGCGGCACTCGGTGGACGCCGAGCAGTCCTCGCCGTTGGGCAGACCGCAGA
>CAYZQM010000082.1:0-6053 GCA_964480175.1 uncultured Sandaracinaceae bacterium
TCCTGCCCCTCGCACTGCAGAGAAATTACCGGCCAGTTCGGCAGAACGAGAGAAGCAGAAAAGTGAGCAAAGCGAGAGAAGCCGAGCGCAGCGAAGAAGCCGAGCGCAGCGAAAGAAGCGAGCGCAGCGAACGAGGCCAGCGCAGCGAGCGAAAGGCCTAGCGGCCCCGAGCAACCGATGCGCAGAAGACCCCCGCGGTCACAGCGACGTTGAGCGAGCCCACGAGGCCGCCGCCGGGGATCGTCACCATGCGCTCGCAGGTCGCACGCACCCGGTCCGACAGCCCCTCGCGCTCGTGGCCCAGCACGATCACCACCGGCCTCGGCAGCGTCGCGTCGTGCACGCTCTCGGCGCCGTCGCTCTCGGCGCCGATCACGTGCACGCCGCGCGCGCGCAGCTTGGCGAGGGAGGGAGCGAGGTCCGTCGTGCGCGACAGGATCAGATCCTCGGCGCCGCCCTCGGCGACCCGCAGCGCGTCTGGCGCCAGCGCGGGGTGCGGCGCAGGCGCGCCGAGCAAGACTCCGTCGATCCCGAAGAACGCGGCGCTCCGGAGGATCGCGCCGACGTTGTAGGGGTTGCGCACCCGATCGAGCGCGAGCGCAGCGCCGCGCCCGTCGATCAGCGCGTCGGCCAGCTCACCCATCGATGCCCAGCGCCGCGGCTTCACCTCGGCGATGAGCCCCTCGTGGTTCTGGGTGCCCGTCGCCGCAGCGAGCTCACGATCGTCCATCGCGCGCGCCGGGACACCCGCGCCGCTGGCCCAGCCCAGCAGATCCTCGAGCTCGCTCGTGAGCGCTGGCGCGTAGCCGATCTTGATGACGTCGCCCGGTCTTCGGACCCAGATCGCCCGCACGGCACGGAGCCCGTGCACCGTCTCGCCGCGCTCGCTCGTCTTCGTCGGTCCGGTCGCTCGTCTCGCCTTCACGCTCGCTCCTCGGTGCGCGCTCATGCCTCGTCCGCCGCGCGCGCTTCGGCGGCGAGCGCGCTCGCCGTCGGCGTCGGTCGCTGGTGCGCCGCGAGCGCGTCGATCCCCTCGGACCTCGCCCACGCCGCCAGCGCCTTCATGCCTTGCTCCAACGTGGTCGTCGGCTCGATGCCGAGCTCCGTCCGCGCCTTCTCCGCGTTGAAGTGGGTGCTGTAGCACCGCTCGGTCAGCACCTCGCGCGGCACGCCGAGCGCCGCGCGCGAGAGCAGCGACGCGAGCGCCCCCGGCATCCCGCTCACCGGCCGCGGCAGCTCGAGCGCACCACTCAGCGCGCCGAAGAGCTCGCGCAGCTCGAGCAGCTCGCTGTCGGTGAGGTAGTACGCCTGGCCCGCCGCGCCGGGCACGCGCGCCGCCGCCAGCGCGGCTTCGGCGACGACGTCGATGTGCGTCGTCGAGATGAGCTGCCGACCGTCGCCGAACATGCGCAGGCCGCTGCTGCGCGCCTCGCGGATGAGCCCCGGCAGTCGGGAACGATCGCCCGCGCCCCAGATCCACCCGGGACGCAGCGCGACCGTCTCGAGCTCGCTGCCCGAGCTGGCGAGCACGATCTCTTCGGCGAGCCGGATCGCGCGCGCCCGCGGGCCGAGCGGCTCGCCCGAGAGCTCGCGCTTCTCGTCCCAGTGCACCCGGTCCTGCTCCGACAGCGTCACGTCGCTCGACGACACGAAGATCAGGCGCTGCACCCCCGCGTGCTTGGCCGCGGCGAGCGCGTTCTCCGCGGTCGCGACGTAGAGCCAACGGTACACGTCGGGCGGCAGCGTCACGTCGAGCGTGCCGATCGCGTGGACCATCACGTCGACGCCCTCCGCCGCGCGCGCGATCGCGTTGGGATCGAGCGCCGAGCCGAAGACGGGCTCGATGCCCTCGGGGACGCTCGCCCCAGGGCGCGCCCACCCGAGCACGGTGTCGCCGCGCGCTTTCGCCGCGCGGGCGATGGAGCCGCCCACGAAGCCGGACGCGCCGAGGACCAGGACTCGCATGGCTGCCTTCATACTCCAATCCTCCGCGTTCGCGACGTTGCACTCCTGGGACGACGAGACCGCCGTGGGGTTCCTCGTCATCGCGCGCCGTGACGCTGAAACACGGGCGTCCCTCGGTCCGCGCAGCTACCATGGCGGCCCCCATGGCGGCCCCCGATCGAGTCGAAGCAGTGTTGACGCGGGTGCGCGACGTGGCCCCACCGGGCTTCTTCGAGCGCAACGCGGCCGAGGTCCTCGGTCGCCTCTCGGACCGCGCCCGCGGCTCGCTCACCTACCTGATGCCCGAGGTCGAGGAGCGCACGCTCCGCGACGTGCTGACCGCCGAGCGCCTCGGCCTGCTCTCCGACGAAGCGCTCGACGAGCTCGCCAAGAGCCTCGGCGCGCTCGCGGCTCGCGACGCCGATCGACACAGCGCAGGGATCCGGTCCGTCGTCTTTCGTCCGAAGGTGCAGACCTCGAACCACGCGCCGCCTGCAGGGCGCCACGACGTCGCGGGATGGCTCGAGCGCGTCGGCGCGAGCCACCTCGGTCGCGAGCGCGCCAAGCCCTTCGTGCGCGAGACCCTCGATCCGCGCGTGCTCATCCGCATGCCCCTCGATCTGACGGTCGAGGACGCGCTCGCCGCGAGCTGGGGTGAAGGACAGCTGCCGAGCTGGGTCTTGATGCCGGTGCGCGACGCGGTCGCCAAGTCCGTCGCCGATCGCGCGGCGGGCCTCGAGAACCGAGGCGAAGAGAGCTGGAGCGAGGCGCCGCTCTCGCCGGTGCTCGCGCTGGTGTCGGAGGTCTTGCTCCGCGAGCGCAAGCGCCTGGGCAAGGATCCGCTGCGCAGCCTGCCCTTCCGGGTGCAGCTCGATCCGGGCGAGCTCTCGATGGTGCTCACCTACGATCACGCAGGGCGCGGCGCGACGCTCTATCTCGGCGAGGCGCACCTCGGCGCGGTGACGTTCGATCCCGGCTCCGAGGACGGCACGCGGCGCCGCTTGATCGAGGTCGCGCTCGACGCGGTCCACGAGGCGTCCCACCCGCTGCATCGACCGCTCCGCACCGTGCTCGAGGAGCCGGCGTGGGAGCGCACGCTGCGTCGTCTCTCGACGTTCGTGCGCGCCCAGAAGGAGCGCACCAGCGAGCCGCTCGATCGCATCGCGTTCCGGGTGACCCGCGAGGAGCAGCTCGAGATCACCCCGCTTCGGCAGAAGATGCTGACGCACGGCGGGTGGTCGCGCGGCGCACGCGAGCTCGGGACGATCAGCGAGCTCACCTCCGAGAGCCAGGAGCAGTACGCCCAGCGCGTCGACCTCGTCGGGCGCGATGTTCCGCGCGCTCGTCGGCGTGCCGTCGGTGGTGGACGCGGCCGGCGAGCCGATCGTGGTGCGCGCCGGTCGCGCGCGCGTGGTCGCGACGGATGATCCCAGCGGCATCTCGCTCGCGGTGCGGGTGGGCACGGCCGCGCCGCTCACGTTCCCGACGTTCCTCCGCGACGTCTTCGACGGAGAGCGCTTCGCGTACGACGAAGACCGCCGCACCATCGACGTGGCCGAGGTCCCGACGCAGCTCATCCGGCTGGCCCGCACGCTCGCCGCCGGCGCCGCGCTGGTGCCTCGCACCGAGCTGCCTCGTTTGGAGCCGATCCTCTTCGGGCTCGCGGAGCAGATCCCGCTCGAGTGGCCGACGTCGCTGCGCGGCGAGAGCGTCGAGGCCGATCGGCGGATGTACCTCTACCTCACCGCGCGCCCCATCGGCGGCGAAGCGCGGCTGCGCTTTCGTCCGCTGCCCGAGGCGCCCGACGTGGTGCCCGGTGACGGCGACGCGCTGGTGATCGCGCGGCGCCTCGATCCGGTGGCGCCGCTCGAGGCCGTCGACGCCGACGTGGCCCACCTCGACGAGATCGACGATGCCCCCGCGGGTCGACGGGTCTCCACGGTGCGCGATCGTGACGAGGAGTCGGAGGCCGCGCGCCGCTGGGCCAAGCGCCTCGGGCTCGACGTTCACGCGGCCGATGGCGCGTTCTCTTACGTGATCTTGGAGGACGAGCAGTTCCTCGATCTGGTGCTGCGAGCGCGCGACGCGGGCGAGGACCTCGTGGTCTCGTGGCGCTCCGAGGGCCGGCGCACGGTGCGCGGCACGCTGAGCGCGAAGAACACCACCGTGAACGTGCGCGCGGCCGCGAGCTGGCTCTCCGTCGACGGAGTGATCGAGATCGACGGCCAGCGCCTCGCGCTCGCCGAGGTGCTCGCTGCGCTCCGCGAGCGCCGCCGCTACGTGCGCCTCGCCGACGGGTCGTTCGCGGCGATCGAGACCGAGCTCCGTGATCGCTTGAGCGCCCTGGCCCGCGCGGGCCGCGCGCAAGACGACGGGACGATGCAGCTCTCGCCCGCGCTCTCGCACCTGGTCGTGGCGCTCGAGGAAGACGGCCTCCGGCTCGAGGCCGACGAGGCGTGGGTGCGCCTTCGCGCCCGCACGCTCGAGCTGCAGCAGAAGCCGATCGAGCTCCCCGAAGGCCTCGTCGGCACGTTGCGCGATTACCAGACCGAGGGCTTCCGGTGGCTGGTTCGACTCGGCGCGCTGGGCGTGGGCGCGTGCCTCGCCGACGACATGGGTCTCGGCAAGACCATCCAGGCGCTCGCGCTCTTGCTCGAGCGCTCGAGCACCGGGCCCGCGCTGGTGATCGCGCCGACCTCGGTCGGACCCAATTGGGTCGCGGAGGCCGAGCGCTTCGCGCCGTCGCTGCGCGTCGTGCTCTACCGAGGGCGGGAGCGGCGTCAGGAGCTCGACAAGCTCGGGCCCGGCGTGGTGCTCGTGACGAGCTACGACATCGCGACGCTCGACGTCTCGCACCTCTCGCCGATCGAGTGGGCGACGCTGGTGCTCGACGAAGCGCAGATGCTCAAGAACGCGAGCACCCAGCGGGGGCGCGCCGTGCGGCGGCTGAAGGCCGAGAGCAAGGTCGCGCTCACCGGCACGCCGCTCGAGAACCACCTCGGCGAGCTGTGGTCGCTCTTCGACGTGATCTCCCCTGGTCTGCTCGGTCCCGAGGACGACTTCCGCGAGCGCTTCCAGCGGCCCATCGAGCTCGACGGCGACGACGAGACCCACCAGGTCCTGCGCGCGATCGTCAAGCCGTTCATCCTGCGTCGTCGCAAGGCGGACGTGGCGCCCGAGCTGCCCGCGCGCACCGAGGTGCTGCAGCCGGTCGAGCTCTCCGACGCGGAGCGGAGCCTGTACGAGGCGGAGCGCGCGGCCGCGCTCTCGGCGATGATGGGCGGCAACGAGGGCGAGCGCACCGACGCGATCCGCATGCTCGCGGTCATCTCGCGCCTCCGCCAGCTCGCGTGTCACCCGAAGCTGGTGCACCCCGAGTCGAGCGCGAGCAGCAGCAAGCTCACCGCGCTCCTCTCCGTGCTCGACGACGTCGAGAAGGCCGGCGGTCGCGCCCTGGTCTTCAGCGAGTGGACCCGGCTCCTCGGCTACGTGCGCAGCGCGCTCGAGGCGCGCCGCACGCCGTATCTCTACCTCGACGGAGAGACGCCCGCGCTCGAGCGGGCCTCGCGCGTGGCGCGCTTCCAAGCGGGCGAAGGCAAGGTGTTCTTGCTCTCGCTCCGCGCCGGCGGCACCGGCCTGAACCTCACGGGCGCCGACTGGGTGATCCACCTCGATCCTTGGTGGAACCCCGCGGTCGAAGATCAGGCGACCGATCGGGCGCACCGCATCGGGCAGACCAAGCCCGTCACCGTCGTACGGATCGTCGCGCAGGGAACGATCGAAGAGGCCGTGATGGGCCTGCACGCGCACAAGCGCGCGCTCGCGAGTGGCGTGCTCGAGGGCACCGAGGCCGCAGGCAAGCTGGGCGCGGCGGAGCTGATGGATCTGATCCGCGGCGTCGACTTGGGCGCCGGCGAGCTACGGCGAAGCAAGGCGCGCCGGGCCCGCGCCGCAGAGTGATCCTGCGGGGCCCCTTGCGCCGGGCGGCTCACGGGGCAGTCTCGGGCATGCACCGAGCGTCCTTTCTGTTCTTCGCGCTCCTCTCCGCCTGTGGCGCGAGCCACGCCCCCGCCTCCACCGATACGTGCGCGCCCCGGGGCACCGGCGAG
>CAYZQM010000082.1:6063-12472 GCA_964480175.1 uncultured Sandaracinaceae bacterium
CCGCCTGCGCCGCCGCGGGCTGCCCGGGGACCTGCTCGATCCTCGAGTCGTACCCCGCCCAGATCCGCTGCCCGGAGTGACGGAGCGCTCCGGGCGCCGGACCGGCCCGCGAACTTTCTTCGAAGGCCGTGAGACGAAGCGCGTTGGGCGCACACTTCGACCTCGTGACGTCCACGCGTCCCCACCTTCGTCTGGTGAAGACCGAACCGGCCCTCGTTCACGAGGTCGACGTATCGGACCTCGACGCGGTGTTCCGGCGCTTCGCCCCCTACGTTGCGCGCATCGGCGCGCGGATCCTCGGGCGGAGCGGGGAGGTCGAGGATCTGGTGCAGGACGTCTTCGTCGACGCGATGCGGGGGCTGACGGCGCTGCGGGACGCGGGCGCGATCAAGGCGTGGCTCGCGACGGTCACCGTGCGCCACGCGCGTCGTCGCCTGCGGCGCAGCCGCATGTGGGCGCTGATCGTGGCGCCCGAGCCCATCGACGACGAGCGCCTGCTCGATCCGTCGGCCTCGGCCGAGGAGCGCGCGCAGGTGGTCGCGATCTACCGGGCCCTCGAGTCGGTGTCGGCGGACGCGAGGATCGCGTGGGTGCTCTCCGCCGTCGAGGGACAGTCGCTGGAGGAGGTTGCGGCGGCGGGGGGCTTCTCGCGCGCAACGGCCCATCGCCGCATCCAGGAGGCCCAGCGGGCTGTCGACGAGGTGTTCCATGGCCGCTGAGCGGGACGGTGCTGCACGTCTGATCGCGCGGATGGACGCCCGGTGGGACGCCGCCGAGGTCGAGCGCGCGCTAGGGCGAGTGCACCGCGAAGTGCGCCGCCGTCGGGTGCGCGCGTTGCTCGGCGCGAGTGCGCTCGCCGCGGCCGCCGCGGCCTTCGTCGTCGCGTGGCCGGGGGGGCCCCAGCCGCTCGCGCGCCGCGCCTCGACCATCGAGCTCGCCGACGGCTCTCGCATCGAACAGAGCGAAGACGGCGCGGCGGTTCTCGAGGAGGTGTCGCCGAGCCGGGTGCGGGTCCGAGCTGCCCGGGGCGTCATCCGCTGCGACGTCACCCGGCGTCCGGAGCGCACGTTCGAGGTGCGCGCGGGCGATGTCACCGTGACCGTGCTGGGGACCGCGTTCTCGGTGGAGCTCGTCGAGGACGCGCGGATGCGCGTGGTGGTCGAGCGGGGGCGGGTCCGAGTCGCTTGGCCCGGAGGGCGTACCGAGCTCGCGGCAGGGGAGCAGGGCACGTTCCCCGACGGCGCGAGCGAGCTGTCGATGAGCGAGCCTCCCGAGCGCGACGCCGAATCATCCGAGGGCGACGCCGCGCTGGGCGACACCGAGCCGTCCGAAGGCGACGCCGAGCTGTCCGACGGCGACGGTGCTCCGGGCAACGCCGTGCCCACGGCCGTCGCGAGCGTTCCGGCGACCGCCGCATCGAGGGCGCACCGTGCGGTCGCTGAAGCCCCCGCGGAGGTCGAGGCCCCGGCGCTCGAGGGCAACTGGCGGCTCCTCGCGCGCGCTGAGCGCTACGACGACGCCTTCGTCGCGCTGCGCGACGAGCCCGCCGTCGATCGGGTGGAGGACCTCCTGCTCGCGGCGGACGTCGCGCGCCTGTCGGGGCACCTCACCGCCGCGCTGCCGTATCTCGATCGCGTGCTCGCCGAGCATCCCGCCGACGCTCGGGCCCCGGTCGCCTCGTTCACCCGCGGTCGTCTTCTCGCGCAGCTCGGTCGCCATCGGGAGGCGGCCGTCGAGCTGACGCGCGCCCACGCGATGGATCCCCGCGGCTCGCTCGCGGAGGACGCGCTCGGTCGCGCCGCGCTGGAGCACGCGAGCGCGGGCGATCACGCCGCGGCCCGTGAGGCCGCCTCGCGCTATCTCTCCGCGCATCCCGAGGGACGCTGGGCGCCCCGGGTGCGCGCGTTGCTGGAGGCGCCCTCGAATTGAGCCGACCGTTGCTGTCCCTGTGCGCCGTGCTTCTCGCGGCGACACCCGCCGTGTCCGCGCGAGCGCAGCCTCCGGTGACGAGCGAGGGCTGCTCCGAGGAGCTCGGGCCTCAGCTCGATGCGCGCTTGCGTGTGGAGCTCGGCGCCGCGAGCGACGACGTGCGCCTCGCGCTCGCGCGCGGCGCGATCACGGTCGCGCTGGTCTGTGAGCCGGACGCAGCGATCGTGCGGGTGCGCGGTGCGAGCGCGCTCGAGCAGCGCGTGGAAGGAGAGCCTCTGCGCGAGCTGCGCCGGATAGCGATCGCGGTGGTCGAGCTGAGCGAGGCGGCGCTGCCGCCGCCCCTGCCGCCCGGCTCGCCGCCGCCGAGCGCAGCGCCAGCGGCGCGGCCCGCCTGGATCGGGATCGAAGGCGGGGTGTCGGTCGCGGGCGTCCCGCCGCTCGTGCTGGGCGCGGTGGGCATCGTCGCCGAGGTGCCGCTGCCGGAGCCGCTCGCGCTGGTGATCGATGTCGAGGGCGGCATCGGCCGAGTCACCGTGCCCGCGGGATCCATCGACGCGGGCGTGCTCTCGCTCGGCGCGTCGCTGCGCTTCGGAGGCTGGCTCGGCGTCGTCGAGCTCGGCGCGGGGCCGGCGCTGCGCGGCGGGCTCGTCGTGTTCGTCGGCGCGGCGAGCGACGCGGGCAGCGCGGGACACACGCACGTCGGCCCGTGGCTGGGGGTGGGCGCCGCCGGCGGTGTGGGCGTGCGCCTCGGGGATTGGGTGCGCGTCGGTCTCGACGTCGAAGGAGGCGGCGCGCTCCTCGGCACCGGTGCGCTGGCGAACGGCGCGCTCGCGGCGCGCTTCGGGGACTTCTGGCTCGATGCTCGCGGCACCGTCGCGCTGCTGCTCCCATGAGTTTTCGTGAGACGAGCAGCGGGTCCGAGGCACCCAGAGCTCAGGAGGTTCTCACCATGACCCGTTCGTTCGCTTGCTCCTTGTTCTCGCTGACCCTCACCGTGATCGCCGGCTGCAGCACCGATGGATCCGTCATCGACGGCGACGCGTCCGTCTCCACCTGTCCCGGGCCGGGGTGCACCTGCGGGGGCGGCGAGACCGACTGCACCTGCGCCGATGGCGCGCGTTGCGCCGACGTGTGCGCCGGCAGCTGCAACCTCGACTGCGGGATGTCGGGCACGTGCGACTACACCTGCGAGGAGTCCTGCAACGTCGACTGCCCGATGGGGAGCGATTGCGAGGTCGTGACCGCGGAGAGCTCCAACGTCGAGTGCGTCGGCGCGAGCTGCGACGCGACCGTCGGCGCGAGCAGCAACGTCGTGTGCAGCGAGGGCGCCACCTGCGTGGTCACGTGCACCGCGTCGTGCAACGTCGACTGCCGTACGGCGAGCTCGTGCACGCTCCAGTGCGAGGGCGACGCTGCGCCGCGCGCGGTGACCGGGACGGAGTCTTGCGGCTGACCACGACGGAGTCTTGCGGCTGACTACGAGCCTTCCGCCGCGCCGTGGAGCACGTGCGAGGTTGCGTGCGATCCCGGGCGGCAGCACGCGCGCGGTCAGCGGCGCCGGCGGCCCTCGCCGCGCTCGAGGATCTCGGCGCGGATCTCGATGACGCCGGCGCGGATCATGTCGAGCTGCTCGGCCGCGGCACGGCTCAAGTCGAGGATGCGGCTGTGGTCGCCGAAGGGCCCGCGGTCGTTGACCCGCACCACGACGCTCGCGCCCGTGTCGACGCGCACGACGCGCACCACGGTGCCGAAGGGTAGGTCCCGGCTGGCCGCGGTCAGCTCCGCGGCTCGGTACGGCTCGCCGCTCGCGGTCGAGCGTCCCTCGAACCGGTCGGCGTAGTAGCTCGCCCGCCCCTCGAGCACCTCGATGGGCTCGCGATCGTCCGGGGCGATCGACGGCTCGGCGGGCGGCTCCGGCTCCGGTGCGTCGGGCTCGCGCGCGACCTCTGTCTCCGCGCCGGCGTGCCGAGACCGCGTGATGGTGAAGCTCGAGTGCTCGTGGGTGGGGCGCACGCACGAGGAGAAGACGGCGGTCATCGAGCTGATCGCGATGATGCCTGCGGTCGTGGCGAGCGCGCGGGCGTGCTCGCTGCCGCTCACTCCGCCGCTCACTCCGCCTCAGGGAGCCCACCGTGCTCGGCGCTCATCATCATCCGGCGGTAGGTGGGGTAGTGGAAGCGATCGCTGTGCTCGGGCGTGTGGCAGCGCAAGCAGGTGTCCTCGGCCATGTCACGGTGCACGTTCACCGGCGCCTCGAGCGGGCTCTCGACGTGCATGCTGCCGGGGCCGTGGCAGTTCTCGCAGCCCACGTCCTGCAGCGCGCCGACGTGCGAGACCGTCGAGCCCCCGGGCATCTCGTAGCCGGTGACGTGACAACCCACGCAGTCGAGGTTGAACTCCTTGTTGCGCTCGACGAGCGTCGCGTAGGCGTGGCCGTGCATCGTGGTGCGCCACCACGTCAGCTCTTCCGCGTGGCAGCCGCCGCACGTCGGGGTGCCCACGTAGTGCGGGCGGCCCTCGGGCGCGGGCGTCGGCAGGTGCGAGGCGAACGCCTCGCGGTTGTGGACGTTCACCCGGCGGAAGAGCTCGTCCATGCGCGCGCGCACCGAAGGATCGCGCGTCGCGTCGGGCGGCAGCTCTTGGTAGCGGATGGACAGCGTCGGCCCGCTGGTGTCGGGCGCCGCGACGGTGCGCGCGACGCCCTGCTCGAGCTCGGCCAAGCGCGCGCGCACATCCGCGAGGTCGGCCTCGTTCGCGCTGCCCGCGGCCTCCCACTCGCTCAGCCGGGTGCGCAGCTCGGCGGCTTGCTCGAGGAGTCGATCGCGCTCGACGGTGCGGGTCCACACCGAGACGTCCCGCAGCCGTGCGCTCTCGCCGAGGGCGTCGAGGTGATGCAGGTCCACGACCAGCAGCCCTTGGCCGTGACGCCCGGCGGTGAGCACCGGGGCGCCCTCGCTCTCGGCGGGCGGTCGCACTTCGGCCTCGTCGCGCGCGCCCTCGATGACCAGGTCCACGCCCGCGAGCCCGGCGATGCGTCGCGCCGTGCGACGGTCGGTGGTCGAGAGCACGATCACGAAGTCGGCGCCGTCGGTGCGCGTCGCCGCGACTTCGGTGCGCGCGACGTCGACGAGATCGGTCGGTCCGCTGACGCCGAGCGCGGTCATCGCGCTGATGCCGACCAAGCCCACGTGCCGACCGCCGATCTCGACGACGCGGTGCCCGGGCAGCGGCGGAACCGGCGCGGGCGCGGCGTCTTCGGTCGCCGGCGTGGACGGGGTGAAGCTCACCCCGGCGCCCAGGATCGGGAAGCGTGCGCGCGAGCGCAGCGCGAGGAAGCGGGGGAGGTCGCCCTCGACGTCGTGGGTGCCGGGCACGCCCGCGGCGAGCTCGAAGTCGGACAAGAGGTCGGCGACGAGCTCGGCGCGCCACAGCTCCTGCGTCTCCGCGCCGGGCAGATCGGAGGGATGCGTGGCGCCGAAGAAGAGATCGCCCGCCGCGAGGAAGAGCGTGTCGCCATCTTCACGTCGCGCGGCGGTGAGCGCTGCGCTCAGGCCGTCGATGCCGCCGAGCGGGCGGCTGGTGCAGCCGCAGGGCTCGAGCATCCCCATCAGATCGGTGATCACCACGAGGCGCAGGGTCGCGTCACCGAGCGCCGGAGCGGCGACCTCCGGGACGCTCGGCGTCGTGGGCTCGCGACTTCCCTCCGAGCACGAGCCGCCGGAGCCGGTGAGGATGATGAGCGCGCCGAACGCACACACGAGGAGCCGAGACCGCACGGCATGAGGCATAGCGCAGGCCGCCCGCCCGTGCCCCGAGTGCGGCCGCGCCCGGACTCGGCCTCAGGGCGCGCTCATTCTGCAGCCGCCATCACCTCGTCGACCATGTCGGGAGGTTGTCCTTCGCCGTCGGCGACGCCGATGGCGTAGGTGCACCACAGGCGCCATCCCGCATCGCGTGACAGGTGCTCGCGAACGACGGAGTCGAGCCACAGCCCCACACCACCTGCGCGCATCGACACGCGATCTCGTTCCGCCAGGTCGGAGAAGCGGTCGATGGCTTCAGCGCACCGCGCTGGATCGTCGTAGGCATCGACGTGCTCGCGCGCCACCTCCAGGCGCACTTCTACTTCGTGGGCCGCGTAGGGCCGCGCCACGAGCACGATGACGACGAGCGCGGCGACGGCGACGACCGGCGTCGCCGCGAGCGCGCCGAGGGCATACGTGCCCCAACGTCCGGGGGATGCGTAGGGGTCGGGGCGCTTCTCGAGCGCGATCCGGTCCATGGCGGTCCACAGCCCTGCGCCGACCCACGCCTGGCCCACGACCATCCACCAGTCGATCTCGATCGGCGCGCCATCGGCGGAGAGCTGCAGCACCGCGGCGAGCAGCGCGATGCGAAGCGAGAGCGCGAAGAGAAAGGCGGCCGCGATCTGCTGGGGCGGTGTCGCGCCCATGCGCCGCGCCAGCTTGCCTCCGACCCG
>CAYZQM010000082.1:12482-21439 GCA_964480175.1 uncultured Sandaracinaceae bacterium
GCACCAGGACCCATCCGCTCACGAGCGCGATGAGCCACGAGAGCAGCGGGTTCACCTCCATCGGGCGAGAGCGTACTCCGGGCTGGTGAGGCGCGGCGCGGGATCTGCGGACGCGTCGAGCGACGGTGCGAGCACTCCCCAAACGAAACGGGCGCGGCGTCTGGTGACGTCGCGCCCGTTCGTTCGGCTCGGCTGGGGATCAGCTCTCGCTGGAGGCGCGGTTGATCTCCATCAGCTTGCGGCGCGCTTCGTCGGCGCCCGGGCCACCCGCGTCGCGGGCGGCCATCAAGAGGCCCATCTCGTTCATCGCGCCGAGCACGTCGGCGGCGAGCGCGCGCACCTCGGGATCCTCCCCGGTGAGGTCGCCGTAGAGCCGGGTGCGGATCGCCGCGCTGCGCAGGCCGTTGTGGCCGCCGTAGCCGCCCTGCAGGCGCGTCATCGTCTCGGTCCACGGGAGACCGAAGCGGTTGTCGCCCTCGAGCCCGTTGAGGATCCGCGCGACGCGCAGGCGCCGGTGCACCTCACCCGAGTCCCAGGTGTCCGTGCGGATCAGGTTGAACCAGTCGGTCTCCGCGTGGACCAGGCCCTGCTGCAGCGCGTCCCGAAGATCGGGATCCGACGCGATGCGCGCGCCCAGCGCCTCGGCCGCCTCGTCGCTGCCACCCAGCAAGATCGCGAACGCGGCGTCGCGGCGCATGTCGCCGGCGAGCATCGCGATGAGGCGCGCGTCGTTCGCCGGGTCTGCCGTGTAGCCGACGGCGATCGCGGCGGGGCGGCGCACGTCGGGCGGGGTCGCCGGGTTCTCGATCATGTCGAGCAGGCGGCCGGCGAGCGCGCGGCTCGGCTGCTGCCACAGCGCGTTCAGGTAGAAGCGGCGCGCCGCCTCGTCGAGATCGGTCTGCTGGATCTTGCCGATCAGCATCTCGAGCACGGCGTCGTCCGCCAGCCCACCGAGGGCCGCGCCCGCCTCCGAGCGCAGCCGCACGTCGTCCTGCGGGTCTTCGACGATGGTGGTGAGCGCCTCGACCGCGTCCTCGTCGGGCCGGCCGTAGCGCCCGATCGCGCGGATCGCGCCGGTGCGGATGTTGAGCTGCGGCTCGTGGACGACGCCGCACATCCCGTCGTACTGCGACCAGTCCTCGTCGCGGGGACGCGGGATCAGGCGCAGGAGCGCGGTGAACGCCTCGTCGGACTGAAGGTCCGCGAGCGCCGCGGCCGCCGTGGGCATGTCGTCGCCCTCGAGGTGCCGCATCAGCGCGCGGGCGGCTTCAGGCGATCCGGTGTTGCCGAGCGCGCTCATCACGCCCGACCGGCGCGCCATGAACTGGTCGCCCTCGAGCATCGGGATGAGCGCGGGGGCCACCTCGGGCGAGGTCACGAGCTTCAGATCGTCGAGCGCGTCACGCGCGGTGTTGAGCGACTCGCCCTGCGCCAGCGTGAGCAGCACCGGCACCGCCCGCGCGTCGCCGAGCGCCGCGAGGCCGCGCGCCGCCTCGATGCGCACCAGCTCGTTCGAGTGCGCGAGCAGCGACGCCAACGGGTCGGCCGAGGCAGGATCGTGGGTGTTGCGCAGCATCGTCGCGAGCTGCAGCTGGGTCTCTTCGTCGGTGGCCGAGCTCAAGAGCACGCCGAGACCGCGCGCCCCGGTGCTGCGGCGGAGCGCGTCGACGACCACCACGCGCATGCTCGGGGTCGAGGCCATCGCGGCGAAGAGCGGCGCGGCGGCGCGGGGATCGCCGATCCGGCCGAGGCCCGCGGCCGCCTGGCGACGGACGTTGTCTTCCTCGTCGTCGAGCAGCTGGGTGAGGGGATCGATCACGTCGGGGGTGCCGATCTCGCTCAGCGCCTGCGCGACCAGCACGCGCACGCCGGCGTTCTCGTGCTCGGTGAGGCCCGCGAGGCGGCTCGGGCCCAGCACGGTCGAGATGATCCGAGGATCGAAGCCGTACTGACCGGACAGGTGACCGAGGGCGAACTCGTCGACGATCGCGTCGGCCGCCGCCGGCTCGTTGAGCACGGCGAGCGCCCAGACCACCGGCGTCCGATCGCGCTCGTCGCACGACGGAAGCACGCGCAGGAGCTCGGGCTTCGCGACGTCGGCGGCCGGCGAGCCGATCCGCGCGAGCGCGCGCGCCGAGTCCGCGCGCATGAGGCCCGCGGTGTCGAGGAAGGGAATGAGGAGGGGGACGGCGTCGGCGTCGCGGTGCTCGCCCAGCTCCGCGATCATCTCGCTGCGCAGCTCGTTGTCGGCGATGCCCTCGGCGAGCATCTCGCGCACGGCCGCCAAGAACTCCGCCTCGGTCTCCGCGCCGCCGTCGGCGACGGGGCCCTGCAGGCGCTGGTACGCCGCGCGCTGCGCTTCACCGACCGTGCTGCGGTGGTAGTAGAACGCGCCCAGCCCGAGCGCGCCCGTCACCATCAGGAGCGCGGTGATGCGCCCGAACCAGCCGGTGCGCCGACCGATCTGCTTGAGCGCCTGATCGTCGTCGAGCCCCGAGACGGCGGAGCTCGCGGCGGCGAGGTCGTCGTCGCCAGCGGGGAGATCGGGGACGGGCGGGAGGTCGTTGAGGTCGTCGCTCATGGTGGCTTCTCTCTGGTACGGCCCGGCTCCCGGGCGGAGGCGCGGACCATATCGAAATGCGCTGCGAGGGTAAACGGCGCTCTTCGCTCGGTCGGCGCCGAGCGCGGGGCCCCTCGCCCGTAGGCGGAGGAGGTGTCGCGGACGAAGCACAAGTGCGCGGATTCGCTTCTCAACCCGTGATTGACCCGATCTTCGGAGCCCTTTATCTTCGGCCGCCTCACCCCGATCGATCGTCGTCCGTGTGGGAAGCCAGCATGACCAAGTCCGAGCTCATCGAGTCCGTCGCACGCCAGCTGAAGATCACCAAGAGCCGCGCGGAGCAGGTCGTGAACTGCGTGTTCGACACCATGGTCGACTCCCTCAAGCGCGGTGACGGGATCGAGATCCGAGGCTTCGGGAGCTTCACCGTGCGCGACTGCCGACCGTACGAGGGTCGCAACCCGCGCACCGGCGAGCCCGTGACCGTGACCGAGAAGCGCAAGCCGCACTTCAAGGTCGGCAAGGAGCTCAAGGAGCTGGTCGCCAAGGTCCCCGAGTCCGCCGTCGAAGGCGGCAGTGACGACGACGACGACGAGGACTGAGGCGCCCGCGATGTCTCCGGAAGAACAAGTCGCCGAGCTCTCGCGCGGCGTGGTCGACTTCGTGTCCCCCAAGGACCTGCTCGAGCGCTTGAAGCTCGGCCGGCCGCTCAAGGTCAAGGTCGGCTTCGATCCCACGCGGCCCGATCTGCACCTCGGTCACACCGTGGTGATGAGCAAGATGCGCCAGTTCCAGGAGCTGGGGCACGAGGTCATCTTCGTGGTCGGCGACTTCACCGCCTCGATAGGCGATCCCAGCGGCAAGAACAAGACGCGCCCTCCGCTGACGCCCGAGGAGATCCAGGAAGGCGCTCGCAGCTACGCGGAGCAGGCGTTCAAGATCCTCGACCCCGAAAGAACGCGGGTGGAGCACAACGCGGGCTGGCTCGGCCCCATGAACTTCGCGGACGTCGTGCGTCTCGCCGGCAAGTACACGCTGGCGCGCATGATGGAGCGCCAAGACTTCAAGACGCGCTGGGAGGAGGGCTCGAGCATCTCGCTGCACGAGCTGCTCTACCCGCTCGCGCAGGGGCACGACTCGGTGAAGCTCGAGTGCGACGTCGAGATGGGCGGCACCGATCAGCTCTTCAACCTGATGGTGGGCCGCGACCTGATGAAGGAGTCGGGGCTCCCGCCGCAGATCGTGATGACCATGCCCATCCTCGAGGGCATCAACGCGCGGGTCGTCGACGGCAAGGTGGTCGGCGACAAGATGAGCAAGTCGCTCGACAACTACGTCGGCGTGAGCGAGCCCGCGACCGAGCAGGTCGGCAAGCTCATGAGCCTCGCCGACGGAGTGATGTGGCGGTACTACGAGCTGCTCTCGAGCAAGAGCAGCGCCGAGCAGAAGGCGCTGCGCGAGGCGTGCGAGCGCGGCGAGGCGAGCCCCAAGGACGCCAAGATGGCGCTCGCGGTGGAGATCGCGTCGCGCTTCCACGGTCCCGAGGCCGCCGAGGCCGCCAAGGCCGCGTGGGACAAGCAGTTCAGCAAGAAGGAAGCGCCCGACGAGATGCCCAGCGTCGAGCTGAGCGCCTCGGGGCTCATCGCGGGCCTCGTGGCCGCCCAGCTCGCGAGCAGCAACAGCGACGCGCGCCGCAAGATCGAGCAAGGCGCCGTCGAGGTCGACGGAGAGCGGGTGCGCGACCCGAAGGCTCAGCTCGAAGGCGGGGCCCACGTGGTGCGCGCCGGACGGCACTACGCGCGGCTGATCGTCCGAGATTCGTAGCCGCGGGCGCTTCGGGCTAGAGTTGCCGGCTGGTGCTCGCCCCGCTTCGCCTCTCCTTCTTCCTCAGCGCCGCGCTCGTCGCGGTCTCGGGCTGCTATCAGTCGCACCTCTTGGAGGGCGCGCCGTGCACGACGGATGAGGAGTGTGGGATCTCGTCGGTCGCCTGCGCCGACGCGCGCTGCGTGCTCGAGCGGTGCACGTTCGTGCCGCGTCCCGACGGCTGCGCGCCCGGGCTGGTGTGCGATCCGCTGCGCGGCTGCGTGGGCGGGCTCGACGCGCCGGGGCCCGATGCGTTCGGGCTCGACGCGCCCAGGCCCGATGCGTTCGGCGATACCGGGCCTCGAGACGGAGGCGCCGACGCGGACGCGCCGCTCGGCTTCGATGCGGGCCGCGACGCACCGCTCGGCTTCGATGCGGGCGTCGACGCCCCGCTCTTCGACACGGGCCGCGACACGCCGCTCGGCTTGGACGCGGGCCGCGACGTGGGCCCCATCGACGTCGGTCCGGTGGACGCGAGCTTCGATGCGCCTCGCGACGCGCCGCGCTTCGACACCGGGGTCGATGCGCCGGGGACCGACGGCGGCCCCTTCGACGGCGGCCGCTTCGATGCGGGGCGCGACGCGAGCTTCGATGTCGGGGTCGACGCGCCGACGCGTGATGCGGGTCGCGATGCCGGTCGGGACGCGGGCCGCGATGCCGGGCGCGACACGCCGCCGCCGTTCGACGCGGGCTTCGACGCCGGGCGGGATGCGGGCCGTCCGCCCACGTCGATGGCGCGTCGCTGCACGACCTCGACGGTGATCACCATCCCCGATCGTCCGGTGCTCTCGACCGAGGTGATCACGCTGGAGCTCTGGGCGCTGGTGCGCGGTCCCGGGGTGATCGCGCGCAAGGGAGAGCCTGGCAACCGTCGGCACCTCGAGATCGTCGTCGAGGGCACGGGCGCGGCGACGGTGCTGCGCACCGGCTGGGGTACCGGCACCCTCTCGCAGTCGGTCGCGGTGCCCTTCGCCGATCACCTCGGCGTGTACACCCACATCGCGATCATGATCCGCGCGACGGCCGACGGTCGCTACGACCTCGAGCTCTACGTGGACGCCGCGCAGGTCGGCGCAGCAACGCTGCCCGGGCCGGTCTTTTTGGCGTTCAACAACACGCCCCTCTTGCTGTGCAGCTTCGACGGCGATCTCGACGAAGTCAGGCTCTGGGGCGCCACCATTGATCCCGCGGTGCTCGACGCGAGGCGCTTCGGCGTGGTCTCGCCGAGCGCAGCGGGCCTCTTGGCCTACTGGCCGATCGAGGGCACGGGCCAGATCATCTTCGACCGCACGCTGCGCGGGAGCGACGGAGTCGCGGGCGACTTCAGCACGCCAGACCCGCGCGATCCGATGGGCATCCCGGGCGGCGCGTTCTGAGGCACTGACGGCGTACCAGAACGTGGTCGTGAAGGGCCGCTCCATCGGCCGCGTGATCGTTGGTGTGGTTCACGTACGCGATCTCCAAACGTGAACGTGGTCGTGAACGCCCGCACGATCGGCCGCGTGAGTGTCGGTGCGGTTCACGTACGCGATCTCCAAACGTGAACGTGGTCGTTCGTGGTCGTGGTCGTGAACGGCCTTTCGGTCAGCCGCGTGATCGTCGGCTTCGTTCACGTTCACGATCACGTTCACGACCACGTTCACGAGGGTCGCGTTGGAACGCTGTCTCTCCGTCTGTCTCGCGCTTCGCTCGGTCAGCGGCAGGTGAGGGGTAGGCACACCCGTCTCGCGGTGCCCGACGGATTGGTCGGGTGCGGGACCTCTTCGCAGCCGTAGCCTTCGCGGCAGCCGGTCTCGAACAGGGTGTAGTCGCAGCGCGCCGCGCAGTTGGGAGCGCCGGCCAGCATGGCGCACCCGGTGAACGCGAACGCGCCCGCGCGATCGGGGCACGAGCCGGTCGGGCACGCGAGGGTGCAGTAGCCGGAGGCGAACCCGTCGCGCAGACACGTGCCGCCGGTGTAGCTGCAGTCCGCGTCGCTGGTGCAGGGCCCGCCGATGAAGCCCCGTAGGTCCGCGCCCGCGGGCGGGGTGCACGGGCCCAACGTGTTCGCGCTGCCCACCGGCGCGCCGAGCACCGCGCGGTGCTCCGAGTAGCCGACCGAGGTCACCCCGAAGAGCGCCTGCGCCGCGAGCGGCGAGACGTCCCAGAGCGGCTGACCGCCGGCTTCTTCCACGCACGCGTTCGGTCCGAGGTCCGCGACCTCGACGACCACGCACTCCGAGCGATCGGGCGTCACCAAGCGCACCCGCTGACCGCACGCGAAGCGCTGTCGGTTCGCCGCGTAGTACCAGGTGCCGTCGGCGTCCATGCCGCCGCACGCGGTCGGCTGCTCGTCGCCAGGGCCGCCGAACGTCGTCACCTCGTAGCGCTGCGACTCGGGCAAGCGATCGTCGGTGCGGCTGCCCACGCGCGATAGGCACGCGCTCAGCGACTCGCCCGCGGGGCCGCCGGTGTCGACGGGCACCCACGCGGCCGGGGTCGGTGGATCCTCCAGCGTGCAGCCCGCGTCGCCCCCTGCATCGATGCCGCCGTCGCGCGCGCCGCCATCGACGCCCGGCGCGTCCAGCCCCGGCGCGTCGCGCGCGAGGGCGCCCGCGTCGTAGCGGCTGTCGATCACCCGGGGCGTCACGTCGCACCCAGCGAGGCACACGAGGAGGGCGACGAATGAAGGAGCGCGCATCGAGCGTCGCATCACGGCTCGGCGTCGAGCAGCGCGCCCGTCATGCGCTCGACCTCGGGCCACGCGGTCGGGCCCAGCGAGTTCGTCTCTTCGTAGTGATCGCCCGGCGCCTCGACGAGGTAGGGCGTCGAGCCGAGCTCGTAGTCGAAGGGCGCGACGAAGTAGCCGACGAAGTCGTTGGTGCAGCCGAGGAGCCACACGTCGTCGAACGCCGCCGCGTCGTCGCGCGCGAGATCCAAGAGGTGACCGGTGCGCGGCGCCAGCGAGAGATCGGCGGGGGTCTCCTGATCCGGATCGACCACCGGACGACCCGGCGGCGTGAAGGCGCGATCGCCTTCAGGCCCCACGAAGAGCACGGGATCGATCTCGCCCGGGCTGGTGATCATCTGGGTTCGGCCCATGTCGATCACCGCGACCTCGGTGCGCAAGAAGGGCTGGTTGCGCGGGCTGACGCTGCGAGCCGGGTCGTAGCCGAAGAGCTCGCGCAGCCCGAAGAGGCCGGTGGCGAAGGCGATGTGATAGAAGCGGTTCTCCACCGCGAGCAAGAAGCGCGTCGTGCGGAAGGCGAGGGGGAACGAGTCGAGCTCCTCACGCGGCGTATCGAGCGACGCGAGCACGTGGTAGGCGAGCTGCTCGCCCACCACGCGCGCGGCCGCCTCGCCTTCGTCGGCCACCGGCGTTCCGTCCCACTCCGCCGGGTGGATGAAGTTCGGTCCGATCTGCACCCCGAGCGCGCCGTTGATGTAGACCGTCGTGCCGCCCACGCCCGGGTGCATCTCTCCGTCGGGCCCGAGCGCGCCGTCCTCGATCCCGTTGCGCATCCAGCCCGCGAAGTCGCTCGACATCACGGTGTTGCGCGAGCCCTCGTACTCCGGATGCGCGGCGTAGTTCACCAGCGTCGAGATCGTCTCACCGCCGTCGCCGAACGCGCCGTCCTCCGCGACGAAGCGCATGACCCGGATCTGATCGTCGAAGAGGAACGGATCGCGGTTGTCGCCCACGTAGCGCAGCACGTCGTTCTGCACGCCGTCCTCCGACGAGACGTCCACGTCGCGCAGGAAGAAGCTCGCGTTCTCCACGTTCGCCGCCTCGAGCGAGCCGTGCGCCATCGCGATCGCCTGCGCGGCCTGCTCGCGAAGGAACGTCATGTACGCCTCGGAGTAGCCGCTGTCGGCGGCGGAGGCGCCCCAGATCCCCACGGTGTCGCGACCTTCGTGATCGTGGGTCGCGGAGACCACGACGTAGTCGACGTCCGGCGCGAGCTCGGCGACGCGCTCGCGGATGAGGTCGGCTTCGTCGACGAAGAGCCCGACGCAGTCGAGCGCGACGAACGCGATGGTCACGTCGCCGTTCCGCAGGACGAGCGCCCGCGCCCAAGGCGGGTTCTCCTCGTGGATCGCGGTGGCGCCGCGCCCAGTGCCGAAGCCCGCGATCCACTCGCCGTCGAAGCTCCCGTTGCCGTTCAGATCGCGGAACGTGTCGCCGTCGCCCTCGTCGAGCTCGCCGTTGCCGTTCACATCGATGATCAGCACTTCGGCCGCCGACAGGTCGGGCGCGATCGGCAGGCGCGCCGCGCCGGCCTCCAGGCCCACTTCGCCGCCGGTCTCGCAGCCGGGTGAGCCCGGGCAGAAGCGCTCGACGGTGAAGGGCTGCGGCCCGGCATCGCTCCCGGCATCGGGCCTGGGCGTGTCGCCGCCGGCGTCGATGGCCTCGATGGGCTCGTCGCAAGCGGCCACGGAGAGGAGGGCGAGCACGAGAAGAGCGCGGACGGCCATGCCCGCATGCTGTCCAGCATTCACGCGCGAAGGGAAGCCCAGGCCTCTGCGATGCATCACGCTCGCTCTGGGCTTGCAG